>JANXZS010000186.1 GCA_025355385.1 Acidobacteriaceae bacterium | reverse complement strand
TACATGGGCACCCCGAGCGCCACCGTCGCCGGACCCAGCAGATACGAAAACATGTTTCCCCCGACACGATATTTAGCATAGGGAATGTGAAGCATATAAAGCATTAGTACCAAGGCCACACAGGCCGTGACCAGGGGATTGGCCCAGGGATACCGGCTCTCTATATGCAGCGAGCCCCAATAGAGAAGCAGTGTTATGGCGATGGCGAAGGTGGGGCTATTAAAGGCCTCCATCAGCGGCATCATTCCTTTTCCGCTGACGCGGGAATTGCAGTCTGATGATCGCGCAAAAGGAAATGGGCCAACCCGCCCGTTGTCAAAATAACGGCCAAGAGACTAACTACCAAGCTTGCAAGCAGGGCCACGCCATCGCGGCGCAGTTCTGCCGATAGTTGGGTTAGACCCGCCATCACAGGGATAAAGAGCAACATCATATGCCGTACCAAAAACGTAGCAGTTCGATCCACCCATTCCAATTTGACAAGACCGATGGCTAGCGCGGCGGTGAATAGCAAGAGCCCCAGAACACTTCCCGGGAGCGGCACGCCTAGCTTGTGAAGAGCTATGCCAAGCAGTTGAAATCCGAAAATAATGAGAAGTCCTAGCATCTATTCACTCCTGAGCGGGGAATTGTGAGAGGCCGGCATTTCACCGGGGCAGTTCTCGCCGCTAGCATCCACAGGCAAAAAACGGCAAGTCGCCCCGTTTGTCTCATCCGCATGTACTTGTAATCGAGGCATTATTCGAAAAATGAGAGCAGCCCTGATGTTTTATTGTCGACTGTTGTATGTCCCCCACAATACACACAGGCCATTGCGCCAAGTCTGTGCAGTCCTTGCATCGCAGAATCGTACCGTTTTATTCGGTTACATCCGCCTTGGCAACACCAGAGCGTTTTAGAAGTCGCCGAACTTTCTGGGGGGACATGGAAAGTTTGCGCGCGACACGGGAGACTTTTCGATCTTCGCGAATCCAGATGCGGGGAATGACGATCTGGGCGAATTCCTCCGTGACTTCTTTAAATGTCTTGCCGACGACCACGCCCTCTGACCATGAACGCAGTGTATCGTCAATGCCCACGGCGCGTAGCAGCTTGGTTTTGAGGGCGCTCAACTCCTCGACCGCATAATCGGCGTCCGACGGAACCAGCAATTCGGATGCAAGGTCGGCGGATTGCCTTGCCAGAGACCAGTCGCGAAAGAATTCATTGCACGCGACCTCGCCCTGCGCAAGGTAAGCGTTCATCAGAAGCCGCTTGTTCTCAGTGTGACGAGCCAGTTCAATGGCCTCAATGCAAAAGCGCTTCGCGTTCATGGCATGCCGCGGTGCATTGCGGGAGTCGCCAAGCCATTCGTTGACGTGCGAGTTTTCCGTCAGGGCCAGCAGGATGCGGGCGCGCGCCATGAGCAGCGAACTCTGCGTTTTTGTGCCCAGCAAATACGCTTGTTCGGCTTCGGATCGAGCAAGTTCAACATCCCCGATGTCGAGATGCAGGTGTCCGGCATTTACAAGAGCGGACCCAAGGCCACTGTGATGTGCATGGAGCAGACAGATTTCTTTCGCGCGCTCGAGTTGTACGATGGCGCTGCGATATAGCTCTTGGTGCAGACGGCGCAACTCGCGAAGATGCGGGTCGCGAGCTCCGCGATTCACATCGCCCGGCGGTATGGTGTTGGTCTGCTGGGTACGGGCATCGATGTTCTTGCGTAGTTGCAGCGCGAGCAGGCGTTTGACAAAGCCGGCATTGGTTAGGGCGCGGGCGAGGTTGGGATGGTTGGGATAGTCGGCCGCGTAAAGAGCGATTGCACGATCAAAGCATTCGAGTGCGCCTGCGTAGTCGCCCTGACGGCGAATGATGCGTCCGCGCGCGGATTCTATGTTGCCCTTGGCGATGGTGTGATCCGTTTTGATCAGGGCATCTTCGGCCTGCTGCAGAAGCGCGAGTCCGCTCTTGGTGTCACCCTGCTGAAAGAGCACCCAGCCTTGTTGAATTTTGATCACGGCACATAGAGCGCCACAATCAGGCAGCGTGGTTGCGAAGTCCCGTGCCGCAGTCAGGTGTTGCAACGCACTCTTATAATCTGCATTTTTCCGGTGGGCGCGGCCTTGCCATAAATGCGCTACGGTCTTCAGATCGGCATCGAGCAAATCGCCATCGAGACGGAGTACAACGTCGAGTATGTTGATCGCCGCGTCTGCGTCATTGGTGGCAAGCGCACGGAACGCTTCCACCATCTTCACGCGCAGAAAGGCACCCACCTTAAGTTGTGGACGGATTGAGGGAGGGAATTGGGCGAGCATCTCGTCGAGGAAGATGTAGTCACGATAGCCAGCGTCAATCCATTGGGCAACTAGCAGCAGAAGATCAGAAGCACCTTCGTCCGTGGCGCGAAGGGATCGAAGAGCGAGCTCTGTTTGGTCGAGAATACGGTAGCCCGCCTGGATGTTGCGGGCACGCAACATGCGTAGCAGTTCTTGGCGGAGATGAGTGATGGATGTTGTCGCACTGTCCCCGGCAGAGGAGTGTGGAATTGCAGCGCGGGCGGTACTGCGCTTCGTTTTCTGTGCCATTGTTGGGCGAGCATCTCCCGGCAATGTCATGCTACACCTCGAAAGGCACAGTAGAACGATTCGTGCGCTGGTCTGAATCGTTCCAGGCTACTTGATGGTTCTCAATTCATAGTCTTTACTCAGCGTACTGGAAGCAGCAGAGGAGCTGCAAACCAACCCTGAAGGAGAGTCGCGATGAGCAAATACGGAAGCAGAAAGATGGACATGTCCTTGGAGTCAGAACGCTGGGCCGGGATCAAGCGCGGGTATACATCTGAGGATGTTAACCGTATCCGCGGTACTGTTCGGGTGGAGTATAGCCTGGCGCGGTCAGGAGCAGAGCGTCTCTGGGCCTTGTTGCATGAGCAGGAGCACATCGCGGCCTTGGGGGCGCTTACTGGCAACCAGGCGGTACAGATGGCACAGGCGGGGTTGAAGGCAATTTACCTGAGTGGTTGGCAGGTAGCAGCGGATGCGAACGTGGGTGGGCAGATGTATCCCGATCAAAGCCTGTATCCGGTGAACAGCGTGCCCCAGGTCGTACGCGGTATTAACAATGCCCTCATGCGAGCAGACCAGGTTGCGCACAGCGAAGGTTCAAGCGATATCGACTGGATGCTCCCAATTGTCGCCGACGCCGAGGCGGGCTTTGGCGGAACGCTGAATGCGTTCGAACTGATGAAGTCTATGATCGAGGCTGGTGCCGCCGGAGTTCACTTCGAAGACCAGCTTTCATCCGCCAAGAAGTGCGGCCACATGGGGGGCAAGGTCCTGGTGCCGACTCGCGAGGCGGTGCAGAAGCTCATTGCCGCACGGTTGGCTGCAGATGTGTTGGATGTGCCGACAGTCCTGGTGGCGCGGACGGATGCGAATGGCGCGCAACTCATTACCAGCGACTGCGACCCTTACGATGCACGCTTCATCTCAGGGGAGAGAACCGTGGAGGGATTCTTCCGCATGAATGGCGGGATCGATGCCGCTATTAGCCGCGGGCTGGCCTATGCTCCCTATGCGGACATGATCTGGTGTGAGACTTCGCAGCCAAATATTCGAGAAGCGGAGCAGTTCGCTACGGCTATTCATGAGCAATTTCCGGGCAAGCTGCTGGCGTATAACTGCTCTCCGTCGTTTCACTGGAAACAGAAGCTGGATGATGCCGCGATTGCGACGTTCCAGAAGCGACTTGCAGAGATGGGCTACAAGTTTCAATTCGTCACCTTGGCCGGATTTCACGCCCTCAACCTTTCAATGTTTGAACTGGCCAAAGCCTACAGCGAGCAAGGCATGCTGGCATATTCGCGGTTACAAGAGAAGGAATTTCAACTTGGCAGCGAAGGCTACAGCGCGGTGCGTCATCAGCGCTTTGTCGGGACGGGGTACTTTGACCTGGTTGCAAACACGATCAGCGCGGGCGAGACTTCGACGAACGCTATGTCGGGTTCCACTGAAGAAGCGCAATTCCTGGAAGGGGCAGCCGCCTGACGCAGACCTAGCGGGGCTGTACTACACCTACAGAAGGAATAGCCCGGGAACATCTTCTAAGATGTTCCCGGTGAGGGCTGTGAACTCGCGCAAAGTAACTGTTCCACGCATCATGCCAAGGAGGCCGCATCCGATGTCCACGATCAGCAGCATCCCGAACCAAAAAGCACACCGCAACCAAGGCCCGTATGAGTCCGAGATTCTTACTCCTGAAGTGATGCATTTTCTGAGCAGTCTAGATACCAGGTTTGAAGCGCAACGGCTGAACCTATTGGAGCAGAGGCGACTGCGTCAGGCACAGTTCGATGCCGGTGTACTTCCGGACTTCCTGCCGGAGACGCGCTGCATACGCGAGGCCGAATGGAAGGTCGCGCCTCCGCCTGCGGACCTACGCGATCGCCGCGTAGAAATCACCGGGCCGACCGACCGCAAGATGGTCATCAATGCGTTGAACTCCGGGGCCAGGGTCTTCATGGCGGATTTTGAGGATTCGACTGCACCCTCGTGGGCCAACTGCCTGGGTGGACAACATAACCTGCGCGATGCCAATGCGCGGAAAATTTCATACACATCGCCGGAGGGTAAGCGGTATCAATTGAATGACGCGCCTGCGGTTCTATTTGTGCGGCCCCGCGGATGGCATATGACAGAGAATCATTGGCCGGGTGCGACTGGCAGCATCTCTGCTTCGCTGTTCGACTTTGGAGTTTACTTCCTCCACAACTTACAAACCCTTCTGTATAGCGGCACGGCACCATATTTCTATCTGCCCAAAATCGAGAGCCACCTCGAAGCAAGACTGTGGAATGACGTCTTCAATTTCGCCGAAGATTTTGCCGCGGTTCCCCGAGGGACGATTCGCGCCACGGTGTTGATTGAGACCATCACGGCGGCGTTCGAGATGGATGAGATTTTGTTCGAACTACGGGAGCACTCCGTCGGGCTGAACTGCGGGCGCTGGGATTACATATTCAGCTTCATCAAGAAATTCAGTGCACGTGCTTCATTCGTCCTGCCACAACGCGGCGACGTAACAATGGAGCAGCCATTTCTGCGGTCATACGTTCGTCTGCTGATCAAGACATGCCATCGGCGAGGCGCGCACGCAATGGGCGGTATGGCGGCGCAGATTCCGATTCGCAATGATGCGCAGGCGAACGCGGAGGCCATGGAGCGGGTGCGCCTGGACAAGCTGCGCGAAGTGAAGGCGGGGCATGACGGAACTTGGGTTGCCCATCCTGGGCTGGTGCCCTTAGCGATGCAGGCCTTCGATGAGCACATGCCTGGGCCAAACCAGGTTCATTCGGATTTGGCGATGGCGACTCAAGTCACTGCCTCAGATCTTCTCGAGATCCCCAAGGGCAGGATCACTCTCGAAGGATTCACGCGCAACGTGGACATCAGCTTGATGTACCTGGAGTCGTGGCTTCGCGGCGTCGGCTGCGTGCCCATCTACAACCTGATGGAGGACGCGGCGACCGCGGAGATCTCTCGCGCTCAACTATGGCAATGGCAGCGATATGGTGTGCGCACAGAGGATGGCACCCTGATTGACCAGGCTCTAATTGCGGCGACGATTCAATCCACCCTGGCGGAAAAGCGGCAGCGGATGGGCGATGTGGCGTATCGCGATTCTAAATTCCCGAGAGCGGCTGAAGTTTTATGGCACTTGGTTAGCGGCACCTTCCCCCAATTTTTGACTACGGGGATATACGCTGACCTTAAAGATTAGCGAGAAAAGGGCGCTTTATTGCCATCCCAGTCAAATGCCGAGTCGTGCGGCCGCGCGATCAGGTTGTTTGAAGGGCATTCAGCCTGAATTGACCTTCCATCGCGGGAGGTCTTGGTCACTGCCCCCAATATCTCTCGGAGTCGCGAGTGTTAGGGCCAACGCGCTCCCCAGCGCGAGCCCCTACAACTTATGTGCTATCGGCCGTGGCGACTCCTCTTAAGCACCCCGCAAATCAAAGCGAAGTTACGCGTTCCTGCGAATGTGAACTTCGGGAATGCCACAATACGCCCAAGCCCCTGTCTGTTCCCACACAGCAGCAACCAGTGGAATTGGTAACAGTGACCCGTCGGTAGTATTTCTCATGGGCATGGCTACTGCTAATCTCGCATTCGCCCTCTATAAAGCCGATCAGAGCGACGCTGTGCCTGGAGTCATCTTGCCTTTTTTGCGAAAGCGCCACCTACTGGTTCTCTTCTGCGCCGTGGTTCTTGGCTCTGCAGATCTGCGCCCCGCCTCCGGGCAGGCAGTCGTCGCTGCCTCCTACCCCACTTCTCAGGCCAAAATCTCTGCCGCTGCTTCCACCAACGACGCTGGTGTTGCCGGCATCATCCCCTTCACTCGCAGCTTCAATGCCTCACTGGTGACCAGTTCAGAGTACGACCACGATAATGGCTGGTCCTCGGTCGAGACTCCCGGGGCCGCCTATCGGTTCAACCAACTGTTCAGCATCAGCGCCTCAGTGCCGATCTATGCCTACATCCACGTCTCCGAGACTACGGGACCAAAGCACCACCCCGTCTACGTCGAAAAGGTTGTTCATGCTGCCCCGGGCGACGTGGCAATCGGCGGCCAGTTCAACACTCACGGCGTGGCAGACTACAGCGGCAACGTAACGATTGGCATGCCGACCGGCGAAGCGGCTTACGGCCTGGGCGCGGGCAAGGTCACCTTCGACATCAACAATCACTTCGAACGGGGAGTGGGCATCTTCTCCCCTGACATCGAGTTCGGCATTGGCAGCTCAAGCAGGCTGGTTGGCGCCCGTGTCCACAAAAGCTACACCGCCGTTGGATTGCTGGCCCACTTCCAGGCCGGCGCATCCGTCGATCTGCCACACAACATGAGCTTTGAAGCGGACGCTTATGAACAGCTCGCCGTCCATCCCACCACCCTCTACTCCGCTACGAGAAAGAGAAAGACCAAGGTCACGACCCCAAACACTGCCCTGGAAGACAACGGCATCACCAGCTCACTCGACATTCCCGTCAGCGGACACGTCACCTGGTCCGGCTTCTATTACTACAGCCTTCGCAACGATGGCCAGGTCGCTGGAATCTCGCTTACCTTTTTGCTGAAGGCGCCGCCGAAGCAATAGGTGTACGGCAAGCAAGGAAGGGCCTGCCCCGGGGCTGTACTCCTGACGATCCAGTGATAGGGACAGAAGGCCGGGCAATACGATTCCGCTCTCTTTTTGAGCGCAATTCGGTCGCGCGGTTGCGCAACTTGCTCGGCCTCGTTACCGCAAACTCAAGGCGCCTGCTTTTTGGTCAGGCGTGTGAGAATCGGTTCGCCAGCATGTTCTGGTGCGTGTCCGCCGAGCCTCATTGTTCTCTCCGGTAGGTGAAAAGTGGTTTATGTCCGCCCTTCCTGATAAGCAAGCGAGGCGGGAAGCTACTGACAACTCGCCTTGATATAAAGGCGGTCCAGTTCTTGGCCTATTGCCCGAAGCGCCCTATGCAGGGACAACAGTGGAAGTATCGTCAGGAGATCTCCTGATGATGTATTCAGATGGTTTGGTGGAAGCTACAAATTCTGAAGTGAAGAGTACGGGGAGGACAGGATAAATGAACTGCTACATAGCCCCGTGGATGAGACGCCAGCGCAGCTTCGCGAAAGCATTGTAAGGTCACTGGCTGTTTGCTTCTGCAAGCGAAGCGCAGTACGAAATGACATTCGCTGGCGTTAGGTTTTGAGGTGGCCTATGGGATTTGTCACAACCAACGGACAGGTCTCGTTGTTGAATCGTAATATGTCGCTTCCGTCGACCGACCTTTCTTGAGGTAATTCCCGCTTGGCAAGCCTCACGCTGCTGGCATGGGGCTGGCTTACAAGGTGGAGGATCTGCAACTGAATTGCCCCGCGCCCCGTAAGTTTCTGCCGAAAGAATTGGCTCAGGACTTTCTGACTCTTCGCCGCTTTGAGCGCGAGGCTCGCAACGCCCAGTCTCTAAACCATTTGCTTGGGATCATTTTAGTTTGCTGCTTACTGCCTTCGTGGCGGTGGTGCAGCCGTGGCTTGACGATGCGCTTTGAATCCGCAGCGTGTAAGCGAGATCCGTTGTCTTGATCTTAGGCAACCGAACGGCGAGACCATCCGCCTGCTGTTGCCAGCGCACGGCCTCTTTACTACCAAGCAGGTCGACCGAGCATACCCTGCCCGCCGTATACGGGGTGCCTGGCAGGAGTGAGTGGATGAGAAGCTTGCTGTCGTCCGGCCACCCAAGCGCAATGGCGGAAAGCGTATTCCCGCGCGTGGTGAAGCGAATGTCCTGTGCAGTGTAGTTTTGCGTGTCACTACCCATCACTCCCGCCTTCATCACCTTGGTAGTGCCTTCTCCGTATAGGAGCCAGGGCCGGGATCCATAGATCGCTTCCCCATTCGTCGAGAGCCACGCGCCCATCTGCAGCAGCACCTTCTGGGCTTGCGCGGTTATCGTGCCATCCGCCTTCGGGCCTACATTCAACAACAGATTGCCGTTCTTGCTGACAACATCCACCAGCTCTGCGATCAAAGACCGGGCATCGCGATAGTTATCATTGTCAATATAACCCCAGGACTTTTCGCTAATCGAGGTATCCGTCTGCCATGGAAGCAATCGCAGGACATCGAGTTTACCACGCTCCATATCGAGAATCGCCGTATTCTCCGGCATAGCATGGCTTCCCCGTCTTTGCTGCTCAGTCCGAAATAGAACAACGCCCATTGCTTGTTGTACTGAAGAACACACGGGTCGCTGGCGAAGTGCGAATCCCACGCGTCTCCTCCACCATATCGGACCCCTTCATAGTGGGTCACAAATGTATGCAGACCCCCAGGCGTTCCAAGAGACTTGTAAGTGCATTGGATACGGGAACAAGTTCCGAGAGGCGATGGCTCTCCTCGACATCGGCGAATTTCCAATTGCCGGCATCAATCTCTGCCGCACGCTCACGAAACGGGACAAAGTGGTCGCCTACGACAGCAGCGACGTTGAAGGGCACAAAAAAAGGTGAGATTCAGGTTGGGCCCGACGGCAGCAAGCCTTCTCACGAGAAGTAGGTAAACTCTGAGCAGAAAGGCTCTTTGTTTCTGGCCAGCCCGTATGCGATGGGCAGTGTCGGCGATTTCATGGTGACTTTGACGCCGGATGGGTACACATGGGACATCTCCACCGGACCGATGATGATCCACTACACCGCTGTCATCAACGATGGTGCGTGGCATGAGGTTGGCGACCGCATACGGCCAGGGAAGGCCCCGGTGCGCTGCTTCGAGATGAACCTAAAGCGTGTGTGTGCTACCGACTGGCCCGCCGCCGGCGCGATCAGCCCCAAATGAAAGGGCAGGCCGAGAGGGGACGATTATTGGCGAACATAAAGAGACCCCATCTAGCGCCACCTACGCCTGTTTCGCGTGCGGACACAGATGATCGTAGTTTCAGCCGGTAAAGATCGTTTCCATGGCAATTATGCGTGGCTGGGGAAGTGTCTTGAGCCAGGCGTCAAGTTCCCCTCGTGTCGATCCGAACTTGCCTTGAGCACAAGCATGAGAGTCTAGCTCTCTCGCAAAGCTCTTGCAGTTTTTGAGAATCCTTCTCAAACTATTGATTGAAAGGTGGTGGCCAGAGACGGGATCGAACCGCCGACGCCGGCCTTTTCAGGGCTGCCTAGCAAGCAAACTAAGTGGTCTGGAATCAGCGGATATCATTGAGAAGATTAGCGTTGTGGTCCCTGGCTTTAGGATGGTTTAGGACCATTTGGGACGGTGTAGTCCGCACGATGGTCGTGTATTGGTCGTGGGATCTTTTGATTGTCGTGGGCTGACGGAGCCGACCTAGCTTAAACCACTTGGCGAGCCGAACACTCTCCGCTGGCGGAGTTGCTAAAGGAACAGACGAAAACCTTTCTTTAGCATTTGGCTAGTGTAGTGTCCACGAATTAGCTGGACAGACGTTTTCGGATTTTTGGGGCTGTGCAACCGAGTTGGATTTGTTCGAGAGTTTGGCGGCATCGGGCGAGTTTGGCGACGATGGAATTGACGGTGGCAGTCCAGACGAATGGTTGGGGATTCTGGTTCCAAGCGGCAAGGAAATCTTCAATTGCGGTGATCAGCTCATCGACGCTGAGAAACGAATCGCGGCGGATGCGTTTATTGGTCAGTTCTGCAAACCAGCGCTCAATCAGGTTCAACCAGCTGCAATCGGTGGGCACATAGTGGACGACATAGCGGGGATGCTGGTCGAGCCAGGTTTTGACGTTGGGGTGTCCGTGCGTCCCGTAGTTATCCATGACTAAGTGCAAGATGGTTTTGCCGGGAAACTTCCGGTCGATGCATCGCAGGAAGCTTAAGAATTCCTGATGCCATCAAGCCCTACTGGAGAGTGCGCCCGGCTGGATTATCGGGAATGCTCAGTTGCGCCATCGCTTGGGCGACGACCACGTGGGACAACCCGAGCAACTTGAAAACGGCCTTGCGCAACATGTGAGTTGGACCTCCGGATCGTTTCACTCCTCTGCACAAACTTTGCGCCTAACCGAGTGCGATAAAGATACGTGAACAGGTATTTTAGTCGGTTTCTTGTGATCTCTTTGATACCGCTATCGTTCCCCTCCCTCCAGCCTTGAATGATGCGCGCTCCAAAAAGTTGCATATAGCAGAGGATATTCGCATGCGCGTCTCGGTAGTGTGGCCGGCGTCGACACAGCAGTTTTCGCGCGGCCCAGGTTGTTCCGTTGCCCCAACTCCGCTCGCGATTACCTTCGGAGTTCAAGCCGGTTAATGTAACAGAAACGATCACAAATATAACTAATAAGCTCACTCGACAGTATTAACCTGCATTCTGCGCCGCCGATTCTGAGGCATGAGTAACATGTAAAGTAAAGTTGACTGTACACTTTATTGGGCTGCAAAGGTGGCTGGGGGGAGTGGCTATCCTTCCAGTCTTCGAGGCTGAATCTACGTCCTTCTGCATGTTCCTTTTGCCGGAATCCGGCACCACTGCATCTTTGACGACTTTTGTAATGGCCATCGCTACTGCCGTTGTGGCCTTCTTCGCTGCTTGCTTAGCCATAAGTGGATGACGAATTACTTTGCCGGATTTACAGTGAAGGTATCCCTCACCTCCTACGTGGGAGTGTCTGCCGTCGGGTCCTGGAGGCGGTACATGGCCGCCTGGAGAGCCTTGCCATCGTAGACGAATTTCAGATAGTGGTAGTTAGGGAACGCTGCAACCGCAACTACCCAGTCCCGTTTTAAAATCTACGGCGTAGTCAAGCTTATCCAAGCATCAATCTGTGCGAATAGATTCCTACAGTTCAGCGTGCCCGGCGTCGTTGAAGGTCGTATCGTAGTGCTGGTTCCAGAATGACGGTACAGCTTTGAGCTGTCTCCGTTGCCCAAGGATGCTCTTGGTTCCAGTCTGTCCTTGGCGCTGGACGACAATCGACAGTCTCGCAGTCCATGGACGCGGTGCTAGCGGCGATGCCCCGGGAGTCACAAGCAATCGCAAACCACGGCTTCGTTCGAGAAGTCGACAGATGTAAATGCCTTCGGAAATGCACCGTCACGTTTCGTTGCGAACTGCACAACGACATTTCGTGAGGGTATCATGTCATCTTATTCATACCGCAAGGCGACTACCGGGTGAACGCGTGTTGCAGTGCGGGCGGGGATGTAAGCGGCGAACGACGCGATCGCCAGCAAAAAGAGCGAAACTCCCAGGAATGAGACAGCATCGATTGCGCCCAGCCCATAAAGTAGTGTGCGCAAGAGATGGGAGGCAAATAGAGCCAGGATCATGCCCACTCCCAGGCCGACGATCACCGGTCGGATACTTTGCCGAAGAATTAGGCCGAAGAGACTTACTTTGCTAGCTCCAAGCGCCATCCTAATGCCCATTTCCCGCGTGCGCAGCAGGACAACATAGCTGACTGTTCCATAAATACCCATAGACGCGAGCAGAAGCCCCAACGATCCCACTACCGATGTGAAAGCTGCGGCGCACCGGGAAACGACGAAGGGCGCCGTAAAATGTAGCATCTCGTCCAACGTCGAGGTGTAGCCGACTACATTGGCATCGACAGACGCGACTATGGCGCCAATGTCTTTCGAAATAAGTGCAGGATCTGCTTGAGTGCGGATCAGCAACGGATGCTCTTCAATATGGTCCTCAGACAACGGCAAGTAAATTTGTGCCACATCGCTGCCGTCCAGTTGAACGCCGCGCGTATCGTGCGCGACTCCCATAACCTGATACGAAATGCCATCTGGAACGGATTCGCCTTTGTTGTGAAACTGGTTCAACGTACTCATCGAGATCTTCCGCCCTAGCGGATCTTGGCCAGGCCACAGCTCTGCTGCGGCGGATTCGCTCACAATCGTCGCCAATGGTTCCGCCGCACCCGGCTGCACTTGAAAGCGCCTCCCCGCGAGAAGTGGAATGTTTAATGTCTCGAAGTAATTCGGAAGTATGTAGGTGTAGAAAAGATACGGGCCGCTCCTATCGTCTGATGCATGGCCCGTCGGAGAGACCTGCGCTGTTCTGGCTCCACCGCCGTCCGGAGCCCTGCCGATAGTTATGGCCGTCACACCCGGCAGCGCACCAACGCGAGTGCGAACCTCGCGCAGTATCGTGCGCTTCATTTCGCCGTCGTACTTCTTCCCCTCCGGATACTGAAGTTCGAGGTTGATCACATGCCTTATCTCGTATCCGGTGTCCATGTTGAGCGAATGTATGGAGCCGCGAATGAGTAAGCTGCCAGCGATCATCAGCACCAGGCAGACTGCGACCTGGGCCGCGATAAGAGAATCGCGCATCCGTCTGCTTCTTGTGGGTGAAGTCTCCTGGTTCGCCTTGAGAGAAGACCTTACCGCGGATCGGGAAGACTCGAGAGCCGGCGCTATTCCAAAAAGAACTCCAGCTAGAAGAGAGATCCCGAGGACATACGCGAAGGTCGTCATGTCGGGATCGACATGTATCACCAACGAGCCCCATTCCGGAGGAAGCGCAGTCGACATCTCCACCGCGATGATATGGAGAAATCCCCACGTAAACAGAAGCGCCACACCCCCTGCGATCACTCCCAGGAGCGCGCTTTCGGTGAGCAGTTGGCGAATGAGTCGGCTTCGCGATGCGCCTAACGAGAGCCGCATGCCGAACTCATTCTGGCGCGCCGCGGCGCGAGCCAGTTGCAGGCTCGCAACGTTGGCGCAGGCGATGACCAGGACCATGCCGACAGCGAGCATGATAAGAAACACCGCAAATTGCAGCGATGAATCGATCTTCCGGCCAAATGGCGATCCCGGCCATATCTGCGCGACGACTGGCTTGCTCGCTTCTGAATTCGGATCATGAAGGCTTCGCAGATGATTGGCGATGACGTTGAATTCAGCCTGTGCCTGCTCCATCGTTACGCCGGCCGCGAGCCGCCCAAAGATTCGGCAGCATTCGTTTTCGCGGTCGCGCAAAGGGTTTGTATCCGGATACAAAAGGAGTTGCAACGAGAGCGGAATCCAGAAGTCCGGTGTTGCGATTCCGGTTCCCACAAAATTGTGCGGCGTGATGCCGACGACCGTGAAGGATGCGCCGTTCAGCTTCACGATTCTGCCCACAACGGCGGGATCGGCCCCGAATCGCATCGTCCAGTAGTTCTCGCTGATCATCACAGATGGACGCGCCGCGAGGTCTTTGGCATCTCCAGATTTAATCAGGCGGCCACGAAATGCCGGCGTGCCGAGGACCTCGAAGTAGTTCTCTGAAATCTCTGCAACGGTTGCGAACTCCGCTCCGCTCGAAGACAACTTGCGTGATGCTAAGCCAAACGTCCCAGCGATGGTCCCAAGCGCGGAATGCGGCTCGTGAGTGGGGCTGGGAACTCCCGTCAGAGTCAATCGTTCACGATCTTCAGCGATCACACCAGAGAAGGCCGCAATGTGATCCCGGTAGGCGAGGTAGTCGGGATAACTGAACGCGGGATCGATATCGCCAGACGGGCGCGATAAAGCCACGTTGACCATTTTGCCAGGATCCCGCGCATCGAGCGAACGTTCCACCACGGCCTTGTAGATAGTGAATACGGTAGTGTTCACACCGATGCCGAGCGCAAGAGCCAGAACAGCGCTCGCGGTGAATCCAGGATGTTTGAGCAGGGTTCGGACGCCGAAGCGGAGGTCTTGGCGGACGCTACCCGGCCACGTTATAAGATCGATCTCCCGCATCCTCTCGCGCAGTGATACAGGGTTCCCGAATCTATGGCGGGCATCACGACGTGCATCTTCTGGGGACATCCCCTGTGCCACATTCAACTGCTCGCGCATGGCGAGGTGAAACTCCAGTTCATCCCGATGATCCCCTGAAAGCTTCTTACCTCGAAACAGCGCCTTCGCTCTTTGTATCCAACTCACGGCGAACTCCTTCAGGCTTTTATTGATGAAAAATTCAGCACCAGACCAACGGCGTGATTGATCTCATGCCAGTTCGTTTCTTCGGCGGCCAGCTGTTTCCGCCCGGCTGCTGTCAGCCTGTAGAAGCGCGCGCGTCGATTGTTCTCACTCAGTCCCCATTCCGAAGCAATCCAACCCTCCTGCTCCATCCGATGGAGAGCGGGATAGAGCGAGCCCTCTTCGACGCGAAGAATGCTATTTGAAACGCCTTCGATATGTAACGTGATGCCCCAGCCATGCATTGATCCCTGCTGGAGACTCTTGAGGACAAGCAATCGCAGACTACCCTGCAGCGCATCGTTCTTTGCTTTAGTCATCGCGACGTCTCCCATAGATTTCTATAGAAGAGTACGACAGTTTCTCTCGAATGTCAAGCGTGCGGGAAGGAGTAAGTGTGCGCGGCTACTTACCGATCACTAGAATTTGAAAAGAATTCGGAATCATCGGAGCGCGCGGGCCGCGGAGCCATGCTGGGGCAGTGGGAGGCGGACCATCCGCAGGCGGAGTTGCTCCTACTGCTGGAATGGGGGCCGCGGGTACCGGGCCAAACTCGGCCGTAATTGTCAGGATCTGGTTGGTCTTTGTATCCAGCGTGAGCACCTTGGCCCGCGCCGGAGTGGGCACTGTCTGTTCAATAGAGAAGTTTGTCGGAGAAATCTCCTTGACTACCGTGAGCGTCCCGTCGCCTTGGGAGCTGAATGCCTCCATGGTGGCAGGATTAAAAGTGGCGCCGTCGGATCCGTTGCCGATCGGCAGATCAGTGATGATATGCCCATCGGTAGCCGACAGAATGATCATGTTCTTTTTGTCGCGGCATGAGGCGAAGAGGATATTGTTCGTCGCATCCAGAGCAAGCCCGGCGCATCCTCCTCCCTTGCTCGAAACGTCGTACTTGCCAACTATCTTCATCGTGTTCGCGTCGATCACTGCGATCGCAGCCTTGTCTTCGATGTCGACATAGATTTTGCCGTGGCCGTCAGTGGCGGCCTGCTCGGGTGCGCCGCCGATGTCGATGGTGCCGAGGATCGAGCCATCCTTATCGTCGAGGACGGTGATATTCGGCTCCGAGTGGCTGAGGATGTAGAAGTGGTGATTGTAAGCGTCATTGACGTAGCCGTCCGGATTGCCCTGGACGTCGATCTTTTTCAGAACCGCAAAGGTCTTCGAATCGAACATCGTCACCGGCTTTGAGGTTGCGAATCCGTGCCCCGTCGCAGTGTCGACAGCTCCGCCGTGCGCGCTTACGCCTGGGATGTCCCCCACCTGCACCAACGTGTCCAAGTTGAAGACGCCGATGTGCCCGGTAGGTCCCGAACGCGCCACATACAGATTGCGACCCTCAGAATCCGCAGTCACGTAATCGAATCCGCCATCGCCTCCGACTAGTTGAATCTTGAGAATCTTGTATGGACCACTGTCCTGAGCGTGTGCGAGGCTCGCGAAGAAAAGCATGAGGGCGAGTGTTGCAACGACGATTGGCTTGCGTGACATGGCGGTATCTCCGGTTAGCGACTTAGCGAGAAATCCGGCGACCCGGACTAGTTGAGTCGATGACTGATTTCCGCTTTTTCTGCAAGTCGAGCATACACGCGGCAACTTGAATGTTGGGCGAATCCGGGGGCCGCGCACTCTGAAGATATTGAAATGAATAGCCTATGAGTATCGAAGGTATGTGAGATGCGCGTGCGCGAATGCGTTGAACGTGGCCGATCTTCAAGAGCGCCGCATAGGAGGTGATCGCACGGGATGGGAAGCGCCATCCCCGTCTTCCTGATCGAAATGCCTTCCATGAGATTCGCGACATAGTGTAGGACTAGAGAAGATCATCGACAAACTTGCCTACTTCCTATGCAACTTCTGTGCGAATGTTTGGCATTCGGACCGCTGGGCGTCTTCACCTTGCCTGAGACTGCGCCAGTCACAGGCTCGCCAGGTCGATTCACATAGAGTTGCAGGCAGAATGCTTATTCAGTATAGATGCCGGCGGCGACCATCACTTCGGACAGTTTCGTATGGACTCTCAGCGATCAATTCCTGACGAGCAATTGACGGGTCATTGTTGATTGGCGATGTGACACTGATCGCGAAGTTCTGAACGCTGGAATACCAGCATTCGCTACGCTCGATC
The DNA here is from genome assembly GCA_025355385.1 of Acidobacteriaceae bacterium. GTDB lineage: Bacteria > Acidobacteriota > Terriglobia > Terriglobales > Acidobacteriaceae > JANXZS01. The sequence goes on along the minus strand of JANXZS010000186.1, from coordinate 9,108 downwards.
CGCACTGTTGAACTGGTACCTTCCATCCAGAATGACGGTTGCCGGGTGATCAGTAAGAAGGCGCCTTTATCGATATGCGGCACAGTGATGCCCTGTCGTCAGGGGTAGCACTCACCCCTTGGTCTTCGACCGGTAATTGACTTCAGATTGATAAAGTCATGCTATCTTTTAGGCTATATTTCGGCTTGGCCAACGCTAGGACAATCAGACTCGGAAGGATAACGCCATCATGCGTCTCCGCTACCTCTCCTCCCTGATGTTTGCGCTCTCGATACTCGTCAATCCAGTTTGTGCCCAGCAAACCTTAGGCTCACTTGTTGGGACCGTTTCCGACAGCTCGGGGGCCGTCATTGCAAATGCTGATGTCGCGCTCATCAGCGAACAAACCGGACTTACCCGTACGCAGAAGAGCAGGGGTGACGGAGGCTACAGTTTCAACGATCTGCAAATTGGCACATATACAGTTACGTTTGGGCACGATGGCTTTGAGACCGACAAGCACCCGGCCGTAGGAGTTCAGGGAAATCGCACCACCACGCTTGACGTCAAGCTTGTTCCTGGCTCCAACGCAACCACCGTCACAGTCTACAGCTCGCCTTCCCTCAATAAGACAGATACGACAAATGGCTATGTGCTCGAAAGTGCGCAGATTGAGCAGATCCCGCTCGGAACGGGCAGCTTCACTCAACTGGCAACGTTGACGCCGGGTGTAAACGCCGATTTCCTTACGGGTGCTGGTTCGAACGATGGGCTTGGAAATCAATTCATCTTCTCAAATGGGCAGAGAGACACCAGTAATAGTTTTTCCTTCAACGGAGTGAACACGAATAATCTATTCAATGGCAAGTCCACGTCGGCCGTGGCGGCCAATCGCTTCGTACTCAGTACCGGCGAGTCTTTCGGCCCTGGAGGATCGATTCAGACCAACACTTCGGTCTACGATGCGATCGGCGAGGCGATCCCCTCAGCGCCCCCAGAATTTCTACAGGAACTCCGAGTGAACGCAGCAAATTACGACGCCTCCCAAGGACAGAACAGCGGCGCACACATTGAGCAGGTGGTGAAATCTGGCGGCAATCAACTGCATGGTGAAGTCTACGGCTACCGTCACACCGACTGGCTCGACGCAGCGCCCTTCTTCCGCAAACGTGACACGAGTATTGTGCAGAACGGCGGCCAGCATGTCCCCGGCTCCACAGGTTCACGGTGGGGGGAACTGTGGGCGGTCCCATCATTAAAGACAGACTCTTCTTCTTCGCGGCCTATCAGTACGAACGCGTCTCGGATCAAGCCAACGGCCAGCAGACTTCCACCGTTCCGCTGGGATTGACGGATGATCGCAGCGTGGCGGGCATTATCGCAGCTGAGAACAGTTTTTCGAATGAAAATGGGCCCACATCGCCCCTCATGCCCAGTCAACTGGATCCTGCGGCGGTTCAACTGATGCAATTCAAGCTGCCCAACGGCAAGTTTCTTTTTCCCTCGGCACAGATATCCGATCCGGATGCAGCGTCGGCGGCCGGATGCGATTCGCTGGTTGACGGCGGCTCGAGCCTGTTTCGATCCGATCGAGCAGCGTTGAGCCTGGACTTTACCGTTAATCGCAAGGACAGTCTGACAGGTCGCTATTACTATCAGAATGATCCGACCGAAACCCCTTTTACCAGCCAGGCAAATACCCTCGGTTTCCCTCAGCAGCTTCAGGCTGGCTCTCACGTTTTCTCATTAATCAATACGGCCACGCTTTCACCGAATATTGTCTATGATCAGCGCGTCGGATTTATCCGCGAAGTTGCCTACGCGACGACTACTCAGCAGGTAAGTCCCTCCGCAGTTGGCACTGATTTGCTGGGGATCAAGAATTTCCCCGGCATCATCGTCAATACCTCGGACAATATTCTTGGGAACAGCCTCAACATCGGTCCCACTACTCCGTCCTCAAATGCCGGCATGTATCAAACGCAGTACGAGGTGAGCGGGAATCTAAACTGGCTATTTGGCAAGCACAATGTCGCGCTCGGCTATAACTACGATTACACGCAATTGAACATTATCAATCGCGCTACTTCGGTGGCTTCAATTACGTTCGACACCTTTACTGACTTTGTTACCGGTAACGTGAAACCGGGCCTTGGCAATTCGCAGATTTTTCAAGGCACTTCCAATCGTTACTACCGTGCACCCCAGGCTGGCGTCTATATTAACGACAAGTTCAACGTCACTCATAAGTTTGCGATAACTGCCGGCATCCGGTGGGATTACGATGGCGGGATAACTGAAAAATATGGCCGCCTGGTGAACTTTGACTCAGCACGGTACGGCTACACGGATGCCACTGACACGATCACCAGCGACGGCCTGTTGGTGGCGGGCAACAATAAGCAGTTTCATACCGCCGGCACAAGTAATTCCACGTTAGACGGAAGACAATGGGGCTTCGCGCCGCGCGTGGGCCTCATCTATTCTGTAAAGGACAATCTGGTGGTCAGGGCCGGATTCGGACTTTACTACGACCGTGGTGAGTTCTTCTCATATTTCTCTCCCGGCGCCGGCAATGGGTACAACGGGCCATTCGGAGTTACGCTGCAACCTCCCTTCGTGCTGCCAACGGCTGCTACCACTGGCGCGACTCTTTCACAGCCGTTCAATCAACTTTCGCCAGTTACCGGCGATCCGGCTACCTTTGCCGCACTGTTGCCGAATGCAAACCAACTCGAAACATTTAACTATCCAGCTGGGAACCAGTTCGGCCCTTACCTCTTCGCAGGCTACGACATTCATAACAAGCTTCCCTACTCTGAGAATTGGAACTTTGACGTGCAGTGGCAACCCAGAGATAGCTGGACCGCAGATATTGCCTATACGGGGAATCACGGATTGCACCTGGTGACGCCTGTTCCATTCAATCAGGCCGGCGTTGCAACTTCCGCGAATCCCATTCACGGTCAGTCATTCTCTTACGGCTATCAGGTTAACGGAGTGGCGGCGGAAGAGTTCAACACTTCTACCGGTGGCAACACGGATCTGCGTGTACCTTTCCTCGGTTATAGTCCAAACTCGGTGCTCTACAAAGCCGCCGCAGTCTCCCACTACGATGCACTGCAAACAAACCTTACGCACCGGATGCAAAATGGTTTGCAATTTACTGTCTCGTACACTTACTCGCATACTCTTGATGAGCAGAGCGGGCCGGGTCTCTTCTACAACGGTAACGACCCCACAAACCTGGAGTCGGGCTATGGCAATGCCGACTTCGATCGCACGCATGTCCTTGTCGCGGACTACTACTACGAACTTCCGAAGCTGGCTCGCGATCATTCACTCTTAGGAAAAATTGCAAATGGCTGGGCATGGAGCGGGATCGCAACGCTTCAAAGCGGACAACCCTATAACGTGTACGATTTTTCGGGAAGCGTCGCCGCTATCTATTACGGCACAAACGATTTCATATCCAATCCAATTATTCCGTTTGCTCCTGGCTATACGCCCGGTAAGGCAAAGACGGGCCACTCGGGAGCATTCCCCGGGCAGCCGGCGATTGATTACAAGGCCTTCGTCGTTCCCGCTTTAACCGCTGGGACATCGCGGGCAAACCAATACGGTGTCCCTGGACCGGATCCGAGCGGAAGTGCGGATAATTCCGAGACGATCTTCGGACCTCCGGGGGGGTCGGAATGTTTTCCGCGGCGCCTTCCAGAAGCGGGCGGACATGTCGATGGTCAAACTAACCAAGCTCACAGATCGATATCAGTTACGTTATAGCTTCGATGTATTCAATGTTACGAACACTCCCAGCTTTGATACGCCTGACAACAACGTCGAATTCAACCCGCACTTCGACGGGAACTACGTCACCGTTCCTCGCGGGCAACTGGGCGTCGTGCAGCACACTATTGGCAGTCCGCGATTTATTTCGATGTCACTCCGGTTCGGATTTTGAGGCTTGATCGAAACTTAGTACCTGCAGCGCGGGTCCGGGTATGGCGGTGGGCGAATCGAACAGCTGCGGGTCTACGGAACGGAGCAGCACAAGACAGTTGTGATGTGGCTCAATCAGTGCAAATCTGAGCTAACAGAACTCCTGAGCTGCGCCTTTAGTCAAAGCGGCCTCCTCCCGGAGCCCCCCCCCTCGATCCGTTGCTTAAAGAGCTTGTCGACATCAGCCACCTATACGGCCCCTGGACCAATCTATAGGCGGCAATAACGTGGAGCGTACGAGAGTTCCACCGCCGTCTCCACGTCGATTATCGACCTTATGTCACCTTGACTGATTGCTTGCTGGAACATTTCTCTCACGAGTCTTGCGACGTGGCGGTCCAATTCTCGCGCAAGATCTTCGCCAGCTCCGGATCGAATTGGACCTCCGTCACAAGAGCCCTCACCAACGCCACGTTTCTGGCTCCAAATGCCTTCGCCGCAACATGCTTTGTGCATCATCCTTAGACTTGTTGGTGTGCGGCGCAAACGCTTCGTCGCGGAGGCCACAATAACATTAAGGCCTTCTTAAGGTGTCGACAAGTAAGCTGTCAGTGGCTGCCAAAGGGCCGTGAGGTGAACAGCATGCTATTGAATTCGAAAGCTCTATCGGTCGCCATCATCGGCCTGTGTCTTTCCGGAGTCGCATTGGCAGCGGAAAAACGGATCAGCAAGTCGGACCTGCCGCCTGCTGTCCAGAAAACCGCGGAAAAGGAGAGCCAGGGTTCGATCGTGCGCGGCTACACCACAGATACTGAGAGTGGCAGAGTGGAATACGAAGTCCAGATGACCATCCATGGCCACTCGAAGGACGTGACAATTGCGCCAGACGGGCAGCTGATTGAAGTGGAGCAGCAAGTCACGATGGACACACTTCCAGCGGACGTGAAAACGGGATTACAGGGCAAGGTAGGCAAAGGTCGGATTACGAAGATAGAGTCCCTCACAAAACACGGTTCGATCGTTGCGTATGAGGCCCAAGTGGTCACGGCAGGCAAGCACTCTGAAATGCAGGTCGGGCCTGATGGTCAGCCTCTCGATCATGAAGAGTAAGACCGTCATCGTTCAGTACGGTTGCTCCGAAACTTCTAGTGGGAGGATCGACGTTGATCCTTCGCAGAATCACGATATCCTTGGATCGCCTCAACGCCGATCTCTACCTGCTCTCCTTACGCGACCTAATCGCTCGATATCGTCGCCACATGAGCGACCGCAAGCAAAGGCTGGACTCTGAGGAGTTCTCATGAAGATCGTATGCATGCTTCTCTGGCCGCTCCTCGCGTATGGGGTATTGTCCGGTCAGAATGCAGATACGGGCTCGCTCTCCGGCACGGTGCTCGACCAGACTGGTGCTGTGATCGCCGGAGCTACGGTTGAGTTGCATGGTCCCAATGGAGCGGTCATCGCCGAAACTGTAACTGGCGCGGCAGGATCGTTTCACCTTGAGGTCGAGGGCGGCCGCTCCTATCGACTGGATGTTGCGCAACCCGGCTTCGCACCGGCGGAAGTTCCCGTCAGGATCGCGTCCGCCGCTCCCGTCACGGTGAGGGTAGTGCTTCGCGTGGCGTTGCACAATGAAGATGTCACCGTTCGATCCGCAGATTCCCCCAACAGCCTGAGCACTGACATCGCCGAGAATCAGAGCGCCAACACGGTCAATCGCGCCGACCTTGACCACCTTCCCGTTTTCGACATGGACTACATTGGGACTCTTTCCCGCTTCCTGAGCGACGATGCCACAGGCACTAATGGCGTTACCCTGGTCGTGAATGGACTGGAGGCGAATGGTCCTGGCGTCTCCTCATCCGCCATCAAAAATGTGAAGATCAACCAGAATCCCTACTCTGCGCTGTTTTCCCGGCCTGGCCGAGCTCGCATCGAGATCACTACGGAGGAAGGCACTCGAGACTTTCACGGGGCAGCGAATTTTCTCTTTCGTGATTCCCTCTTCGATGCGAGTAACGCCTTCGCCAGCATCAAGCCAGCGGAGCGCCGCACCTTCTTCGAGGGTTCGCTCACCGGACCGTTCGGCCGCGCCCACGGAAATACTTTTCTTCTCTCTGGCGAAAATGACAACGACGATCAGCAGTCCATCATCGATGCGCAGGACTTGAACGGCTCCGTCCACCAATCGGTCCCCACACCGATGCACCATCTGTTCATCGCGGCTCGCGCTTTCCATAGTTACAAAGGAGGCGACCAACTCTGGATGAGTTACTCCTACGAACATGAAACTAACCAGAACCAGGGTGTTGGTGGCACGATCCTCGCCGAGGCCGCTACCAACTTCACTTCCTTTGAGCATGAAGTCAACGTCGGCTATACGCGCGTCTTCAGCTCGCGCGTCCTTAACCAGCTACGATTTCTAGTCGGGTACAACGACGAACCGGTGCGCAGTATAAACAATGCGCCGGCCATTATCATTCAAGGAGCATTTACCGGTGGCGGCGCTCAGGCCAATACTCGCCGCACCGAGGGACACTTCGACGGCACCGATCTCGTAACCTATAGTCGCGGCCGGCAGGAAATTAAGTTTGGCATCGACATTCCCGATATCAGCCGTCGCGGCTTCGACGACTATCGCTTCCTTGGCGGTGCCTACTCGTTCGCCAGCCTTGCCGACTATGCGGCCGCAAACCCATACTCGTACACCGTCCAGCAAGGTCAGGGGCATGTCACATTTGTTGAAAAAGTAGTATCCGGCTTCTTTGAAGATACAGTCCGTATCCGCCCCAATTTGTCAGTGGCAGCGGGCGTCCGCTACAACTGGCAAAACTATTTTCATGACGTTCCCCACAACTTCGCTCCGAGGCTTAGTGTCGCCTACTCCCCGGGTAGGAAGAGCGGAACCGTACTCCGCGCGGGAGCAGGCATATTTTACGACCGCTCGGGACCTCGCCCGATCTCCGACCTGCTCCACTTCGACGGCCGCCACCTGGTCAGGCTCATCGCCGAGAACCCGTCCTATCCCGTCACTCCCGCGCAGTTGGCGGCCCTGCCGCCGGGCATCACGCAACTCGATCCGCGCCTCCGAATTCCCTATCAGCTCGTCTTCAGTGGCGGAATCGAACGGCAAGTGAATCCCAAGAGCACGCTTGCCGCCAATTGCGTCGGTACGCGCGGCATCGACCTGTTTCGATCTGTTGACGCGAATGCGCCGCCTCCGCCCGACTATTCCGCCCGGCCCAATCCACTGTTTGGACAGATCAGGCAGATGCAGTCCGAGGGTCGCATGAAGAGCAATTCTCTCGAAGTCACCTTTCGCGGAAAGCCAACAAAATACTTTAGCGGGCAGGCTCAATACACGCTCAATAAGACCTATAACAATAACGGTGGCATGAACTCCGGGAACAACGGCGGCGGCATTGGCTATTTCCCCGCCGACAGCCATTTCCCTGATGCTGATTGGGCTCGCTCTGACAACGACCGCCGCCACAAGTTCGACTTGCTCGGAACCTTCAAGGCCAACAGGGCATTCGATCTCGGACTGGCCCTCGCTGTCTATTCCGGAAAGCCAGTCAACATCACCACCGGCAATGACGATAACCACGATGGCCTGGCACTGGATCGTCCAGCGGGGACGCGGAGAAATTCACTGCACGGCCCATGCTATACCAGCGTCGACCTCAATCTATCCCACGAATTCTCCTTCCATAAAGGCAAGGAGGAAGGGCGCTCTCTCGCCCTGTCATTGAACTCCTTCAACGTTCTCAATCACCCGAACTATGTCACATACGTAGGTGTCATCAGCTCCCCCTTCTTCAACCATGCTGTCCAAGCGCAACCCGGAAGACGGATGCAGTTGAACCTTGAATACAAGTTCTGATCGGCACCATCTGAGTTGCGGATCTGGAGATCAACGGTGTCTCCTTCGAAGCAGTCTATCTGGATGGAATACCCTTTGCCCTCCACGACCCTTGACCGCGCGTTGCGGGTCCAGTCTCTCCTGCTCGGTGAGATCGTTCTTGCCCAAATTGCCCTGCACGTATTCCGAGATATGCTGTTCCATCGTCACGTAACTGAACATCCCGCTCTGTGCTTCGTCTTCACCACGCATGCCTATCTTCTTAACTCAATTCCCCCTCAACAAAAAGTAACCACTTGGAGACTTTTTTCTGCAGCCTGTGAAGCCCCTTTGTCACAACCTATTGCAACAGCTCAATAGCATTTCTGAGGTGCGCCTCAGAAACCGTTCCATCGAAGGAACAACGAGCTCTATTTCGTTGACCGGAATGACTCGCCGAACGATATTAGAGTCCTCGGCGAGCAACTTGATTTGTTCCCTACGTGGAGAAGATGTCCCTTGTCATTCAGGTCCATGTCTACCTTCCGGGCCATTTCCGTATTCCTCGTTATCCTCATTGGCGGTGTACTTCTCACCTCGGCCGGTGAATGCTTCGGAGCCGTCGACTTCCCGGCCGACAAGACCGCCTACATCGTCGCCTCGCCAAAGAGTCCGCTTGAGATACGCATGGTGGACCAACTCTCTGACTATTTGACAGCCGTTCTACACACAAAGACATCGGTCGTCGCGAACATTCAATCGGTTCCGGCCTCGGTCCCCGCTATCATTCTCACCTTGAACGGAGCGAAGAACCCCTTGAGAGCTAGTGTCCCACCGGATTCTCCGGAGGGATTTTCTCTAGTCACCGGAGAAATCGCCCACCGCGCTGTAGTTGTGGCGGTTGGTAATTCTGATCTCGGACTGAAACGAGCCCTCCAAAGACTGGTCGTCAAAAGTCGACAAAACGGGAACGAACTTGAAATCCCCGAGTTGAATCTCGCCGAGAAGCCGTGGATCCCGCAACGCGAGTGGGCGCTCTGCCCATGGGTCCCGTGGAATGTGCGGGGGACCTACGTAAATGTTTATGCCGATCAGCGAGGGAACATCTATAAATTCACCGACGCGCAGCAGGCCCAATACGTTCAGATGTTCGATTGGTTCGGATTCAGCGGGGCCCAGTTAATAGAGGGTTCCAATAGCTGGAGCTATTTCGGCTCAGTCGAAGCGTATCAGGAACAGGTGAAAAAGCTTGCGCATTTTGCTCGCGACAACGGCCAGCAAGTCACTTTCTGGGTGTGGGCGGCGCAGTTTAATCACTACGGGTGGGCAGACCCCGACCTTGTCTATAC
>JANXZS010000087.1 GCA_025355385.1 Acidobacteriaceae bacterium | reverse complement strand
TAGTGCAGCTTTGACCTCCGTACCGGTCTTTTCAATCAGCAGCACCAGTGACCGGCCTTCAAGAGTGACCTTCTCCTTAGCGAGTAGATTCTTGAACGGACAGTCGATATCGTTGGTGTCGACGATTTCGATCCATTGTGTTGTCGGCTTTGGATTTGCCGGACGCATTTTTCATGCGGCGGTCGTTGATGCCGTTCCCGGGCTCGAACTATCTGGCATCGTGCAGCGTCGTGGTGACGAGGCTGCACACGCTTATCCCCGTGTCACTATCTATCGCGACGCCCAGGATGCCATCGATGACCCTGCGCTCCAACTTATTGTCATTGCCACCCCGAATGAGAGCCACTTCGACCTGGGGAGGCGGGCACTCGAAGCGGGAAAGCACGTCGTTATCGACAAGCCTTTCACACTTCGATCTGACGAAGCCGCGAAACTCGTGGATTTGAGCCGCGCGAGGGGTCTTGTCCTGTCCGTCTATCACAATCGTCGTTGGGACGGTGATTTTTTGACGATAAAGGGCCTGCTCGATGCGGGCACACTGGGCAAGATTACCAGTTACGAATCACACTTCGACCGCTGGCGGCCGCAGCGGAAACCGGAGACCTGGCGGGAGAATGGCGCGCCCGGAGGCGGCCTCACGTGGGATCTCGGTCCCCATCTCATCGATCAGGCACTGATGCTGTTTGGACCACCTCAAGCGGTGTTTGCCGATATTCGCTCGGAGCGGGAAGGCGCCCGGATGGACGATGCATTTGATGTTCGTCTTTACTACCCCAACCACTCCGTAGTGCTGCGCGCCACATGTATGGCGCTGGTTCCCGGGGCGCGCTTCGCTGTATATGGTAACCGAGGCTGTTACATAAAGAATGGACTTGATCCCCAGGAGGACCTGCTCAAACGCGGCGAGCGTTTTGACTCTCCCGCGTGGGGTACTGAGCCGGCGAAGAACTGGGGCACCCTTACAATCGATGACGGTGGATCGCTTGTCTCCATGCCGATCGAAACTCGTGCCGGGGATTATCGAGGCTATTACGCCAACGTGCGCGATGCCATCCTTGGCCGTGCACCCCTGGCTGTCACGGGAAGCCAGGCATGGCGGGTAGTTCGCGTACTTGAGCTAGCCATCGAGAGCAGCAGGAAACGCGCCGTGCTTGCCTGCGATCTACAATCGTTTTCAGGCTAGGAGATACGCATTCGCCATGTCACCCTCATTGCGAATGGCGGAGCTACTCAGCCTCTATCTCTTCGAGAGACGCAGAAATTCTCTAGCTGCGCAGATCCGCCATAAGGATTTCGACTTCTGCCTTCTCCGCTGCGGTAAGCGGCAGCAGGGGGAGCCGCGGGCTTCCGCCGTAGTAGCCATTCAATTCACACGCGTACTTCACGCCGGCAATGCCCAGTGACCCTGCCACGCGCGCCGAGGCGGCGGAGAGCCGTTCCTGCTTCACTGCAGCCAGGACCGGGTCGCGATCCTTCCAGGCAGTGTAAATCTCCTGGCAGGATTGAGGAGCACAGGCTGCCATCGCCAGCACCGCGCCACTAGCTCCCGCTTCCAGAGATTTCATCGTCGTCTCCGGAGCACCTGATAGTACCTGGAAACCAACTTCGCGAGTCCGTGTCGCCGGACGAAGCCGAGGCGGAGCAGTTGCAAGCGTCATCGCCCCCAATCCAAGCTGCTCCGCTGAGACAAAAGTGCCCGGCTCGTCTCCGCCTGCTGCCAGCATGCGCGCAGTCACTGCGGCAAAAACAGGTGTGACGGTCACGGTGCGCTTCGGCGTTTCGCGTGTGGCCGCAACAATCGCACGAATGCGCTGAACGCTGCCGCTGGAATCCTTGATGCCAAGGATCTTTGGATGCCCGGCCAACTCAGCAACCAGCCCTACCGGAATGTCATAATGAGTGAATTTCGGAATGCTGTAAATCACCACAGGCAGCGGGGAACGGTCTGCAATCAAACGGTAGTAATTCAGCATCGCTGCTTCCGACATTAGCGGCTCGTAGAAGTTCGGAGTCCGCACCAGCACCGCGTCGTATTGCTCCACTGCAGCAAAGTCCGCCAGTCGAAGGGTCTCTGTGACACTCTCGCGCCCCACTCCGGCGAGCAGGACCTTGTCGGCCGCGCTGGCCTGCCGCGCCGTCCGCAGCACTTCACGCGACTCTTCGTCACCGAGCATCACTGCCTCGCCAGTGGACCCCAGCACCACAAAACCCGCCACCGCTGCCAACGAATAACGTGCCAGGTTCTGTTCCAGCTTACGAAAATAGATCTGGCCGCCGGGATAAAATGGCGTCGTGATTGCGGGGAAAATGCCCTCTAGCAGCATGCTTCTCATTGTAAAGCGAACGACGAAGAACA
>JANXZS010000018.1 GCA_025355385.1 Acidobacteriaceae bacterium | reverse complement strand
AATCCCTCTTCCTATCAAGCAAGGCCTCGGCGTAGTTGCGTTTTATGACGGTGGCAACGTCTTTCCTGTTGTTGGCTTGAGCCACTTTACTTCTCTCTACTCGAATAGCATTGGCGCGGGCCTTCGCTATGCGACACCAGTGGGTCCAGTCAGAGTCGACTTCGGACGCAACTTGAATCCCACCCCTGGCATACAGCCCAACCAATATTTCATCAGCATCGGGCAGGCATTCTAACTATTTGAGAAAGATGAATCCATTGACTACCCATCCATCACCGTCAAACTATCCGCAACAAGGGAATGCAAACAGCGGAGGAAGACAGCGCCAGTGGATCAAAGCCGGCCTTTGGATAGCAGGCAGCCTCGTATTGCTGGGGTTGCTAGTGATTGCTACAGCATCGGTGATTCTTACGAACTCCAAGGTTCATAGCTATCTCCTTACGGCAATACAAGAGAAGGCAAGCGAGAGCCTGGGAGTCGAGGTTCGCCTGCAGAATATCGCACTTCATCCATCGAATTTGAGCGTTGATGTTTATGGTTTGGTCGTACACGGTGCCGATCCCTATTCGAATCCGCCCATCCTGCAATTAGAGCATGCACTGGTAGGAGTCAGGATTGTCTCTGTGCTGCATCGGCGCTGGTATCTGGATCAAGTTGTAGTGGATCATCCGGTCGTTCGAATACTCTCAGATGTTAACGGCATGACCAACATTCCAGGGCCTAAAAGTAGTGGAAACAACAGCAATACAAACTTGTTTGATTTTGGCATACGCCATGCCGTGCTTGATCGAGGCGAGCTTTATTATAACGATGAAAAGGCGATCTTTGCAGCAGACGTCCACAATCTCGACTTTCGGTCGAGCTTCAGTACCATTCTAGAGAAGTATTCCGGTACCTTGAGTTATCAGGACGGACATGTGCACTCGGGCGCGCTCAACCCAATTCCTCATAATCTGGAAGCCACTTTCGATGCGACGCGCACTGCCTTTCATTTGAATCAGGCAAAGCTAACAAGCGGCTCCTCGCAGCTGGTGGTGACGGCAAGCGTAGATTACTACGACAGTCCGAAAGTCCAAGCGCACTATGATGCGGTCGTTGACGTCGGAGAGGTTCGGAACATTCTGAAGAATGCTTCGATTCCGACAGGGTTGATTCACGCGGGCGGTACCCTCAGCTATAAGAATGATCGGAACCGGCCAGCGATCGAGATGCTAGTTGTCGATGGCGATGCCGACAGCCACGAGCTCTCCCTACGCAGCCCCGATCTGCAAATGCAAATAGGAAGCATTGCTGCACACTATTCTTTTTCGAACGGCAACGCGATCGTTCACGACTTCCGTGCGCACCTTCTCGGCGGCGAACTGACTGGTGAAGCCAACATGCAAAACGTCGCGGGTGACCCGCACCCAACGGTGAAATTGACTCTGCGGGGAGTCTCGCTTACTGACCTGAAGCGGCTGGCTCCTCCCTCTCCTGCAACCAGGGATGTAGCAGTGGGTGGAGTGTTGAATGCCGAGGCGGAAGCGACCTGGGGCAAGACGCTGGATAGTATCCAGGCACACACCAATGCCGCTCTACACGGCACTCTCTCCCGCGCAGCTAACTCCGCCACCTTACCGATCGATGGAGTTATTCATGGAACTTACAGCGGCAGCAATAGGGTTATTGGACTTCGGAGGAGCTACATTCGCCTACCCGAAAGCGTGCTGACCATGGATGGAACGATAAGTAACCACTCAAGCCTCGCCCTCGATTTCGAATCCAAAGATTTGCATGAACTCGAGACGGTAGCAATGATTGCTACTGTGCCAACTCCAGGCCAGCCCATGCAACCCCTCGGCCTGGCGGGGACGGCGGCGTTTAAAGGAGTTGTTCGCGGATCATCAGCGGCCCCCCACCTCACAGGGCAGTTACAAGCGTCGAACCTCCAGGTGAGAGGGACAGCATGGCGAGTTTTGCGCACCGACATCGACGTAGACCCTTCGCTTGTCAGCCTGCAGAACGCCGTCCTGGAACCCGCAACCCGAGGGAGGATAGCCTTCAGTGCCGGAACTGAACTTAATAAGTGGAGGTTCAGCGACACCAGCCCTATCCGTGTAGATCTCACCGCTTCGCAGATCAATCTCGCAGATCTAGCAAAGTTAGCCGGTGTGCAGGCTCCCATAACCGGCAATCTAACGGCGCATGTAAAGATGCAAGGGACTGAATTGAGTCCGGCGGGCCAAGGAGACATCACCATCCTGCAAGCGAAAGTTCAGGACGAAACCATTCAATCTGCTAAGTTGAAGTTTTCCAGTTCGGGTGATGATGTTCACAGCAACTTGATAGTGCGCCTGGCTGCGGGCACGATCGAGGGAGTAGCTACTGTCCGGCCTCGGGAGCAGACGTATCAAGCGCAGCTGACCGCAAATGGGATCAAGCTGGAACAGTTGGAGACACTCAAGGCAAGGAATGTGGATGCAACTGGCTCGCTCTCACTCAAAGCCAGTGGCCAGGGAACTTTCAAAGATCCACAGGTCAATGCGACACTGCAGATACCACGACTAGATATTCAGAAGCAGACGCTAACTGATCTCATCTTGCAGGTGAACGTCGTCAATCATGTGGCGAATGCGACATTGAATTCCGGGGCTATGAATACATCGGTACAAGCCAAGGCCAGAGTAAACCTGACAGGTGATTACTTCGCTGATGCGACGCTCGATACTCAGCCCATCCCGCTTCCGCCGCTGGTTGCGATCTATGCGCCCGCACAGGCTGCGGACTTGAGTGGTCAAACCGAGTTACATGCTACACTGCGCGGTCCGCTGCAAGACAGGAGCCGTCTCGAAGCGCACGTGACTATTCCAATCCTGAAGATGGCTTACAGTAACACCCTGCAATTGGCCGCAGTATCTCCCATCCACGCGGATTTCTCGAATAACGTGCTTACGGTGCAGCATTCCATTATCAAGGGGACGGGTACGGACCTGGAATTCCAGGGAACTGTGCCGACTGTCGGTAACGCTCCAATATCCATACTTCTGCGAGGCACTGTCGACCTGCAGATCGCCCAGTTACTAAGCCCCGATGTAAGGAGTTCCGGACGGCTTCGTTTCAACATCGATTCTTATGGCGCCAGGACAGATCCAAATGTAGAGGGACAGGTTGAGGTGGTTGACGCGAGCTTCGCAGATGGGGACCTCCCCGTAGGTCTGCAGCACGGCAATGGCATGCTCACGCTAACGAAGGATCGGTTGAATATCACTAAGTTCGAAGGTAAGGTCGGCGGAGGAACACTTACTGCCCAGGGAGGGGTGGCTTATCGGCCTGTTCTCCAGTTCAACATGGGGCTGGCGGCTCGCGGCATACGCTTGCTCTATCCACAAGGTATGCGCGAAGGAATAGACGCTGACCTGGCTCTGTCGGGCACGCCGGAAGATGCGCTCCTAGGTGGCCAGGTGCGGCTGACCGATTTGTCCTTCACTCCAGATTTCGATCTTGCGAGGTTTGCTGGTCAGTTTTCTGGTGGCGCTACTCCTCCACCGGCACAGGGCTTCACTCAGAATCTGCGCTTGAACGTCGGAGTAACTTCATCGAGCGGCATAAACCTGGTAAGCCGCACCCTGAGTGTAGGCGGAACAGCAAACCTTCAAGTGCGTGGCACGGCGGCGCAACCAGTTATTCTCGGACGCATTAATCTCACTGGAGGAGATCTTATTGCTAACGGCGACCGCTTCCTGCTCGACCGAGGCACGATCCAGTTTGTGAATCCCTCCGAGACGCAGCCCGTCGTCAACGTTGCACTGGATACGACCATTCAGGAGTACAACATCCATTTGCGCTTCAGCGGCCCGGTGGATCAACTGCATACCAACTATGCGTCTGATCCGGCGTTACCTGCTGCAGACATCATCAATCTGCTTGCTTTCGGAAAGACCAATGAAGCGGGAGTTGCAGATCCGGCGACGCCGGGAAACCAGGCGGCGGAGTCTCTTGTGGCGTCTCAAGTCAGCAGCCAGATTACCAGCCGCGTCTCAAAGATTGCAGGTATCTCTCAGCTTTCGATTGATCCGGTACTGGGAGGGGGCTCGGCCAATCCCGGTGCGCGGATTACCATTCAGCAAAGAGTTACCGGCAATTTGTATGTTACGTTTTCTAGTGATGTTACTTCCACACAGAACCAGGTGATCACCGGACAGTATCGGCTTTCCCCGCGAGTTTCTGTGAGTGCGACGCGCGATCAAAACGGCGGATTTGCACTGGATACACGAATCAAGAAGAGCTGGTGAAGGTAAGAAGAAATTTAACAGACCATGGGCGTCGTACAGGGTAGGCCAGGTAATCCTTGCAGCACAGGTCGCTCCAACCTTCTCCAGCGGATGGGGCTAGCTTACCCCTAGCACATGAGAGCCAGTGCTTACAGCGAGCAATGCGGCCGCGAAAACCACGTTTTCTTTGGGGCGCTGTCGCCTTCAGTGAACATCAAGTTAAGTGGTAGTGAGTCTAGTTTTGAAATCCTTCCTATCGACGGCTAGAGCAGAAGGAGGGTTACTGTAAGGTGAGCCACAGAGCTTTGCATGCATTTTCATCAAGAAAATGCCTTCATCGCTGACGCTGGATACATCACCCTGTTTCTGCTTCTGCTCAAATGGGCGCGCGCTCGGTCATCGCGAACGCGCCTGCGCGAATTCCAACGCATACTGCAGCAGAATCCCTGCAGTACTCTTCAGACTCGAGGTACGATCAACCTGAATCTACCCTTGATTATTGGAATCCTCACCGGTACCGCAGCCTGGATGCTGGTCCGCAGTAACCAATCCGCCACTCGCAATCCGGTCCCGGCAGACGAAGCTGCTACCAGACTCCGACAAGCCTGGGCAGACTACCATACGACCCAGTGACTACCACAACGCGGATAGGTCTCGAGCGACGAGTGGGCTAACGCTCATGATGCTGCCATGCAGGGCTAGTCAGCTCGATCCTCCAAATGGGGCCGTTCAAATAAAGCTGGCTTTCAACCCTGAGCATGGTTGGCGGGACTCCCTCCATAACCCAGACGTGAATATCCGACGGAGCTTTTCCAATTAAAGGTGCGACGACGCCCGCAATCCCTCCAACCTCCACCTTGACGACGTACCGCCTGGCCTTGTGCGCATATCCCGCCACAGAGAATGCTTCCTCGCCGCCTGGTGAGATCGCGAGCGTAACCAATCGGGGTTTCGATCCTCCGGCCAGCATCGACAATTTTGTTGCGCCTGCAGTCGGCCCAAGATTCTTGATGATGTTCAAGAAGATTCCATTGGATACGTCCGCAGGAAGATCCAGGTGCTGGGTCTCTACCTTCTCCTTGCCCCCATCTTCACTTCGGATGGTTACCGTACCGGTCGGGACATCAAACGACATGTCGATGGGGTGGGGGAAAGATGGGCCACGTTGCACTAGGCGGTTGCTCAAAAGCCGGAACTCGGACCGTTGCGAGTACACGGTCGTTTCCTCATTGATAGAACCGTCTTTGAAATGGAAAGTCAGCCGTGCAGTAACCTGGCCGCCTCGGGTAACTTGTTTCAATTCGCCCGAGGCGAGGATAACGCCATCGAGGTTTCGCAATACGAGAAGGCCCCGAGCGGAGCCTTCTGTGTAGCGCACAGGTACGCTCGCTGCGTGCGTGGCAAAAGGAAGCTGAAGCGCCAACAATGCAGAGAGCACGAATAGAGTGCGTAGCTGGTTAGAATAAGGTCGTCGAATGATTGTTCTTTCCCCAAACGAACGCTAATCGGCAACCTAAAGCAAATCAGTTATTGCCGATCCGAACGTCTGGCTCTCCGATGTTCACTGGATACATGATCTTTTTTACGTGGTGACACATTTGCAGATCTCAAACTGGATTAGCGTGCGAAGTGCCATAGGACGATGCAGATTTACTGTCACTATCTTCCCTGCGGCAACAAACTTTTCATCGCCAGGAAGGTTCCGCCCGAGGAGTAGGTTTACAGGTTTCCTTCGTTTCTGGCGCACGTTAGAACTTTCAATAGGAGTCAAGGCTATGAGCTTCGTTTAAGTGGTAGTGAAATCATGATGGTAGTTCCGCTCCTGCCTGGGCGCACGCAGCTCCGTATTCTTATCGTGCCGCGATGGCGTTCAACGATATTCTTTGAGAGCGTGAGACCAAGGCCGGTGCCGCGTTCTCCCTTGGTGGTGAAATACGGCTCGAAGATTTTACCGATATATTCGCTGGGGATTCCATGACCGTTGTCAGCAATCACCAGATGAAGCTGTCCCTGCCGTTTCCGGAGTCGCAAATAAAGGATTCCATCGGACGGCAGGGCATCCAGCGCGTTGACAACCATGTTCGAGATCACCTGAAGCATCTGACCGGTATACGCCTCGGCCATCAAATCCTCAGGAAGATCTTTGACAAGGCGCACCTTCTTGGCTTCGATGGCTCGCTGATGGATACGAAGCGCCGCTTCCGCCAAGCCGACGAAATCGATGGGCTTAAGGGAAGGAGAGGACTTGGCGAACCCGAGCGTCTGACTGGAGATAAAGCTCAACGTGGCGAGCTGTTCGTCAGCCAAGCGCATATAACTCCGCACCTTTTCTGGATCGTCGGCTTCTTCCAAAGCGAGATAGGTAAGGTGCCCCAAGGCCTCCAGGGGATTCTTGATCTCGTGCATAACTTCGAGAGCCAGTTGACCCGCCACGGCGCGCTCTTCCGCCCGTTGTAACGACTCGGTCGCCATCGCCAATTTCGACTGCAGGTCTGAGATTGCGGTAGCATCCATCAAAGCTCTCCATGGTACGACTCTGGAGAGAACGCCCTTTTGCGGCGTCTAGGGCTGGAGGGAGAACCTCCGCAAACCAGTTCTTAAATTATTCGATGCGGAAAAGGGTGTGTTTGTCGTATAGGGCGAAGCTAATTTACTAGGACGAAGTTAATTTACGCACCGGTTTTTTAGGACACATATAAAAAATGGTATAGCGGCATGTTTCCATAAAAGCGTCTTTGGCCAAAGTCAGATTGAAGCGCCACAGTTGCAAGCAAGAACTCGACTAAGGCGCTTCCCGGGCATGCTCATTTGTGGCCGCATAGTAGCAGCGGTCGCGGCCAGAAGCGTATCGACATTCCGGCCACGGCTACACCGTAATCCGTTACAGATCGCGGGTCTGACCGCCAAGCGCGTATCGCTACACAACAAAGTCGATTCAACGGCTGACACGAAAGTGGCTGGAGGCGCTGGAGCGCGACCGCAGCCATCCTTGCATAGTGGCATGGGTGCCGTTCAACGAAAGCTGGGGCGTTCCTGACCTTCCCGACAGCCCGGCGCAACGGCACTATGTTCAATCGCTCTACCACACGACCAAGGCGCTGGATCCGAGCCGGCCGGTCATTGGCAACGATGGTTGGGAAAGTGTTGCAACCGACATGTGAGGCGACGCGGGACTTCAAATGCTGAGGTCGTTGATAGACAAAATTCCAGCGCAGATGGGAGAAACATAAAATGAATGGCCGGATATCGGCATTTTTTTCTGAACCATTCCCATCGTTTGACTGCGTCGGCATGCGAACTCCTGGCGACGCAGGATGCACCACGCCTCACTGTGGCTGTCCCATCCTCTCGCAGCCAATTTTCCATGAATAAGTGCCATTTCAGTGAATTAGAGAAACATTGGGTCATACCGAAAACGTATTTGTTCGCTGCATAAAAAACGGAGCGACCTTCTGGCCGCCCCACTGCGACCGAACCACTTACTCTTATCGGCCGGTTATGGCACCGAACAGGTCGATGGAGTCGACGATGATGCGCGTTCTGCGGTCATACACCACGGCATATCCGTCAATGTAGCCGCGCTCGTAATATACGGGGACTGGTGGAAGTTGCTGCACCAATACAATCGGCATGGGCTGAAAGCGCTTCTGCCAGCCCGGCGGAAGAGCTCCCGTGCGGTAGTACTTCTTGCGTAGACCAGGCGGCAGGTCGCGCGGACCAGCATAATATTGCTGCAGCATTCCGTAATCGGAATCACGCAGATAGCGACCGCCCCCGTGATGCCCGCCGTGGCCGCCATCTTCATCGCCGTGGTCTCCGCGCTCCTCATGGTCATGCTTATTCCCATGCCCGTTCCCGTGGTCATCCCCGTGGTCTTTGGCGTGAGCCATGGTTGCCGGAACCATGAGAAACCCCGGCACAAATCCGATAAGTAACAGGACCAAAAACAATCTGTGCTTCATCTTTCTCCCTTACATCGATTCGAATCAATTACCCAGGTAACAGAGCGGCGCGGTTTTCGTGAACAGTTAAGCCGCACCGACGCTACTCCTACCCGTAAACACGGTAGGAAAGCGCGCTACGTGGAAACTGCGAGGTGGGGCTGATCTAATTAAACGCGCATTTACCTGTATTAGAAAAATATTCCTACGACCCGCCAACTCCTCAGAGCTCCGCGACACCAACCTATATCGATTCTGCTGCCAAATGAGCACCGCCGCCATGCCCCGATCTGGTTAGCTGAGCCGCTCTTCAGGAAGAACGTCCTCTGCTTCGATACACTAGGCCAGCGGAGAGAATTGATGCCAATCACGGTGACGGATCGCGACGTCCTGCTCGTAGTCGATGTGCAGAACGACTTCTGCAGCGGAGGCACGCTGGCCGTTCCTCGCGGAGACGAGGTAGTCGACGTGATCAACCGTATCGCGCCTCTCTTTCGTCACGCCGTGTTGACGCAGGACTGGCATCCGAAGGGCCATCACTCCTTCGCTTCCAGCCATCCCGGCAAGGCAGCGTTCGAAACCATCCAGACTCCGGAAGGCGAGCAGACACTGTGGCCGGATCATTGTGTCCAGCACAGCTTTGGTGCGCTGTTTCACCCGAAGCTCGATGTAACGTCCGTTGAGTTGATCCTTCGCAAAGGATTTCGCCCGGCTATCGATTCCTATTCGGCCTTTCAGGAGAACGACCGCGAGACCCGGACAGGGCTTACCGGTTATCTAAAGGAGCGCGGCCTTGAGCGCATCTTTGTCGCCGGCCTGGCCTACGATTACTGTGTGCGCTTCTCTGCGGTAGACGGCAAGCATGCAGGCTTTGAATCGTTCGTGATTGAGGACGCATGCCGCGCCATCAACCGGGACGGCTCCGTCGAAGCAACCAGGCGCGACTTCGATACGAACGGGGTTCACACCATTCACAGTGGCGATTTAAGAGCCGGCGTATCGCAACTCCGACTTTGAATCTGTGCAAGAATGGCCAGATCATTCCTCGGTCCGATCATTCATCAGATGCCCTGTTTGAGCCATATGCCCACGACTCCAGAATCGTGCCGCGGCCGGCCCGGTCTGAACCAGAATCATCATCACCAACCACTTAAACCTTTCACTAAGGTGCGGCCTGGCCCGATTTGCGGGATAATCTTTTCTGTTCGGAACTACGGACACCATTCTGCCGTATCTGGCAGGTATGCACACTGTGGGCGCAATGACGTGGAACGATTTCGGGGCGGAATTGTCCAATGGCCCCGGGCACACCCACAGTCAGAAGCGCTTGGCTCCCAGCCGGGTAGCGCCGTATTCGGCCGACCGCGACTCGGGGCGCACAGACAATAAGAGCAGATCGCGTCAGATCGGGCCTCGAGAGAGCCAGAGTTCTGGTCGCCGGTCCGCTTCAGCAACCGAAGCGGCGGCCACGGTCGGCGAGCGGCACGCGGGAGAGAGATTCGAGGAACGGCGTTTGGAACCGGATTGGAATGTCGTTGTAGGGCGTTGCCTCGGCGGAGATTCGGTGGCTTGGACCGAACTGGTTCGGGCTCATCATCGCCGTGTTTACAGCCTGTGCTATCGATTCACCGGCTGCCCGCAGGATTCTGAAGACCTGACCCAGGACGTGTTCCTCAAGATCTACGCCAATCTCCACAGTTTTGACGGCTCCCGCGGCAGCTTCCAGGTCTGGATGGCCACCCTCACCCGAAACTTGCTCGTCGATCACTTCCGGCGCAGCCGCCAGCAGCGGGCAACGGATTCCATCGACGCCGGTTGGGATGATCCCGAGGACGTGCGCCCCGCCGACCGCCTAACCGATTCCCGCCCCAGCCCGCACGAGAATGCTGCCACTGAGGAATTGCAGCGCATGGTGCAGCAGGCGTTGACCCAGATCTCTCCGGAACTGAGAGAGGCCGTAATCCTGCGCGATCTTCAGGATCTGGATTATAAGGAAATCGCCCAGGTGCTCCACATTCCCGAGGGCACTGTTAAATCACGCATTAGCCGGGGACGTGCGGAACTAGCACGCCTGCTGGAACGTAATAAGAAACAGGTGGTTTGAGATGTCTGAACGTACTCCATTTGAGTTGAATCCGCGCAAGCTCCGCTGTGAGGAGTGGGAAGCCCTGCTCGCCGACGCGCTCGATGGAGCTTTGACCACCCGGGATCGGGAGAGTTTTGAGCTGCATACCACCGAGTGCCCCACCTGCGTCACCATGCTGGGAGAGGCGCAAAAGGGTCAGCAGTGGCTCCAGTTCCTCCATCCCCAACCGCCCGTTCCGGCTGACTTGCTGCAGAAAATCCTCACCCGGACCATCGGAGCAACCAGCCTAACCAGTGCAACCGCACCGGCGTTACCACTCGCGGTGGCCGCACACCGTACCCCGGAGTGGAAGCGCTTCTCGATTCCGGTGGGCATGCGCCGCTTTGTCGAGCCGCGAATGATGATGACCGCGGCCATGGCATTCTTCTCCATCGCCCTCACTCTGAATATGGCCGGCGTTCGGCTGACGGCCATGCGCGGACAGGATCTGCGCCCGTCGATATTGCGCTCGAACCTGGAGCGTCAGTTCTACACGGCAAAGGCCCCCGTGGTGCGCTATTACGAGAATCTCCGGGTGGTGTACGAGGTCGAGTCCATAATGCGCGAATTGCGCCGGACAAGTGAAAGCGACGAGTCCAAGACTCCTACAACTACCAATCAGCAGAAGCCTCCGGCAACCAATGAAAACGGAGGCAGCGCGCGCAAAAACGGCGGCAAGTCGGAATCGCCGCGCACTGCCGGTCCCCCCAACATCTATGTCGGGCGGCCGGTCCGTGCTGGCCTGCAAGGTTTGCCGGGCGGTTGCCACCGGTTGTTCACCCACGAAGTCGGAGTTGAAGAAGCGGAAGCCAGTTTGTTCCCTAAAAGAGCAGACCGGGCGGGAAGGAGCTTGGCATGAACTGCGCAAATCATTCTGAAGCATCTGTTGAAGCCTTCTGCCAGCAATGTGGTAAGGCTCTGTGTTCCAAGTGTGTCCGAACCGTATCCGGGATCGTCTACTGCGAGCCATGCCTCGCGGCCAGGTTAGGCATGGCTGCGGCTGGCGCTCCAGCCGGCTCCTATGCCGGAAACACGGCAACGGGCTCTGTACCCGCAAGCGGGCCATATAGCGGCGACGCCAGGCCCGGCCTGGCTGGGTTCCTGGGAGCGATCCCGGGAGTCGGAGCGATGTATAACGGCCAGTTCGTCAAGGGACTGGTGCACGTGCTGGTCTTCGTGATCCTGGTTACGATCGCCGATGAACACGGACCCTTCGGCATATTCATCGCGGCCTGGTTCTTTTACCAGATTTTTGACGCCTACCAGACCGCCAAGGCTCGGCGGGATGGCCTGTCGCTGCCAGACCCGTTCGGCCTGAATGATCTCGGTGCCAGGCTGGGACTGCATCCAGCGCAGTCCGTCCCTGTTCCCCCTGCCGCAGCTCCAAACGCAGCCGGCTATCCCTCTGCTGCGGCTCAGGCGTCCTACGAGCCTACTGCTTTTCAGGCAGCGGCATCTCCCCCGGCCCCGGAGTCGCAATCGGCTTACAGTGTCCCATTTGCTCCGGTCCCGCCGATGCCCCCGATCCCACCCATGCCACGCGCCTCCGAACCGGTTGGTGCCATCGTCCTCATCGCCCTCGGAGTTCTGTTCCTGCTTAGCTCGCTGGGCATATTCAGCATGAGGTGGATCGGTCACGGATGGCCCATCCTCCTCATCATCCTGGGAGGCTGGCTCATCTTCCGGCGGACGCGCGGGATACCGAACGGAGGCATCAAATGAACCGCTATTCGCTGCTGTGCCGTCTCACCGGACCTGCCATGATAATTCTGACAGGGGTTCTCGCTCTGCTCAACCAGGCTCATATCCTGTCCTGGGGCAAGAGCTGGCCGTTATATCTCATAACCCTGGGCGTGCTCAAACTCGCCCAGCGAGCGGCGCTATCGCAAATCGAGACGGACGCCTATCCCGGATACCCCGGATCCTATCCCCCGGATCCGGCCGCCCCTCCCGCGAGCACGACGACTTCGATTGTTCCGACCCCAGGCTCTGAGTCTGACGCCTCTGACTGGAGGCCGTGATGGCAACCATTCCTCCTCCCTACAGCCCCCAGGAAGTGCAGCGCCGTGCTCGCGAAAGCTGGCGCGCGCAGGCAGCCGCGCAACGAGCCGCAGCCCGTGCCCAGCGCAACTACTGGCGTGCCATGCGCCGCCCCTCTATCGCCGGACCCATTATCCTGATCCTGATCGGTATCGTCGCCATGTTGCTCGTTACCGGCAGGCTCGACGGCCCCACTTTCTGGATGGTCTATCACCGCTGGTGGCCACTCCTCTTCATATTGGTTGGCGTAGTCCTGCTGGGGGAGTGGTTTGTCGATCGTAACCAGCCCCATCCGATTCGGCGCTCCGCTGGCGGAGTTGTCTTCCTGTTGATCCTGGCAGGAGTGGTAGCCAGCGCGAGCTACTCGCACTGGAACTGGGGCCCTCTGCAAGACCAGTTTTCCGGCCAGGATGGAGACTTTTTCCACTTCATGGGCACCGAGCATGTGAACGATACCCAGATGGATATTGATCTTGCCGCGGCGTCCCAGGTCCAGGTCCAGAATCCTCGGGGCGACGTGAACATAACGCCGTCCCCGGACAGTCGCATGCATGTTCGTTCGCATGAGACCGCCTACAGCAATTCAGACGACGACGCCCAGCGCTTTCTCAAGTCGCTGGCACCAAATGTAACCGTGAACGCAGCAAATGTGGTCGTGCGCGTGAACGGCAACTCCAATGGCAAGTCCGACGTCACGATAGAACTGCCCACCGACGCCGCCGCCGACGTGAACGCCGGACATGGCGACATCAATATTGAGGGACTGAGGGGTTCGGTCAACGCGTCTGCGGGGCATGGCGACATTAAGTTCGAAAACCTCGGGGGCACCACACACGCTCGTATGAGCAAGGGGAACTTCTCCGCGCACGACGTTCGCGGTGACCTCTCCGTCGAGGGCCGCATGGACGACGTCACACTTTCAGAGATCCGCGGCAAGGTCCTGCTGGACGGCGACTTCTTTGGATCGACCCACCTGGAACGCATCGAAGCTCCGCTGCACTTGCACTCCAGCCGTACCGACTTCGAAATCGCCCGCATAGCCGGCGACCTGACGATGGACTCGAGCGACCTGCGCCTGCAGCAGGCCCAGGGACCGATCAAAATCGTAACGCGCTCCAAGGCTATCGACTGCAGTCAGGTATTTGGCGATGTTCACATTGAGAATTCCAATGACGATGTGAGCGTCACGCCGGGCGCACCCCTGGGAAATATCTCCATCAACAACCGCCAGGGCTCCATTAACCTCGGCATTCCCGCCACCGCCAATTTCTCTGTCGATGGTCGCGCCCACAATGGGGAGATCTCCACCGATTTCTCCCTCAATCAAACTGGCAGCGACTCCAGCCACAGCCTCACGGGCGAAGTTGGAAATGGTGGACCAAGGATTACCCTCGTCTCTGATCAGGGCGACATTCACCTGAAGAAGGGCGACCTTTTTCCAGCGCTACCGCCCATTCCGCCGCTCCCGCCCATGCCGTCAGTGAACGGTATGCCCTCAATGCAGAAGATGCCCAGGACTCCGCACGCACCCGAGATCACGAAGCACCTACGTCAGCCACCCGGCGTTAGCGGGCAGCCAGCCGTGCAGTAATCAGCGCCTCCGCGCGGGCGACAACCTCTTCCATCGACAAGTTGGTGGAGTCAATCACAACCGCATCCGAGGCCGGTCTGAGAGGCGACTGGACACGAGTCCGGTCGCGGGCATCCCGCTCCTCGATCCCGCGCAATATGGCTGCCTGCTCCGTCTCTTGGGAAGGTCCCAGCTGCTGATGACGCCGTTCACCTCGCGTCGCGGGCGAGGCATCCAGAAAAATCTTTACATCGGCAGAGGGAAAGACCTCGGTGCCGATATCGCGGCCTTCCATCACCACGCCGCCCGCCTCCCCCAGCTTTCTCTGCATAGCGACCATCCAACGGCGGATAGGGGGATGGACACTCACTCGCGAGGCCGCCTCCGTCACGTCCTGCTGCCGGATGCGCTCGGTCACGTCGCGGCCGTCCAGTAGAACACGATTGCCGCCGGCGTCGGGTTGCAGGCGAATCACAGTGCTCGTCATCAACCGTTCCAGATCCACTGATTCATCCAACGGAACGCGCTTTTCGAGAGCCGCCAGCGCGAAAGCCCGATACATCGCGCCCGTCTCCAGATTGAGGAGTCCGAAGCGATTGGCAAGTCGCGCCGCCAGCGTGCTCTTACCCGCTCCCGCAGGCCCGTCAATGGCGATGATCAAGTGCTTTGCCGTCATTCAGGCCGCTTCTTCCTCGGCGGATAATCTCCAGGAGCGCGCTTCTTGCCAGATTTCCCGGGCTTGCCTGAAGACCCTGTCCTGCCACCCGCGGTCCTGCCACCAGACCGCGGCTTGAAGCCTGCCTTGCCAGTAGACGGCCGTGCTCCAAATGTCCTTGGACGACGCTCGCCTGTACCCGCCGTCCCACCACTCGCGGGGCGCTTGCGTTCAAAAGTGCCTTCCGGCCTGGCGCGTTTGCCGTCGGAATTTGCCCCTGAGCCCGACGGGCGCGGTGCCCGTCCCGTGCTCTCGGCCCACGGCTTGACATAGGAAGGCTTGGCTGTAAAGCTCCGCGGGGCTGTGCCGCGGGAAGCTGTGCCGCGGGAACCGAAGCTGGGTCGCGACGATGTTGGACGTGCACCCGGGCCACCAGTTCTCGTCCCACTGCCGCTACGCGGCGAAACGCGACCAGACGGACCGGCAAAACCGCCCTCTTGCTGCGGACGCTCCTCCCGCCGGTCTCCTGCTCCAGTGCGAGGAACCCAGCGTCCCTTCTTGGCGCTTCCTGCTCCCTCACCCGGAGCCGCACCTGCTGCGCGGCGAGGCCCAAATTTGCTGCCACCACTCTTTGGATATCTGGGTCGGTCCCCAGCAGGACGACCGTAACTCGGCCGCTCTGAACTTGAACGATCCGAACTTGGACGATCCGTCCGCGCACTGTCGCTGCCAGCCGAACGCGAGAAGCGTCTCTTCTCACCCGACTCCGCGCTCTTGCCAAAGGATCGGCCGGTTGCAATCCTGCCGGTCGCGCGTGGACCCGAGGGCCTCGCCCCAAAGCCGCGGGCCGCTGGCGGTCGAGAGCCAAAACTTGGCTTGGATCCCGTTGGCCTCAACCCAGACGCTGGCCGGCGCGTTTCGCCCGCTACCCCACCTTCGCGCCGGGGAGTGAATGTCGCAGTTGGCGGCCTTCCGGCTGGCCGTCCCGCTGGCTTGGAGAAGCCTCCCTCACGGCGAGGACGCTCGGCGCTCGAACCCTCACGCGGCGTCCAACGCTTCTTCTCTCCGTCCGCACTCGCGCGCCTTGGCGCTCCTGTGCCTTCGCGACGCGGCCCGCTTGCGGGTCTCCCAGTTGCGGGGCGATCGGAGGTCTTCGCCGGCCTGCGCCGTGCGGCAAATTTTTCTGCCTCCGGCTTACTGCCCCGCGCCTCATCCCGAGCAGCATCCCCGGTCGATGACCGGCGTGCGCCCGCGGGCAGCGGCACACTCGAATCCCGCTTCCAACGCAGCGGATCGGGCCCCGTAACCGGCCGCCGCGCGTACGTCCGAATCCTCGGGGTCGCGGCGTCCCTGGGCCTTGAACCCTCCCCAGCGGGAAGTGCTTCAATATCCGTCGCAACGACTGGATCCCCGAATTCCGGCAGCGTCCCTTCCACATACAGGAGAGGCTGCGCATCGAGCGAATACGTCTCCAGTTGCCGTGTCGCACTCAGTCCGCGTATTACCTCGCGAACCTTGCTGCGCGAGGCTAGCGGCGATAGAAATATCTCCGCCTGCTCGCTGGTCGCAGCCACGGCCGATTGCAGATAACGCGCAAGCAGGACGGAGAGAGCCGTTACAAGCGATGTTGCCGTGCCTGCGGCCATTGCCTTTTCGAAACGCGTCTTCAGCGCCTCCCACGTTGCGGGCTCGTCGCCTTCGCCGGGCAACACGATGATGCGCATTCCCGTCCACAACTCGTTGAGCGCTCGCAGGACCGCTGCCTCGGTCAGCTCTTTGCCCAGCGTCTCGCGAATCTCGATCGCTGTCTGCACGCCGGTTCGTTCAATCGTCTTCCACACCTCGAGCACCAGCGGAGACACCCTGCCATTGCCTGTGGACGGTGGATCATGCTTCCAGTCGCGGTCCCCGCGCAATGCGAAGATGTAGGGCAGGAACTCCGGAGTCACCAGGAAGTCTGGCTGTTCTCCGGCCATGCCCAGCAGGTTCAACGCGACCACGTCGCCCGCGTCGATCAACCTTACCAGCAGCGCCGTTGCCGCTTCAATAGCCTCCCGCGCGGGGGTGGCATTCGTCTCTCCCTGGCATGCCTCAACAAAGGAAGGAGCCGGAGCCGGCAATTGCATCTTCCGCGGCAGAAAGAGACAAATGCCTGTCTCCCGCATCCATTCCTGTGCGGCCTCGAGCGTAAGGAGAGCCTCGCCGTTCTGTCGCCAGCGTTCGGCGCGTGTTGCCTGGAGTTGCTCTCGTGTCAAAATGGATTCTCTCTTGCCGCGCGCCGGAGTTCTTCCCGCCGAATCGAGCATTTTCACAGTCAGTGTAAACCGAGACACAACGCTCGGCGGCGACGCTCCGCCAGAAAAACGGCGGACGTACGCGACTTTTGCCACACCACGTTCACAATGGAAATGCTTAACTCAGGCCGTCAGATCCTCTGAAAGGCGCGCTGGATGTCCTTCCAAGCATACCTTAATGCGATAGGCCGCCCGTGCGGACAGCTCGTCGGATGATCGGTCTTCGCAAGCTCAGCCAGCAGCCATTCCATGCGCTTGGAATCCAGCGGAGTGTTGACCTTGATAGCCGCATGACAGGCAATCGAGGCGGCGATCCGGGTGCGCACCGTCTCCAGATTCTCGCGCTGCGTCTCACGCTCGCTCTGCTCCAACACTTCCACCAGCATCCGCTCCAGCCGATTGCCTTCGAGCCCGATGGGCGCTGCCTTGATGGCGATCGTACGCGGGCCAAAGGCTTCCGCCTCAAATCCGTTGCGCTCCAGCTCCCGGGCAATCGCCGCAAAAACCACCATCTGCTGCGGTAGCAGATCCACCAGCATGGGCATCAACAGGCGCTGGCGCTCGACCCGCTCCACCTGCCGCTCGCGCAGGATTTTTTCAAATAGCACACGCTCATGAGCCACATGCTGGTCGATGATCCAGAGACCCTCCTCGTTCACCGCGAGAATAAACGACTCCCGCAACTGGCCCAGTGGCTTCAGCGAGGCCAGCCCGTTGAGCGTGGCGGGCGCTTGAGCCTCTGTCTCACCAGCCTCTATCGGCGTCTGCGAATCGCAATCGTGCGCCTCCGGCAACCCAGATGTAAGCTTCTCCAGGCCCACCTCCAACCCAGCCAGGGAAAATGGAAGTTTGTCCGTCTCCGGCTCCGGCTGCGGCGGCCGCAGCTCAAAGTCGGCGGCATCCTCTACCAGCACTGGTTCGGAATCGGCGGCAGCAAACCGCGTTTCGCCTTCCTCTCCCGGCAGCGGCGAGACATCCGGCAACAACGCGCCGGATATAACTGAGGTCGCGTGCGGACTAGCCGTAAGCGCCTGCAGAAAGCTCGCCGCCGGACGCGCCTTGATCAGGCCATTACGCAGGCTGTCGCGCACAAAGTCGTGCACAAATCCGGATTGCCGAAAACGCACCTCGGCCTTCGCTGGATGGACGTTCACGTCCACCTCATCTGGCGGCATCTCCAGAAACATCAGCACCACTGGAAACGACGTTGGCGGCATTATGTTCCGATAGGCCTCGCTCACCGCGTGCAGAATCACACGGTCCCGCACCAGCCTGCGGTTCACGAAGACGTAGATGGAGTTTCGGTTCAGCTTCTGTAGTTCGGGCTTCGACAGGAAACCGCTCAGACGCAGAAAGCCCGGCTCCGGCCTTTTATAATCCGCATCGCGCTTCCATGGAGGCGGCTCCGGCAGCCCCGCGTGTTCCAGACTCATCTCCGCCGCAACCGGAAGAAGCTGATCTACCAGATCTCCACCAAATATCTGATACAGCCGCTCGGATGATTTGCGCACCGGAGGTGCCACAAGCAGCGCGTGCGTAGCCGAATGCAGCTCGAAATGCTTGTCGGGATGCGCCAGCGCATAATGTGTAACCAACGCTGTTACGTGTGACAACTCCGTCGTCTCGGATTTGAGAAATTTGCGCCGCGCCGGCGTATTGAAGAAGAGATCGCGTACTGCAATCGTAGTTCCGCGCGCAACTGCAGCCTCGTCCACGCGCACGATTTTGCCGCCCATGATTTCAATGTGCGTGCCTGCCGACTCTTCATCGGTTTTGGTGTCGAGTTGCAGCCGGGAGATGGACGCGATGGACGGGAGCGCTTCGCCGCGGAAACCAAGCGTAGCGATGGAAAGCAGGTCGTCGCTGGAGCGAATCTTCGAAGTGGCATGGCGCTCGAAGGCCAACAACGCGTCGTCGCGCAGCATGCCGCAACCATTGTCTGCAATGCGGATAAGTTTGCGCCCACCGCCCTCTACTTCCAGGCGAATATGCGTCGCGCCCGCGTCCAGCGCATTCTCCAGCAACTCCTTCACTACCGATGCGGGACGGTCTACTACCTCGCCAGCAGCAATCTGGTTGGCTACCTGATCGGAGAGTATGCGGATGCGGCCCATGACCAACTCACGTTAACAGGAACGGCGCTCCACTCAAAGCCACCCGCAGGGTGCCCCACGTCTCGCCCTTGAGACGTGGGTTTATTGCGCACCGAAACAGCAGCTCTTAGTTGTTCTTCGCTGACTCTCAGCGGGACCGGGCCGGCTTCCCTTTTTTTAGCGGTGTATTCGATTTCGAAGCACCCTTGATAGCCCGCGCTGGAGGAAGTTCGACCTTATGGCTAGCCAGTTCCTTAGCCCGCGCCTGGTCCGCCAAGTAATCTCCCAGAACGTGAAGGCGCAGGAAGTTGGTGGAACCCGACTTGGTACGCGTGCCAGCGACGATCCCAATCACTTCCCGGGGACGAACGTACCCGCCCTCTTCAAGCAACTGCTCGGCGGCATCCACCATCTGGTCGGTGGTATTCAGCTTGGTGCACTTGATAGGAAGAACACCCCACAGCATGGCCATGCGATTGATCGTCACATCAACGCTCGAAAGTCCATAGATCGTGGTGCGTGGACGGTACTTCGAAAGCTGCCGCGCGGTTGTCCCCGACTCCGTGAAAACCGCAATCGCACTCAGATCAAGATCGTCGGCTGCGTGCGACATCGATTCGCAGATCGTTTCGCCAATCGACAGATGGATGCGGTGGGAACGCTCGCGATCACGAACAGGCGCCTCGCGCATCGCTGACTCCGTCTCACTCACAATCTTGGCCATCATGCGGATGGCTTCAATCGGGTACTTGCCCATCGCCGTCTCGCCAGACAGCATTACCGCATCGCTTCCGTCGTAGATGGCATTGGCAACGTCACTGGCTTCGGCGCGCGTCGGACGCGGGTTCTCGATCATCGACTCGAGCATTTGCGTCGCCGTGATCACCGGCTTGCGATATTCCGATGCGCGGCGGATTACGTGCTTCTGGATGGCGGGCACCTTCTCCGGCGGCACCTCCACGCCCAGATCGCCGCGCGCTACCATCACCCCATCGGCGGCTTCCAGGATGCTCTCCAGGTGCTCGATAGCCTGCGGCTTCTCCAGCTTGGCAATCACCCACGTTTCCGACCCTAGTGCCGCAATGCGGTGCTTGACCAGCTTGACGTCCTCCGCGGTGCGGATAAACGATACGGCGATTGCATCCACGTCACTCTTCAGCGCGAATTCAAGATCGCCCTCGTCCTTCTCCGTCAAAGAGGGCACGCGTACCGCGATCCCCGGCAGATTGATCCCCTTATTCTCGCCAAGCATACCTCCATTGATCACTTCGCAGATCACATCGGCATCCTGGACCTCGCGCACCCGCAGTTCAATCAAACCATCCGAGAGCAGAAGGCGCGAGCCCTGCTCGAGGTTCTCCGCCAGTGTCTTGAAGGTGGTGCCAATAAGGTCCGCTGTTCCAACTATGTCTCCCGGCGTGATCATCAGCATCTGCCCAGCCCGCAGCAAGACGGGGACTTTGTTCTTGAGTCGCCCGGTGCGGATCTTTGGACCCTGAAGATCGCCCATGATGCAGATCCTCTTGCCCTCTTGCACGGACACAGAGCGGATCATCTCGATCAGTTCCAGCTTCTCGGAGTTTGCTCCATGCGAGAAGTTGAGACGGGCCACATCAAGGCCCGCACGCACCAGCTCGCGGAACATCGCTTCGCTGTTGGAAGCTGGACCAAGTGTTGCAACAATCTTGGCTCTTCGTTGACCCTGAGTGGTACTCAGGCTCGAATCGGCAAAGAGAGAATTCATCAATCCCCCAAAACAATGCTTTCTGTTGGCTTTTCCATCTGATTCTACTAGACCCGGGGAAGAGTGGTGATTAAACCATCCGCGTGTGACCGGAGTCACGCTATTTTCACCGGAGGCGCAAGATTTGGCCCGCCGGCTACCGCGAAATCGGCGCGATTCGAGCGTTGAATTCTCCGCCAAACAATACCGCTATCGCCGTGATGTACAGCCATACAAGGGTTGCGATCCCAGCACCCAGCGATCCATACACAACAGAATAATCTGCAAAGCGAGTCACGTACCAGCCAAAGAGGAGAGTGCTGAGAAACCACAAGATCGTGGCCACGGAAGCACCCGGAACCACCCACTTCCAGCGGTTCTGGTGCGGAGTGCCCAAATGGTAGATCACTGTCAGCACTGACACACAGGTCACGATGGCAATCGCCCACCGCACCGTTCTCCAAAGCACCAGCACATAGCTGCGAAGTTCAGAATCGGCGTTATTGATCATCCACAGCTCGATCTGGTGGCCGAAGATGACCATCAACGTAGCGCACCCCATGGGCACCGCACAACTGGGAAGCAGGAAAAAAGCCACAAGATACCGCCTGCGGGATTTCCATGCCGTCCGGTCCATGCTGTATGCGCGCAGAAAGCCGTCCATCAGGGAAAGCATCACGCCCATTCCTGCCAGTATGCTGATGGCGGCCGCGGAGAGAACGACCTGGATCGACCGCTTATGCTGATTTTGCAGATAGGCCTGTGCCAGATCCATCGTGTCCCGAGGCAGAACCTGGTCCAGCGCCGAACGAATTTCGCCGCGAAACGAGTTGCTGCCGGGTGCCACGGCCAGCAGCGCCGTCAGCACCAGCAACGCAGGAAATACACTCAAAATCGCCGAATACGCAGCCGCCTTCCCCGTCCCCAGCACATCATGATCCAGCGAACTGAGCATCGCCTCCCGGAAATAATGAAAGCTACGCTTCATATAAGTGCAGAGTATCCGAACGCCCCGTCCTCAGCTAGTTACTCCTCATCTAATCAGCAAATGAGTTGCCCGCAGGCACTCAGCGGAATAGCATCAAGAGTCCAACAAAAACTTATGCTCAATACACTCTCGGCCTATCGCCTCTTTGCCTTCGCCTGCGCTCTGCTCTCGGCTGTTGTCGTTTTCACTGGAAACACCGCGCACGCAGCTCCCAGGAAGACCGACCCGAAACCGGTCGCTGCGGTCTCGCAGTATTCCTTTGCGCCCCCAAATGCCCAGCTTGCCGACCCTAAATTAAATCAGCGTGTCGAAGACCTCTTGCGTAAGATGACTCTCGAAGAAAAGGTCGGGCAACTGGTGCAGTACTCCTCGGGCGAGGCCACCGGACCTGGAACCGGCCGCAGCAACACCGAAGAAGCAATCGCCAAGGGCCAGATCGGCTCGCTGCTCAACGCGATCGGTGCCGACACCACAAATGCCTACCAGCACCTCGCCGTCGAAAAAACCCGGCTGCATATTCCTCTCATCTTCGGCTATGACGTCATTCACGGCCATCGCACCACCTTCCCCGTGCCCCTGGCGCTAGCCGCCAGCTTCGATCCCCAGGCAGCGGAGACGGTAGCCCACGCCAGCGCCATCGAAGCCCGGGCAGACGGCGTGCAGTGGGTTTTCTCCCCCATGGTCGACATTGCGCGCGATGCCCGATGGGGCCGCATCACTGAAAGCGCAGGCGAAGATCCATATTTGGGAAGTGCCATGGCGCGCGCCTGGATTCGCGGCTATCAACAGGGCGATCTCGGCAACCCGCAATCTGTCGCCGCCTGCGTCAAGCACTTCGCAGCCTATGGCGGAGCCACCGCCGGCAGAGATTACAATGCCGTCGACATGTCCGAGGTCACGTTGCGACAAGTCTACCTGGAGCCCTATCGAGCCGCCGTGGAAGCCGGCGCAGCCTCACTGATGAGCTCCTTCAATTCACTCAACGGCGTTCCGGCAAGTGCCAACCCGCTGACCCTCACGCAAATACTTCGCAAGGAATGGAAGTTCGACGGCTTCGTGGTCAGCGACTGGGCTTCAGTCAGGGAGCTGATCAACCACTCCATCGCACCCAATGGCGCCACCGCTGCGCTCAAGGCCCTTACCGCTGGCGTGGACATGGATATGGAGGGCGGTCTTTATGGAACCCACCTCGTCTCCCTGGTACGCTCCGGCGAACTCAAGGAGTCCGTTGTGGATGAAGCAGTGCGGCGGATCCTGCGGGTCAAATTCGCCCTCGGCCTCTTCGAGCATCCCTACGCGGAAAAAGGTGCCCCCTATGTGGCATCCCCCGAGAAACGCGAACTCACCCGCAAGGTCGCTGAGGAAACGCTAGTCCTGTTGAAGAACGAACCATTGCAGGGAACTGGCCGTCTGCTGCCTCTTAGGAAATCCGCGCACACCGTCGCCCTCATCGGTCCGCTGGCCGACTCCAAAGCCGATATGCTTGGGTCCTGGCCTGGATCCGGGAATCCCGCGGACTCCGTCACCCTCAAACAAGCGCTCGAACAGCGCTTTGCCGCAGGGTCAACCAAACTTCTCTATGCCAAAGGCACCGATATCAAAGGCGACAGTACAGAAGGGTTTGAGCAGGCCGTCCACGCCGCCCGGCAGGCGGATATCGTGCTGATCGCTCTCGGCGAACCGGGCAACGAGACCGGGGAGGCCGCCTCACGCATGAATCTGGGATTGACAGGCAACCAGCAGCAGCTTCTCGAAGCCGTTGCCGCTGCTGGCAAACCAGTCGTTCTCGTCCTCTTCAACGGCCGCCCACTGGCGCTGCCGTGGGCAGTAAAAAACGTTCCCGCGATTCTTGAAGCCTGGTACCCCGGCATCGAGGCAGGGAACGCCGTCGCCAACGTGCTCCTTGGCGACGTCAATCCGAGCGGGAAGCTGCCCGCAAGCTTTCCATACAGCGTGGGGCAGGAACCTATCTCCTACTCGCAGTTCCCCACCGGCCGTCCAATCACCGATCCTGATGGTGTGGTGCCCGACCTCGTCGACCGCGAGAGGTACGGCTCCCGCTACATCGATGGCCCCAATGATCCCCTCTATCCCTTTGGGTGGGGCCTATCTTACACACAGTTCTCCTACTCTCCACTCACCCTCAACAGCCAGCACGTGCCGCTTGCAACCATCAAGGCGGGCCGTCAACAAAAGGGCGGCTTCATCAAGGTAGGAGTCGTCGTCAAGAACACCGGCTCGGTTGCAGGTACTGAAGTAGTGCAGCTATACATCCACAACACTTCAGCCAGCCTAGAGCAGCCCATTCGCGAGTTGAAGGGCTTTGAGCGCGTCACTCTTGCTCCCGGGGAACAAAAGCAGGTGGAGTTTACCCTCGGCTTCGAAGAACTGGCCTTCTACAACGCCGCGCTCGAACGAGTAGTCGAGCCGACCAAGTACCGCATCGTAGTCGGCGGCAGTTCCAAAGCTACAGAACATACCGAAGTCGAAATCACAAAATAGCCTTGCTCCACCGCTCTAAAGCGAAAGCCCTCACTCGCCGTGAGGGCTTTTCTGTTTGCTCGGACTCATGCTAAACAAATCGGGTGCTCCACGTCTCGCTTTTGAGACGTGGGTTTTCGCAGGATAAAGATATTCGGCCAGAGCGTATGGCTCTTTAACGAAGTGCTCAGCAAGGTGTCTTACCGGCAGCCGTCGAGCATGGGACCGACCGTTGGGAGGCATGGCTTAATGCAGGCTTCCACTTCGTTAAAAAACTCATTACGCTCGAGACATCCAGCCGGCGCATGGTTTCAAACTCCCCATTCCGCTGGCTGTAAATCAGCTTCCCATTCCAATCGAGAATCGCCAGTGCGGGCACACCCTTCTCCAGCGGCACCCCGTACTGCTTCGCGACATCCAGGTTGCGGTCGTACCGGCCGACGTTTACATCCACAAGAACATAATTGGCGGCGAGAATCGCCGCATTGCCGGGATCGTGCAGATAGAGATCCAGAATGTGGCAGTCTCCACACCAGTTGCCGCCAAAATCCAGCAGAACATGCTTGTGCTGGCGCGCGGCCTCAGTCAGCGCCTGGCGTATCTCGGCTTTGGCATCGGCACTATCGGAGTAAAGCTGCGGAGTAGCCGCAAACGCGGCGAAGGAGCTGGACAGTATCAGCAGACTCGCCATTGCGGAGTAGACCCGTGGAGTAGGAAACATAGGCATCACTCGCTCCTCAAAACAAGGTCTCTCTAGTGTTACACAGTGGGCACCCACGGTGAAACCGGGCGCTGCGAATTGCAAAAAGTCAGGTCCCGAAGACTCAAATTTTCAGATTTTCTGTGTTGTACTGCTCGATCTCATTCGTCGGAGTGGAGTTCCATTTCGTTTCCGTTAGGGTCGAGGAAATAAGCATCGTACCGGGCCGCAACTTCCCCGATCCGGCTTCGGCCTGGTGTCAATACTCCCCCTTGTTTGCTAATGCTTTGAAGGGTGGCGGGCATATCGTCCACCTTTATGACGAGAACGATGGATCGCTCAACGGGTTTGTGATTGCTGCCGCATGCTCCGCCCACATTTCCCGATTCGAAGAACCAGTACCTCGGCCCCGGCACGTTTTCCCGTGCGCTCCAGTTGAAAATGGATTCGTAGAATAGCTTCGACATCACGAGGTCAGGCGCCCGAGGAATGATATGGCAGAACGGACTTCCGCTCCGCTGACTCTCCATGAAGACCTCCCCCAAACAAAAGATATCTCGCACGGTGCCCCGCCATCGAGCGCTGGATTGCCGATTTCACGCATCACTGGCCACACCGTCGCAGCCTATCGCCGTCAAACGGCAACTAGTCGGTTCGCGTTACGCGCTCTCCCGCTGTAGAAAGGTGCGGTCTACTACGGCACCAGCAGCGTTACTCGATCGTTGGTGATTTCGATGGTAGCGCTCGAAGTCCCCAGCACCTCACCATCGGCCTCCACCTCGATAGGCGAGGCGTATTCATACCCGGGGACCGGGCGAAATATGGCGCGCACAAAATCTCCGCTGACCGCCGCCCCTTGCCGTCGCCCCCCCACTTCAGTAGAGCGATGGACGATGGCTTGGAAGGACGCGCGAGCCAGCGCCACACGCGAAGAGCCCGGCACCGCCACAATGCGAATGGAGCCGCTGTAAAGCCCACCTCCGGGACGCCATCGATTCAGCGCGGCGACGCGAACACCTATGGCTTCGCAATACTCACGCAGCTCCACCAGACCGTTGACGTCCGTTGTCTCCATCATGAACGGCTCTATCCGCCCACGAAGCAACCGGGCCATGCCAGCCACGTAATAGGCAGCCGGGCCAATCGTGTGCTTGCCCCATCCGGTCGAAGCACCCAGCACTGAGGCATGCATTCCCAGGCCCGCGGCAAACATGAAGTACCAACTTCGTGCCGGCTCATCTTCGAATCCGCAAGTGATCCTGCCCAGCGGCACCATGCGCGGTTGCGAACGGAGCAGCGTCTCCACCGCTCTCACCGGATCGAGAGGGATGCCCAGATTTTGCGCCAGAATATTGCCGGTTCCAAAGGGAACCACGCCGATAGGAATCTCGGTCTCTACCGCGCCCTGCACCACGTCGAAGATCGTGCCATCTCCGCCGCATGGGATGACTGCGTCAAAATTCTGTCCAATCGCTCGTACCAGGTCCCCGGCCGCGTGATCGCGCGGTGTCTCCTCGGTGACAGTATGCACGCCTGCGGCACGGAACGCCTCTTGCACGCGCACCAAGTCGCGCTTGCGGCGAGCCCGTTGCCCAATAAGCGGATTGATAAGCAGGAGAACTCTATGCATCAGCGGCAGGTAAAGGTCAGAACGAGTAGAATACGGCCTCTCGCTGCCTAAAGCCACAAATAGCGCGACAATGGGTCACATAAGACGAGCAATCCGCCGGCAGCTGTTCGTCGGCAAAATCCGCCAGTTTCCCCCAACTCAATGCGTGGAAAACAAGTAAGCTCGCGACATCTTTGGAGCGACGCTGAGATGCTCTCAGAAGACAGCTCTGGGAGCGCAGTTTAACGGACGGCAGGAAAGTTGAATTGCATTGGGAGCGCCGATCGCGACCATGAGTCGGCCCAAACTTCGAACGCGAACTGCAACCATCCACCCGGCTTCAGACTTCCTGCGGCTGCTGGGGATCGCGGATGCGAGCGTCTCTCAGGAAGTTCCGCATACGTTCGGCCTCAGCCCGTTGTTCCTTTATGAGCTTGCGCTGCCGAGACTTGTGGTCCTCGCTCAACAGTGACGGAATCAACTGCTCATCCCTCGCCGCACCCAGGTCCAGTTCAACGATCCTGGCAACAATAATCTGACTGAATCGCGCGCTCACTTCGAAAGGTTCATGCGCCATGATGGCACTCCCCGGCGTTAGCATTCCTTCAACTGGACAAATAATAGTGGTGTAAGCCCGCTGCCGCCAGAGTACGAATGCCGGAATCACTCGAACTTTAGTACTTGGGCTCGATCTTAGTTGTAACTAAAACGGCGGAGCTTGTGGGCTCCGCCGCTGGTTACTGGTAGTTGAATCATGCTCGTCATCCAGACCGGCGCCGAGAGCGCCATCTGGCGAACAACACTATTCCGCAGCGAGTTCTTCGGCTTCGCCTTCCTGCCGCATCATCTCCAATTCCCGTTCGGCTTCCTCGTAAGCGGCGTTCACTTCCTGCTGCACGCGGGCAGCCGCCTCTTCGAGTTCCGGTGAGAGCTGGATGTTGCGGTAGTATTCCATGCCGGTTCCGGCAGGGATCAGACGACCGACGATGACGTTCTCCTTCAGACCGCGCAGGTTGTCGACCGCACCATTAATCGAAGCCTCGGTAAGGACACGCGTCGTCTCCTGGAACGATGCCGCAGAGATGAACGAGTCCGTCGAGAGCGACGCCTTGGTGATACCGAGCAGCAGCGGACGACCGATACATGGACGACCACCCTTGGCGATGACGCGTTCGTTCTCCTCACGGAAGCGGAACTTGTCAATCTGCTGCTCCAGCAGGAAGCTGGTATCGCCAACTTCTTCGATCTTCACCCAGCGGAGCATCTGCCGCACGATCGTCTCGATGTGCTTATCCGAGATCGTCACGCCCTGCAAACGGTAGACTTCCTGGATTTCGTTCACCAGGTAAGACTGCAGCTCCTTCTCACCCAGCACGGCAAGAATGTCGTGGGGGTTGAGCGGTCCATCCATCAGCGGCTCACCAGCGTGCATGCGTTCACCCTCCTGCACATTGATGTGGATGCCCCGCGGCACGGAATATTCCTTCTCCTCGCCGTTATCCGCGGTGACATAGATTTTGCGCTGACCCTTGGCCACATCGCCGAACTTCACCACACCATCGATCTCACTGATGATGGCGGTCTCGCGCGGCTTGCGAGCTTCGAACAGCTCGACCACACGCGGCAGACCACCCGTGATGTCCTTGGTGCGGGTAGTCTCGCGCGGAATCTTCGCGATGATGTCGCCGGGGAAGGCCTCATCTCCATCCTGCATCATCAGATGGGCTCTGCTGGGCATCAGATAACGCTTGTTGCCCTTGGCTCCCTTGATGACGATCGCCGGCTGGCGCTTCTCGTCGGCAGCGTCCGCAACCACCAGCCGCGACAGCCCGGTGACTTCGTCCACTTCCTCATTCAGCGTGATGCCTTCCTGCAGATCCTTGAACTGAACCGTACCGCCGATCTCAGTCAGAATGGCAAACGTGTAAGGATCCCACTCGACCAGTATCTGACCGAGCGCAACCTTGGCACCATCCTCCACCTTCAGCTTGGCGCCGTACACCACCTGGTAGCGTTCCTTCTCGCGCCCACGATCGTCAACTACGGCGATCGAACCCGAACGATTCATCGCAACCAGGTCACCCGTCCGTGAACGGACCGACACCATGTTGATGAAGCGCACCGAACCGTTAGTCTTGGCATCGAGTCGCGACTGCTCCGACACACGCGATGCGGTACCACCGATATGGAAGGTACGCATGGTGAGCTGCGTTCCAGGCTCGCCAATCGATTGCGCGGCGATAACACCGACTGCTTCGCCAAGCTCAACCAGACGACCAGACGCAAGATTACGACCGTAGCAAAGAATGCATACGCCACGCTTGGATTCGCAGGTGAGTACCGAGCGGATCTTTACCCTCTCAATGCCGGCTGCCTGAATGGCTGAGGCCAGATCTTCGGTAATCTCCTGATTCACTTCACAGATGGCAATGCCTTCAAAGTCCTTCAGACGCTCGAGTGAGACGCGGCCAACAATGCGGTCGCGCAACGGCTCGATGATTTCGCCCGACTCGACGATCGGAGTCACGTAAATGCCCTCTACCGTGCCGCAATCGTGTTCACTGACGATCACGTCCTGCGCCACGTCGACAAGACGACGGGTCAGGTAGCCGGAATCGGCAGTCTTCAGAGCGGTATCCGCCAGGCCCTTACGCGCACCGTGCGTCGATATGAAGTACTCCAGAACGGTAAGACCTTCGCGGAAGTTTGCCTTGATCGGTGTCTCGATGATTTCGCCGGAAGGCTTGGCCATCAGTCCGCGCATACCCGAAAGCTGGCGGATCTGCTGCTTCGAACCACGAGCGCCGGAGTCCGCCATGATGTAAATCGGATTCATGGTGCCGGCCTTGTCGGCGTTCTTCATGTTGTTGAACATCTCGTCGGCAACCTTTTCGGTTACCGCCGACCAGATCTGGATCACCTTGTTATTGCGCTCGCCGTTGGTGATCGCACCGTCAAGATACTGCCGCTGAATGCCCACTGCCTGCTTTTCAGCATCGCGCACTACTGGTGCCTTCGAGTCGGGAATAACCATGTCATCAAGACCAACCGACAAGCCAGAACGCGTCGCGTAGTGGAAGCCCAGTTCCTTGATCCGGTCCAGCATCTTGACCGTAACTTCAAGCCCAAGATTCAGGTAGCAGTAGTTCACCAACTGACCGATGCCCTTCTTCTTCAGCAAGCCGTTTACGTAAGGCATGCCCTCTGGCAAAGCATCGTTCAGGATCGAGCGGCCCACCGTCGTCGAGATATATTGCTTATTGTATGGAACCGGCTCGGTGTGCGTCAGATCCTGATCGTCGTAAGCGGTCGTCATGTCGAGCACGTTGCCGGTATATCGCAGCCGGATGGGCGACAGTGTTTCCACTGCCTTTGCTTCGAGCGCCATCAGCACTTCGTCGGTGTTGGCGAAGACGCGGCCCTCACCCTTGGCGCCAACCTTGGCCTTGGTCAGATAGTAGAGACCAAGAACCATGTCCTGCGTCGGAACCGTAATCGGCTGTCCCGATGCCGGCGACAGGATGTTGTGCGACGCAAGCATTAAGACGCTGGCTTCCACCTGCGCCTCGGGCGAGAGCGGGATGTGTACTGCCATCTGATCGCCGTCGAAATCGGCGTTAAACGCAGTGCAGACCAGCGGGTGAATCTTGATCGCCTTGCCTTCGACCAGCACCGGCTCGAACGCCTGGATGCCAAGACGGTGCAGCGTCGGGGCGCGGTTCAGCAGCACCGGATGATCCTTGATGACCTCTTCCAGGATGTCCCACACAATGGGCTCCTGCAGTTCGACCATCTCCTTTGCCTGCTTGATGGTGGTGCAATGCCCCGTCTGCTCCAGCCGGTGATAGATGAACGGCTTGAAGAGTTCGAGCGCCATCTTCTTCGGCAAACCGCACTGGTGCAGCTTCAGCTCCGGACCCACCACGATCACCGAGCGGCCGGAGTAATCGACGCGCTTGCCCAGCAGGTTCTGACGGAAGCGCCCCTGCTTGCCCTTTAGCGTATCGGACAATGACTTCAGCGGACGATTGTTCGCGCCACGCAGCACGCGGCCACGACGGCCGTTGTCAAACAACGCATCTACAGCTTCTTGCAGCATGCGCTTTTCGTTGCGCACAATCACCTCAGGCGCATGCAGGTCCATGAGCTTCTTCAGGCGGTTGTTGCGGTTGATCACGCGGCGGTACAGATCGTTCAAATCTGACGTGGCAAAGCGTCCGCCATCCAGCGGTACCAATGGGCGCAGCTCCGGAGGAATGACCGGGATGACGTCAAGGATCATCCACTGCGGCTTGTTGCCGGATTTGCGGAATGCCTCCACCACCTTCAGCCGCTTGGCGTACTTCAGCCGCTTCTGCAAAGAGGATTCAATCTTCATCTTCTCGCGCAGCTCGATTGACAACTCGTCGATGCTCACCCGCTTGAGAAGTTCCTTGATCGCCTCGGCGCCCATCATGCCCTTGAAGCCGGTAGGACGATATTGCTGGTCGAGCTCGCGGAAGCGTGCTTCGTCCTTAATGATCTCGCGTTCCTTTGCAGGTGCGTCGCCAGGATCAACGACTACATAGCTCTCGAAGTAGAGCACGCTCTCCAGGTCGCGCAGCGAAATGTCCAGCAGGTGCCCAATACGCGATGGCAGGCCCTTGAAGAACCAGACGTGCGAACAAGGCGACGCCAACTCGATGTGGCCGAGGCGCTCACGGCGCACCTTGGACAGCGTAACTTCCACGCCGCACTTGTCGCAGATTACGCCGCGGTGCTTCATTCGCTTGTACTTGCCGCATAGGCATTCCCAGTCGGTGACCGGGCCAAAGATGCGGGCGCAGAAAAGTCCGTCGCGCTCCGGCTTGAAGGTTCTGTAATTAATGGTCTCGGGTTTTGTGACTTCGCCGTGAGACCAGCTGCGGATCTTTTCCGGCGAAGCAAGGCTGATGCGAATTGCGTCGAAGTCCGTGATCGGGCTGGTGAGTTCAAATGGGCTGGAACGGTACAAGACGACCCTCCTTGGCACCTTTCTCCGCATGGCATATTGCCGGCGGAGTGTGGCCTGCTGCGTTCCCGGGATAAATGTTTATCGGTTCCTGTCCTTCCCGGGGGAGCCGTTAGCTCTTATGGGACAGGCGCCTGTCTTCAAAAATCTGGGCGATGAACCAGTGCCCGGAGCCGCTACTGCGCGGCCCGGGACACGATCTAATCGGCTGCCGCGATGGCAGGCATTGGCTGCTTTTTGATGTCCGCCTGCTTAATCAGTTCCACATCCAGGCAGAGCGACTGCAGCTCGCGAATTAGTACGTTGAACGACTCCGGAACGCCCGGCTCAATGGCAGCTTCGCCCTTGACGATGGCCTCGTAGATCTTGGTGCGGCCGTACACGTCATCGGACTTGGCAGTGAGCAGCTCCTGCAGGATGTAGGCTGCGCCATACGCTTCGAGCGCCCATACTTCCATCTCTCCAAAGCGCTGGCCACCGAATTGCGCCTTTCCGCCCAGCGGCTGCTGGGTGATCAGCGAGTACGGTCCGATCGAACGAGCGTGAATCTTGTCATCGACAAGATGCGAGAGCTTCAGCATGTAGATGTAGCCCACTGTCCCCGGCTCTTCGAACGGTTCGCCGGTCATGCCATCGAATAAGCCCGTCTTGCCGGAGCTGGGCAACTCCGCCGCAGCCAGCAGAGCCTTGATCTCGCTCTCCTGCGCTCCGTCGAATACCGCCGTGCCGAACCAGATGCCGCGCTTCATGCCGGCTGCTACCCGCAACAGCGTCTCGTCATTCAGCTCGAGCAACTGCCGCAACGTGGCCGTATTGGCAAAGCGTTCCGTTATGTAGGCACGAACCTCGTTGGCATCCCGGTTGCGCTCCACAATCTCGGCCACTTTCTGGCCCAGCTTGTGCGCAGCCCATCCCAGATGTGTTTCGAGAATCTGACCCACGTTCATACGAGAAGGAACGCCCAGCGGATTTAGAACAATCTCCACCGGCGTGCCATCGGGTAGATACGGCATATCTTCCTCAGGAAGGATGCGCGCAATCACGCCTTTGTTCCCGTGGCGGCCGGCCATCTTGTCGCCCACCGACAACTTGCGCTTCATGGCGATATAGACCTTCACCAGTTTGATCACACCCGGTGCCAGTTCATCGCCCTTCTGCAGCTTGCCGATCTTTTCGTTGGTGATCTTGCGCAGCACATCAATCTGACGCGAGGTCATCTCCTCGATCTCGTCGATCTGCTCGTTTACACGCGGATCCTTGTCGGCATAACGAATGCGCTTCAGGTTCTTGGTCGAGATGCGTTCAATGGTATCGCGATCCACCA
This sequence comes from Acidobacteriaceae bacterium, assembly GCA_025355385.1. Classification (GTDB taxonomy): domain Bacteria; phylum Acidobacteriota; class Terriglobia; order Terriglobales; family Acidobacteriaceae; genus JANXZS01. The sequence continues at coordinate 11,599 of JANXZS010000018.1, read as the reverse complement.
CCGCATCCTTCACGATCAGGCGCTTATTGGTGCGCTCGTCATGCAGATCTGAAAGCACCACTTTGTTGCCGAGAATCGCTTCCAGCCGCTTCAGCCGCTCGTCGGTGAGAATACGAATCTCATCGGCAAGGTTCTTTTCGAGCTTCGCTACCTGCTCGCCCTCGATCAGCTTGGCGCGCTCATCTTTTTCCTGCCCCTTGCGGGAGAAGATGCGCACGTCCACCACTGTTCCTTCAATGCCTGGAGGGCACGTCAGCGAAGCATCGCGAACATCGCCGGCCTTTTCACCGAAGATCGCGCGCAGCAGCTTCTCTTCCGGCGTCAACTGGGTTTCGCCCTTGGGCGTGACCTTACCCACCAGGATGTCATTGTGCTTGATCTTGGCTCCGATGCGGATAACACCGCTCTCATCCAGATCGCGCAGCGCCGACTCCGACACATTGGGAATGTCCCGCGTAATTTCTTCCGGCCCCAGCTTGGTGTCGCGGGCTTCAATCTCAAACTCCTCGATGTGGACCGAGGTGTAGTAATCCTCGCGCACCAGTTTCTCAGAGATGAGGATCGCGTCCTCGAAGTTATAACCCCGCCATGGCATGAAGGCGACCAGCACGTTTCGACCCAGCGCCAACTCGCCCTGCTCCGTGCAAGGACCATCCGCAATCACCTGGCCCGTCACCACGCGATCGCCATGACGCACGATCGGCTTCTGATTGATACACGTGTTCTGGTTCGAGCGCTTGAACTTGGTCAGCTGATAAATATCCGATCCAACCTCACGCGAAAGCTGAGTAGGATGGTGCTCTCCCTCTACGCGGATGATGATGCGCTCGGAGTCAACCGAGTCCACTACACCGTTGCGGCGAGCCAAAATCACAGCGCCGGAGTCGCGCGCGGTAACGCCTTCCATACCCGTGCCCACCAGCGGAGCTTCCGCCACAAGCAGCGGCACCGACTGGCGCTGCATGTTGGCGCCCATCAATGCGCGGTTGGCATCATCATGCTCAAGGAACGGCACCAGCGATGCAGCCACTGAGACAAGCTGCTTCGGGCTGACGTCGATGTAGTCGACCTCGGCGCGATTGACCAGCACGAAGTTTCCCGTGCGGCGAGCATTCACCAGCTCTTCGGTGATATGGCCCTCCGCATCCATCTCAATGTTCGCCTGTGCGATGGTATGACGATCTTCTTCCCATGCCGAGAGATAAAACGAGAAGGGCTCGAACTCGATCGCACGCTTCTTGTCCTTTTTCAACTGTTCGTTCAGCTTGGCTGACTCGGCCATCTCCAGGTGGTCGCCCACGCGCAGACCGCTTTCGCCTGCGTTGGTCACCTGTATAAAGTCGAGAATGCGCCCATCCTTAACCCTGCGGTAAGGCGACTCGATGAAGCCGTACTCGTTGATGCGCGCAAAGCACGAGAGCGAGCTGATGAGGCCAATGTTCGGGCCTTCCGGCGTCTCAATCGGGCAGATACGGCCGTAGTGAGTAGGATGAACGTCTCGAACTTCAAAGCCCGCGCGCTCGCGGCTCAGGCCGCCCGGCCCAAGTGCGGAGAGGCGCCGCTTGTGCGTGATCTCCGACAGCGGGTTGGTCTGATCCATGAACTGCGACAACTGCGAAGATCCGAAAAACTCGCGGATCGCCGCCATTACCGGCTTGGCGTTGATCAGGTCGTGCGGCATGGCCGTAGACATCTCCTGATACACGCTCATCTTTTCTTTGATGGCACGCTCCATGCGCACCAGCCCGATGCGGAACTGGTTCTCCATCAGCTCGCCCACCGCGCGCACGCGACGGTTGCCAAGGTGATCGATGTCATCTACCACGCCAATGTTCTTGCGCAGCTTCAGCAGGTAGCGGATCGTCGAATAGAAATCTTCCGGCGTCAGCGTGCGATGGTCCAGCGGAGTCTCTTCCTGGTTCTCGTACAGCTTGATGTTGAACTTCAGGCGGCCCACCCGCGAGAAGTCATACTTACGGGCATCGAAGAACATGCCCTCGAAGAGCGCGGTTGCCGTATCCAGCGTCGGCGGATCGCCTGGACGCAGTTTGCGGTAGATCTCGATCAGAGCCTCTTCCGGCTTGCGCACGGAATCGCGGCGCAGCGTATTGCTGATGATGTTGCCCACATCGTCGCGCTCGGGGAAGAACACCTCAATGGCGGTTACGCCGCTCTCGGTGATCTTGTGAAGGCGCTCGGCGTTTAGCTCAACATTCGATTCCACCAGGACCTCGCCGGTTGTCTGGTCGACAACGTCGGCTGCAGTCATGGCGCCATCCAGCTCGGACTGCTCCACTTCCACCTGTGCGATCTTGGCCGCGCGCAAGGCCTTCAGGATCGAAGGCGTGACCTTACGTCCGGAGTGCGCAACCTCCTCGCCCTTTACCAGGATCGCGTGTGCAGGCTTGGCGCCCAGCAGGTGGGTCGGCTTCGCGGCTTCGCTGATCGTCCAGTGCAACTTGCCATCCGCAACAGCGATGGTATCGACGGTGTAAAAAGTCTTGAGAATCTCCTCGTCCGAGCGCAGACCGAGTGCGCGAAGGAATATCGTTCCCAGAAATTTACGCTTGCGGTCGATGCGCACATACAGCGTGTTCTTCTGGTCGTACTCGAACTCCACCCACGATCCTCGATAAGGAATGATCTTGCCCAAGAAGTAGGTGCGGTTGCTCGCCGTCTCAAAGAAGACGCCGGGCGAGCGGTGCAACTGCGATACGATCACTCGCTCCGTGCCGTTGATGATAAAGGTGCCATTCTGCGTCATCAGCGGAATGTCGCCGAAGAACACTTCCTGCTCCTTGATGTCACGGATAGACTTGTTGCCCGTCTCCGCATCCTTGTCGTAGATCGTCAGACGCACCGTGACCTTGAGCGGCGCCGAATACGTCATGCCGCGCTCTTCGCACTCTGCCTGGTCGTACTTCAACTGCAAACCTGCAGGATCGCCGCACTTGTTGCAGAAGTCGGGGGTGTTCTTATTGTAGGTTCCGCACTTCTGGCACAGCACGTCGCCCGAGTGGAATGGATCGGTGATCACCATCGCGCCACAATTGACGCAGGCAGTGCGCAGGTGATGCAGGCCCTTCAGGTGGCCGCACTTGCACTCCCAGTTGCCAATCGAGTAGTCCACAAAGTCGAGCTGCGAGATATTGCGAAAATCCGTGATCGGAAAAACCGAAGTAAAAACAGACTGGAGCCCGTTGTCTTCACGCTCCGAAGGCAGTTTGTCCATCTGCAAGAAGCGCTCATAGGAGCGGCGCTGAACTTCAATCAGGTTAGGTATTTGGATTGAGGTTGGAATCTTCGAGAAATCAAGACGACTGCGAATGGCGCGGTGGTCGTTCGGCATGCTTCACTCCTGGAACTCGTGTCCCCGAGGCTCCGGCACTGTACACCGGAAGAAGACCTGCCGCCCGAGTCAAACGGCAAATCTGGTAATACACTTCCGCTCGCATATCCGACCCGCCTCGTTCAGACCGGACATGGCTTTCTATTAAAATCAGGCGAACCTACCAAAGAATGCGCCTGGAAAAACGGCTTCAGCCAACCTGCAATGCGCGGTCCGATGTAAGACCGATAAAGATTTCAGAACGGTAAAGATTTCGCGCTTGTGTCCCGTGTATTTATTCGGGACACGTTAGCCAGATGATGGGTAAAATCGGCATCACAATATCAGACAATCGCAATATGTCAGGCCCGACCACAAATGGCCTGCCACGAACAACGCAAAAGGCTCGTAGGGACAGGAAGCCCCTCGAGCGTCACAACCGAATTGTGCACTTGACGAAAATAGAATGTCCGATTCCCACCGGTTTAGAACTAGCGTGTGTGCCGCCTCACAGCAGATCATTCAGCATTACTGCAAACCCGCCGCCCGCTTTGCAGAAATGTCGGCACCAGCGTGCCGAGAACTGTCGTGCGATACCCAATCAACTCAGGGATCGACGCGCTGGCGTTATGCCAGGCGCAAAAATCAACGCAGCCTTTCGCGTCTTCGTGACCGAAAAAAACTTACAGCCTAAGCGAGACGCCCCATGACTGAGCATAGCGCGTCTTGCTTTGGCATGCAACTTGCCTACTTGACTTCTAGGGTCGCGACGCCATCGAATTTCTTCTTGATCGTCTCAACTTCTTCCTTGGTGGCGTTCTCCTTCAGGGGCTTGGGAGCGCCATCCACGAGATCCTTCGCTTCCTTCAGGCCGAGCGAGGTCACTTCCCGTACCGCCTTGATGGTGTTGATCTTGTTCGCTCCCTGATCCTTGAGGATCACGGTGAACTCGGTCTGCTCTTCGACTGGAGCCGCTGCTGCTGCCGCTCCCCCAGCCGCCGCCGCCGGTGCCGCTGCTGCCGCCGAGACGCCGAGTCGCTCTTCTAGCTTCTTCACAAGGGCAGCCGCGTCCAACAGGCTAAGCCCGACAATCTGTTCCTCTAACTGCTGTAAGTCCGCCATGATTCTCTCCACTTTAACCTAAACTAAATTTTTTACTGCTCCGACCCGCGTAAGCGCGTCGGTTGTCGCATTGGCTGAGGTTTCCGATGTGCCCAGACTTGGCACCCCTATGCCGATTGCACGAAAACTTGTCTCTCAACAGGGCCAAGGCAAGGCCGCTGTTTCCGACGGGTCAGGGCGAAACTCGCCCAGAATTCTTCTACGAAGCTGCCGGCTCGTCGGGAGTTATTGCGCCCACGGCCGGCTCGTCGATAGCTTCCACCACCGGAGCTGCCGAGGGCTCCGCCGGAGCCGAGCCTGCAGGCTCCGTAGCCACCGGGGCCACAACTTCCATCGCACCTGGCTCTTTCGATACTACAATCTCAGCCGCGGGCTCAGCGGGCGTCGCGGGCTCAGCTGGTGCCGCAACCTTCGCCGCCACGACAGGCTCGACCGCGGCACTTGCTGCCGGCGCTGCAAACTTACCCTTCTCCACTCCCTGATTGATTACCACCGCCAGATCGCGGCCTGTGGCGCTGATCACGGTTGCCAGCCGTTGCGCTGGCGAGTTGATCAGGAACAGCAGCTTAGCGTAAATCTCTTCCTTACTCGGCATGGTCGCCAGTTCGCCGATCTGGGCGACTGTCAATACCCTGCCATCCAAAATACCCAGCTTGAAGGTAAATTCGGAATTGTCTTTTACCCACGCGGAGAGAGCTTTGGCCAGCGCCACCGGGTCGCCGCTGGTATATGCCACGGACGAAACGCCCTTCAGGCCCTGCAGTGCCGCTTCTACTCCGGTTCCCTGAGCTGCGCGTGCGGCAAGCTTGTTCTTGACCACGCGATAGCTGCCCCCAACGCCGCGAACGGCCTTGCGCAACTGGAAATCCTGAGAGACCGTCAGTTTTGCGAAAGTGCCGACAATAGCCGTCGTAGAGCCCTTAAGCTCCTGCGACAACTTGTCGATCTGCTCCGCCTTCTTTGCTTTGCTTAATGGCATTATTTCCCGAATCCTTGCTGGCCGGCACTCACAGTCCCTAGTCAAACTTCGCCAGAGATTGCCGCACCCGACCTGAAACCTGATCATAAAAATCTGACCGGAAGCCGGCCTAGGCCTTGGCTGCCGTATCCGCGACTGCGCCATCGAGCAAAATGCCTGGGCCCATCGTCGAGCTCAGCGTAATGCCCTTGATGTATTTACCCTTCGCCGCCGAAGGCTTGGCGCGGACGATGCTAGAAATTACCGTGGTAGCGTTGTCGATCAACTTCTCGGGCGGAAATGAAATCTTACCTACCGGCACATGCACCAACGCGGTCTTATCGGTACGAAACTCGATCTTGCCGGCCTTGATTTCCTTGATCGCGGCAGCCACGTCATTGGTTACGGTACCAGTCTTTGGATTGGGCATCAGACCGCGGGGTCCGAGCACTTTGCCCAGACGTCCCACCGACTTCATCATGTCCGGCGTCGCGATCAGAGCGTCGAAATCCGTCCACCCTTCCTTTTGGATCTTCTCCACCAGGTCTTCCCCGCCGACGATGTCAGCACCCGCTGCTTCGGCATCCTTGAGGCGGTCACCGGAGGCGATGACGGCAACCTTCTTGGTCTTGCCCAAGCCGTGCGGCAGAACCACGGTGCCGCGAACCATCTGGTCTGCATGACGCGGGTCCACGCCCAGGCGCAGTGTTAAATCGACTGTCTCGTCGAACTTCGCAAACTTGATCTTTTGGAGTAGAGAGACTGCTTCGGGAAGCGGGTAGGGTCGCGCTTCAACCTGCGCGCGCGCCTTGTCAATATTCTTGCTTGCTTTTTTCGCCATTGTTCCTCGTCTCCCACCGCTCAGCTTATATGTTTCGCCTTGCCGTGGTGCTGGTTGGATCCGGACTCGCCGGTCAACCCTGGTGACGGCCTGTAATCGGAGCTACAGACATACTGTGTAGTATCTACCAAATGAAACCCAAATGCAAGCTCGCAAGTTGGGGGGAGGCCTCGAAATATCGCCTTCGATTCGCTAACATCTCCGCGGCACGCTGTCCCGGCTGCGAACGCCTCAAAGCAACCGCGGTTGGACCTCTTCAAAGTACAACGTCAGTCCTCGCGTATCCCCGTGACAGGAGAATTCCGAATACATTGAGCGGTCCGTATCAGTCACAGACACCTAAGTTCCCCGATAGCCAGAAGCGCGGAGCGGATGATGGCTTTAAGCGACCACGTCAATTCCCATCGAGCGCGCCGTGCCCTTGATGCTCTTGATCGCGGTCTCTACTGAGGCGGCGTTCAAGTCGGGCATCTTCTGGGTGGCAATCTCGCGCACCTGGGCTTCGGTCACCTTGCCAACTTTCTCTTTGTTCGGGGTACCGGAACCCTTCGCCAGGCCAGCAGCCTTCTTCAGCAAAACGGCGGCAGGTGGCGTCTTGGTAACAAAGGAAAACGTGCGGTCGGTGTAGACGGTGATGACCACCGGAATAATCAGGCCTTCCATCTCTTTGATCTGCGTGCGCGCGTTGAATTGCTTGCAGAACTCCATGATGTTGACCTGCGCCTGGCCAAGCGCGGGCCCGACGGGAGGCGCCGGCGTTGCCTTGCCGGCAGTGATCTGCAACTTGACGTATGTCTGAATTTTCTTCGGAGCCATCTATGAAAACCTTCCTCAACTTCTAGCTGCCAACTCTTAGCTACTTCCTATTCGCGCCCTCCTTCGGATCTGACTCACGATCGCGAACGCAAGCGCACGGTTAGAAGCTGCGAGCCCAATAGCTGGTGTTAAACGACCTTCTCTACCTTGCCAAATTCAAGCTCGACCGGAGTGGAGCGGCCAAAGATCGTGACCATCACCTTCACCGTCTCTCGATCTTCATTCACTTCATCCACGATGCCATTGAAGTTGGCAAAGGGGCCCTCCGTGATACGCACCGACTCATTCTTCTCAAATTTGATCTTGAGCCGGGGCTTATCCTTCGACGTATCTGTGCGGAAGAGAATCGAGCTTACTTCTTCCTCGCTCAGGGCCACCGGCTTGTCGCCCGTACCAAGAAAACCCGTCACCCGCGGCGTGTTTTTGACAATGTGCCACAGATCGTTATCCATATCCATCTCAACCAGCACATACCCGGGAAGGAATACCCTCTCCACCGTGCGCTTCTTGCCGTTGACGACTTCCGTCACAGACTCCAGCGGAATCATCACGCGGCCGATCCTGTTCTGCAGGCCGAACGCCTGCACGCGGCCCTCGAGCGACTCCCGCACCTTGCGCTCGAAACCCGAGTAGGCGTGAATGATGTACCACTTGAAATTCTCGTTCGCGGGTGGCCCCAACTGTTCTGAACCTGCCGCTTTATCTACTGGCCCTGAAATTTCTTCCGCCATCCATTCCTCTTTCGCCATGCTTGGAGCATGTCCACTTCAGGTGTGCCCGGATAGCCGACCCCGGCGCAGCTTTTGCGTTCAGAAAAGCTGCACTTACTCAGGACATAGTAGTAGTGGGATCGCTCTACTGCGCGCCACCCAACGAGTGCAGCACAGCCTGTACCGTCCGGCCAAGAACCTGGTCGACAACGTAGAAATACGCCGCGAATGCGAACACTGTCACGATGACCACCGTCGTCGTGGCACGCACTTCCCCCTTCGACGGCGTCACTACTTTGCGCATCTCGCCGCGGACATCTTTAAGAAAATCGACGGTCTTGGGGTAGAGGCCGGCGAGCTGATTCGGTTTCCCGCTGTCGCTGTCCGGCACCGCGATTGCCTTGGTCATATTCTTTCCCTTTTCCACAACGGGCATCGTAGCCCTCTCCCGCGACAACCGTTCCAAACGGCTCCCGCCACTCCTGCTCGCTCGGCAAGACTTCAACTACTGGCAGGGGCGCTCGGATTCGAACCGAGGAGTCCGGTTTTGGAGACCGGCAGTTTAGCCACTGAGCTTACGCCCCTGTAGAACAGCCATCAACTCTCGGAAATCAGCTGTCAACTTGCAGGACAGCTCCAGAATCAGAGCCTGACAACACATCGCTGACTGCCGAAAACCGCTTTACTTGGTTTCCTTGTGGTCGGTGTGCTTGCGGCAACGATTGCAGAACTTCGAGAACTCCAGACGGCCAGTGGTCGTCTTCTTGTTCTTCGTCGTCGAGTAATTTCGTTCCTTGCATACCGGACATTGCAACGTCACGATTTCACGCATCTCTGTTCATCCTAACCGATCCGGAGAGCACTTAGCCCGCCTCCCTGAATCACTTCGGGCGCTTTCACGCGCCCGAAGCCATGTAGTTTTTTAACTTCCGTTTACTTGACGATTTCGGCGATGGTACCGGCGCCTACGGTGCGTCCGCCTTCGCGGATGGCGAAGCGCAGGCCTTTTTCCATGGCCACCGGCGTATGCAGCTCAATCTCCAGCTGCACGTTGTCTCCCGGCATCACCATCTCCGTACCCTCCGGCAGCTTCGCCGTGCCCGTCACATCCGTCGTGCGGAAGTAGAATTGCGGACGATACCCGTTGAAAAATGGAGTATGACGACCGCCCTCTTCCTTCGACAACACATACACCTCGCCCTTGAACTTGGTGTGCGGCGTAATCGATCCCGGCTTGGCCAGTACCATCCCCCGCTCCACATCTTCCTTGGCGATGCCGCGCAGCAGGAGTCCCGCGTTATCCCCCGCCAGGCCTTCGTCCAACTGCTTCTTGAACATCTCCACGCCGGTCACGACCGTCTTGCGCGTATCGCGGAAACCCACTATCTCGGCTTCCTCGCCTACCTTCACCTTGCCCCGCTCGATACGGCCCGTCACCACCGTGCCCCGCCCGGAGATCGAGAAAATATCCTCGATCGGCATCAGGAACGGCTGGTCGATCGCACGCGCAGGCATGGGAACATTCTTGTCTACCGCCTCCATCAGTTCATCCACCGAGGCTTCCCACTTCGCTTCCCCGTTCAATGCACCCAGCGCAGAACCGCGCACCACCGGCAGATCATCGCCCGGGAAGTTGTACTTCGACAGAAGTTCACGAACCTCCATCTCCACCAGATCGATCAGCTCGGGATCATCCACCGCATCGCACTTGTTCAAAAACACGCATACATACGGCACACCTACCTGGCGCGCCAGAAGCACGTGCTCCTTGGTCTGCGGCATGGGACCATCGGTCGCTGCTACCACCAGGATTGCACCGTCCATCTGCGCCGCGCCGGTAATCATGTTCTTGATGTAATCCGCGTGACCCGGGCAATCCACGTGCGCGTAATGACGGTTCGCCGTCTCGTACTCCACGTGCGCCGTCGCGATCGTGATGCCCCGCTCCCGCTCTTCCGGCGCATTGTCAATGGAATCAAACGAGCGAAACAAGTTCTTCGGGTTGTGCTTCGACAACACCTTCGTGATCGCCGCCGTCAACGTCGTCTTGCCGTGATCAATGTGCCCGATCGTTCCCACATTCACATGCGGCTTGGATCGGTCAAACTTCTCCTTCGCCATCTCAATCGCTCTCCTGATTTACTCGGACGGAAAAGCGCCTATGCGCCGCTCCCGCTCCGTGATTGCTTCCCACTTCTCATCGAGCGCCTCATACTCGGCGCCATTCTCCGAACAAAACGCCAGAAACGCACCACTCGGAACCCAATAATCAAAGGTGAAAAACCGGTCGCCGCTCATCACGCTTCTCGCTAGCTCTACGCGCAGAAACCCCTGTGACTTGCGGAAGAGTTGAGCCCAGTCTCCATCGGATCCATATGCGCCAAGAAATTCCGCCTCGCATCCCGCTTTCACTTCGAACTTCCACACCACGACGTAGACGCCATCTTCCGCTCTGGTCATGGTTCCCTGCTTCAGTAATACGCGTAGACCTTTAAAAACTTCGCTCGGTGCTCCGGCGCCACTCGCTCCACCAGCGCCAGATACCGCTCACGAACCTGCCCGCGATCTGAATCCGGTAGCGCAGCATAGAGCGCGGGAGTACTTGCCCCAATCAGGCCGCGTGAGAGAATCCCCTCAAAATCGCGAACCCGCAGCCCAGCGGATTGCACCTGCTTGAGAAAAGCCGCCACGCTCCCTGTAGCAAACGTACGCTCCAGCACGGCGCTCACTTCAGACACGCGCTGCTGATCCTGAATCGGAATCATTGACTGTTCGAACATGTTCCCAACTCCCGCACCGCCCTCGCGCCATCGGCGCCCATGGCCAGGCACTTGCGATACGAAGAACTACGACCCTACCAACTGCAACCCTGAACCTGGAGCGGGAGACGGGAATCGAACCCGCGACCAACAGCTTGGAAGGCTGTGACTCTACCACTGAGTTACTCCCGCCTCAACGACCAGTCAGACAGCAAATGCCGCCGGAATGCGCATCCCAATACGCTTCCCTGCTGCCTCACCCCTTGTCTGCGCTGCTCCCAATTCCTGGAGCTGATGACCGGGTTTGAACCGGTGACCTCTCCCTTACCAAGGGAGTGCTCTACCGACTGAGCTACATCAGCCTACTCAAAATCTGCCCGCCAGCTACTGCGGACGCTCTTCCCTATCGTAACGCGTATCGGCCTTGTCGCGCGACCCGGTAGCCAACACGACGCGTAGGGCAAATCCCCCTAAAATCAGCATCACTACCCACCGGACCTGCCCCGGATCGATCGTCTCCCAGGCCAGCAACGCCAGTCCGGCAAGCAGCAGAAGCGCAATCCCCTTGCGTCGGCCACCGGCTAGAAAGTTCACCCGCCGGACCCGCAAATCTTGTGGTGCACAGGGGAGGATTCGAACCTCCGTAGCTCGCAAGGAGCGGCAGATTTACAGTCTGCTGCCATTAACCGCTCGGCCACCTGTGCACATCCCTTTCAACAAAACCTGTGTCGTCCCGCTCGCCGACACCTTCTCCATCTCCGCACACCAACTTTCCCGGGAGGTCTCGACGGAGACTACAAATTCCCTCGAAAACAGCTTCGGGAGACGGGAGAAGTAGATGGGATGACTGCGGGCGAAAACCGGAGGCCGAAGCCAGCCAGCGCACAAAATTCCCCTGCTGCCGACCGTCCACGCCGGAATAAGTCTGGAGCTGGCGAAGGGACTTGAACCCCCGACCGTCTGATTACAAATCAGATGCTCTACCAGCTGAGCTACGCCAGCCCGAACAGCCATGACCCAGGCGCTGCAGCGACGCACGGGTGCGTCGCCGTAATGTCTGGCATC
>JANXZS010000012.1 GCA_025355385.1 Acidobacteriaceae bacterium | reverse complement strand
CCAGAGACTGTCGTTGCACCTGACGTTCCGTCATTCGTCAACATCCCCGAGGTCGGCCCGCAGTCAAAGAATGTTTGCCGGACGAAGATCACCACCAACTGCTCTATCAGGGTCTTGCTGATCTTCATATACTAGATTGGTGCGAAGTCGGAGTGGGCTCTGCGCAATTCGGGGTTGGCTTGCCCTTGCGGTAGGGCTGTGTGCTTTGACCTGCGTAGCCACTGCCCAGATGCCTGCACCGGGCCCCAGGATAGAGAATCCCCATATCATTCCCGATCCCACACCGCGACCGCCCGATATTCGGAAGCAATACGACGACGATCCGATCGAGCGCAGAAAACTGGAGCAGGCGACGGCTGTTAAGAATAAACTACGCCAGGAACGTGTCATCGCCGACACCGACAAACTGGTGCTGCTGGCTCAACAACTCAGGGCCGAGATTGCGAAGGGCGATAAGGGCGGGGCGGCCTATCCGCAAGCGATCAAGGCAGAAGCAATCGAGAAACTCGCGAAACAGGTCAAAGACAAGATGAGATCCGAATGAATTGTTCCAAGGCTATTTCATTCGTTCCAATTCTGTTTTAAAAGAGGGCGTCAAGATGCAGAGGCTGAGGGGGAACATGGGTGGCTTTTGCGGCAGGATCACGATCCTGATTTTGCTGGCAGGCTTCCCCGTCGTCGCCGCAGCACAAGCCTCGGGTGCATTGCTTCCGAAGAGCGGAGGTTCCGCAGCGGCCGCCGCGCAAACGCCTACCACGGTTGAACAAAGTGGCGACAAGGCGGCAATACAAACGGGGGCGAAACCCGACATAAACTCACAGACTACCCAGCGCCAGGCACAGATTCTCGCCGACACCAACAGGCTGCTTCAACTGGCCCAGGAGTTGAAGATTGAAGTCTCGAAAAGCAACAAAGACATACTCTCGTTTGCCGTTGTGAAAAAGGCGGACGCAATTGAGAAGCTGGCAAAGAACTTGAAGGAAAGAATGAGGACTGAATAAATCGGTTCGATGGAGCAGCGTCGAATCGCTTAGATTACATCCTGCACAAAGTTCTGTTCATATCGGCTTTTGCACCGCAACTCTCGAATAGATTCCCGAGGCCGATCAGACGACAGCGTTCGCTAATGCAATCGAGATTCTCCAATCGTCGGCAGGAATCACACATGCGACGCGAAACGACTGGCGACCACTATTCCGTTGGACGCGGGCTGGCGCCTGCGATCTTTTCATGCAAAGCCTGGCTTGCCTGCTTGTTCATTGTGCTTGCCTTGGCAAACTCTGCTTTGGATTCATCCTTCTTGCCCATGGTCTGATAGAGCTTTGCCAGCCTCCAGTGCGGGGCTACTTCCTTTGGGTCGAGCGCAGCGGCTCTTAGCAGTTCCTTTTGCGCTTCGTCTTTCTGACCAGCATCTGCATAGACGATACCCAGATCGAGATGCACCAGCGCCAGCGACGGCTCAGCAATGACAGCCTTTTCCAGCTCCGGCTTTGCCTTATCGAATTCGTTCAGCTGAACATAGCAATCGCCCAGATAAGCGCGGGCCTGTCCGTGCTTGGCATCATTGTCGAGCTCGGCCTGAAATTCCTTCGCCGCCTCTTCAAAGCGGCTCTGTGCCCACAACAAGTAGGCCAGCCCAAAATGCGCATTCGGCTCTTTCGGATTAGCTCGTACAGCAGCGCGAAATTGCTCCGTGGCTCCCGCATTGTCGCCCTTCTCGTCCAGGGCTTCGCCTGCCAGCATGTCGGCTTCGGCAGACTCTTCGTTCAGGTCGAGAATCTCCTTATAGACGTCGAGAACACACTGGTACTGCTTGGTCCACAGGCAACTATGCGCCAGGGTCAATCGCAAGGGGAGACTCTGCGGCTCATTGATCGCCGCCTGTCTAAGGTAAGGAATCGCTCCGGGGTAGTCACCCATTCCGTAATGAGCCATACCGAGGAGTATGGTCAGCCGCGGGTCGCCCGGATGCTTCTCTATTTCGGAATTGAAGGGCTGGATGGCATCCTGGAATTTGCCTGCCTTGAAGAGCGCCAGGCCGAGATTCATTCGCATTCCGGGAATTGATGCATTGAGGGCGAAAGCTCGGCGATAAAAGGTAATAGCCTCGGGATAGTGCTCCTGGCGTGCCTCCAGCAGACCTACATGCGCAAGAGCCTCCGCATTGCGGGGATTGCTCTTGACCATGCCACGCCATGCCCGCTCGGCTGCGAGGGTCTTACCCTGCTGCTCTAACACCAATGCTTTTGCACGCGTGCTGCTTTGGGCCAGCAAAACTGCTGTTCCGCCTGCGCCTATCCACACCAGCCATAGGTGCAGAACGATTCGGCGAAATCCCTTCACTCATCCCTCCGGGCAGGTTTCTACCTAACGGTACGCGTGACCTTGAACCGTGGCAAGCCGCGCACCGGGCATAGAAAAAGGGCGCGACAGGCGATAGGCCTGCCGCGCCCAGGTTGGGGTTTGAGCTAGAAGACTATCTTGCCGCCGAACTCCATTATGCGGGGATCGAAAGCACTGGTGACTTTGCCGAAGTTCGAGTCTCCCAAGCTGGCATTTACGCCGTTGTACTGAGTGCTGTTAAAGGTGTTGAACGTCTCCGCGCGGAACTCGAAGTGCGCTGCTTCCCTGATCGCAAACGACTTGTACAGCGATGTCGCGAAGTTGGTACGTCCGGGTAATTGGATGGCGTCCTTACCGGCATCACCAAAGCCCTGGTTCGGTCCACCGGCCCAAGCTGGGAGAGGTGCACTGAAATTACCAGTGTTGAACCAATTCTTTTGGGTATGTTTGTAAGTCACTTTGCCGTTGATGTTGGGACGATTGATATAGCCACCGCCCAGCCCAATGGGATCATAGCCGATTGAAAGACCGGATATCTGCGGTGCACCGGTCTGGAAGATCATGGTACCCGCCAACTGCCACCCACCCAGCAAGGAGTGGGTAAAGCCCGTCCCCTTGTTGAAAATGGGAAGGTTGTACACATAGTTGGCATTTACCATCTGGCGGCGATCCAGCGTACCAGAACCCTTGTCGTACTTAAAATTGTAGGGGTTGCTGATGTTGTTGAGGTCTGAGCTGGTGAGGTCTATCTCGTGCGAGTACGTGTAATCGAGCTCGCCACTCAGTCCCCATTTATTCTGCACGCGAACACCCGACTGGAAGCCGTTATAGTTTCCGTTGGTGGTGTTCTCCTGCTGGTTGATTCCCCCGTAACCCTGGTAGGTCCGATAGAAGTTGCTGTTGGAGAGGTTTGCGTGAAGGGGGTTTGTACCCGATTGATTGCTCGAGTCTCCTGCATTTGCCCGAACCGTCAAGTCGGTGTTCAGCGGAAAGTTGTTGATGTTGTGATTGATGTTCTGGTGCCATGCCGTGTTGCCGACATATTGGACAACCAAAACCACCGAGGGTGCCACGGCGTGCTGAACACCAAGACTATACATGGCCACCGCAGGCGCGCGATACGTGTGAGCAAGGGTGGTCATTCCCTGAGCGAAGAACGGGAGAGATGCAGTTTGCCCAGTCACCCAGCTTGTACTCGGGTCGCTGAGGTAGACGTTGGTGGCTCCCGGGTTGTTAAAGAAGGGAGCGTTGGTCGCGGCATTGTAGATGTCGTTTCCTTGCATGCGCTCGTAGAAAGTTCCGAAACCGCCGCGCAGAATCGTCTTCCCCGTACCAAACAGATCCTCAGAGAATCCGATGCGAGGTTGTAAAGTCTTGTAGTCGTTGTTGACCAGTCCGGGAGGGAAGCCGTTCTTTCCAGCCAGACTCATGCCATTCAAATAGAAAGGCTGGGTCGCCCCGGTTGGGGTGTAGAAGCCGGGTCCTGCTGGATCCATGGAGCCATTTCCAATCGCGCCATTAATGAAATTGGGGGCGAGACTCGACTGATACGTTGTTGGGTCGAAGTTGGCGACCTGGTTGGCCCGCTCCCATGCGTGCGGCAGGGCATCGTAACGGAGGCCGTACTGAATGCTCAGGCGCGGCGTCATGTGCCAGTTGTCCATGGCGTAAACCGATACGGTCTGGTTGACGTAATGGCGAATAGGAGCAGCCTGAACCTGGTTGTAGCCACCGGCTATACCCAGCAGCATATCCATCATGGAGTCGCCGATAAATTGGCTGTTGCTGGTTTTGGTTCCAAAATTATAGTTTCCTTGGCGCGTTCCGAAGATCTGCTGGTTCTTGGTATAGCGGTTGTAACTGAAGCCGAACTTCGTGGCATGCTTGCCCAGGGAGTAAGAGATATCAACCTTGGGTGAGTAATCCTGGGCTGCGTTGTGCCAGGGCGACGAACCCATATCTTCAGCGACGTTGTACGGAGCCCCCCAACCGGTGATGCTCGGCAGGCTGGTCGTACCATTGTTGAAGAACTTGTTAGCGCTCCAGCCGGTAGGCAGGAAGGAATTCTTGCTGTTAGTGATGTTGATGATGTTGCCGTCGTAGTTCATGCTGACTTCGAGCAACAGGTTGGGCGTAATCGTGCCGGTCAACTTGATTGCCGCGCTGTTCGACGGATTTGAGAGCTGGCTGGTCACGGTGTTGAAGCTGGCCCAAAGCCAGCCAAGGAATGGCTGCGCATTGTTCTGGGTCACTGAGTCGTGCAGGTAGTGGCCAAGAATCTGCCACTTGTCATTGACCTTGTGGTCCACGCGGACCACGGTGTCAAGCACGTTGATGGGCAGAGTGGCCGAGGTGATGGCGTGACCGTCCGTCGTGTTTGGCTTGGGAATGATACCCGAGTTGAAATATAGCAAGGCATTGGGATCAAACAAGGACGACGGAATGGTGTTGTTGGGGAACGGCTGCCCCGGAACCAGGCCAAGAGCCGCCAGTCGGGCGTTGTAGTTGCTGCTGGAACCGAGGTCCGGAACAATGATGCCCGCGACAGCCTGCGGCTTACCATTGCTGTCGAGTGGATTGGTATTGGCGAAGCCCGGCGCAACATATTTAAGGTCGGTACCCGCAGTGGGAATATCCAACGGGTTCAAGGTCGAGACGTTGTTCGGGCTGCTGCCCTGGATTAGCTTGCGCCATTCTTCATTCCAAAAAAAGAAGGTCTTCTGCTTGTTCTGGTTGTAAAGCTTGGGAATGAACACCGGCCCGCCAATATTGAAGCCGAAGATGTTGTAGTTCAGCTTCTGCCTGGGAACGACAGGGTTGGCCTGCTTGTTGAAGGGGGCGTTGGCGTCATATGCGGTATTGCGGTTGAACTCGTAGCCTTCGCCATGGAAGTGCTGGGTGCCGCTTTTGAGGGCGAGACTGATCGTCGCGCCGGAGGAGATACCGTAATCTGGCGGGTAGTTGCTGGTCAGTGTTTCGAATTGGGCAATGGAGTCCTGGGAGGGCATAACGTCCATACCGCCGCCAGCGCCGCGGTCATCGGCCTCGCCACCGTCAATTAGCCAGATGTTGTGGCTCTGGCGAAGGCCGTTGAAGCTGAGACTGAAGTTAGCCGCAATAGAAGTAGGAGTATTGCTATCAGGGAGCCCTGAACTGACGCCCATACCGAGCGCCGCCAACGCAGCAAAGTTGCGGTTCGCCGTGGCGATCTGTGTAATCTGCTCCGAGCTGATCAGGGAGCTTACGACGTTGGAATCAGACTGCACCTGCAGGGCATCTGCCGTTACAGTCACCGTCTGAGTGTCTGCGCCGACTGTCATCTTGGTGTCGGAGTGCAGCGTCTGGGAGATGTTGAGTTGCAGACCGCTAGTCACCGACGTCTGGAATCCCTTGGCGACGACCTTGAGTTCGTAACTGCCGATGTTGAGGGCCGGAAAGCTGAAAAAGCCGTTTGAATTGGATATAGAGGTACGCACAAAGCCTGTGCCAGCTTCCGTAAGCGTTAGATTCGCGCCAACGATTGCCGCCCCCCCCTGGTCTGTCACATTGCCGGATATTTCAGAGTTCTGCTGCGCGAAAACTCCCACGCATGCGAACAACAGAAACAGCGGCAACAGAAATGACCTGCATTTCGCGTATTTCATTGTAGTGCCTCCGTAAAACTTGCAATGTCCTAAAGCTGTCAAAGTCAATTAACTTAAGCCCGTTGAGGTCCCCCGTCAGGGTCTCAGGTTGCCGCATATGGTTCGCTCGCTTTGACTGGTCCTGGACAAGAAACAACAACCACTCGTCGCGATCAATTCACCTACGCATACACCCGAGTCGCAACGGATGACCTTCCGCCTCGACTCCTCTTCCTACCTATTCGCCGGCAATGCTCATAAAGAGGGCATTTGCCCAGAAATAGGATCACGTCTTCCAAAACCGGCATCGATTCCGAATACTCGGAACATGACCCCTGTTACTGCCCGGCCCCTTTTTCGAAGACGGGAATGAGCCAAACCCCAAGCTCAAATGTTTAAGTAGCTGCGATCACAAAATCTAGTCAGGCACATATGCACTGTCAAGAACAATCTCAGAGCACTTGCAGGCCTGATTTTCGCAGGTTGAGCCAGAAATCATTAAAGCGATTTAGTGGAGCCGCGACACACACTAGAATGAAGGACCAAGCGCTGTCAAGAGGATTTATTCGAACCCCGGCGCGACGCCACGGTAAACGGGCAATACAGTACACTTAGCAGCGAGAGGAAGGCTTGTGTCTCGTCAAGTATCGCTATACGGTCTGGTTATCTACTTGTTTGCGACCACTTCCTTGTGTGGATGGACTCAAGCCCCATCCCCCCAACCAGGGGGGATGGGCGGAATAGCTACAGGAGGAACGTTCCAGGCAGTGTTCGACTCCGAAAAGCGGCCCATCACCGCCGGAGGGTTCGTAAAGACTGGCCCCATTGTCTTTATGAATACCGCGGAGCAGGCCGGACTGACCGCGTGGCGCCACAAGGCGGGTACGACAGAGAAGCGCTTCATCCTGGAAGCCAAGGGTCCCGGAGTGGCGCTGCTTGACTACGACAATGATGGATGGCTCGACATCTACCTGGTCAACGGCTCGACGTTCAATGCTCTTCAGGGCAAGGAAGAACCTCCTCACGCAGCACTATTTCGTAACAATCACGATGGCACTTTCACGAATATCGCTGCGAAAGCGGGCGTGACGAATGATCGTTGGGGCTACGGCGTGGTGATCGGAGATTACGACAACGACGGCTGGCCTGATATCTACGTCACGAACTATGGTAAGAATCGCCTCTACCACAACAACCATGACGGCACCTTCAGCGATGTGGCCGAAAAAGCGGGCGTCGCGGTCGGCACCTGGTCTACCGGCGCAACTTTTGGCGACTACGACGGAGACGGCCGTCTGGACCTGTTCGTCGCCGGATACCTCCAGTTTGATCTCAATAGCCTGCCGATCGCCGGAACGAAAGTAGTTGGCTACGCAAACTGCTCGTATCGTGGCACGGCCACAATGTGCGGCCCTCGCGGGCTTCCCGGCGAGCGCGACCACCTCTTTCACAACAATGGCGATGGCACATTCACGGACGTCAGCGAAAAACTTGGGGTGAGCGACCCCGATCGATTCTTCGGACTCGGGACTCTGTTTGTAGATTTGAATGGCGACGGCAAGCCGGATCTGGTGGTCGCGAACGATACCACGCCCAATTACCTCTACATTAACAAGGGCGATGGCACTTTTGAAGATCAGAGCTATGTGAGCGGGTATGCCCTGAACGCCGATGGCCGTGAAGTAGCGAACATGGGAATTGCCGCCGGGGACTATGAGAACAATGGACACATGAACCTCGTGAACACCACCTTCTCGGATGATTACGATGTAGTATTCCGCAACGACGGAACATCAACCTTCACGGATGTAAGCTACAAAGCTGGCGTTGGGGCGGCCACTATTCCGTTTGTCGGATTCGGGGATGGATTTCTAGATTACGACAACGACGGATGGAAGGATCTGCTGATCGCAAACGGTCATGTCTACCCCGAAGTGGATAAGCATCCGGAGTGGGGAACCACCTACGCGCAGCGTCCGCTACTTTTTCACAACACCAAAAATGGGAAGTTTGACCTGATACCGCCGGTCGAGGGAACGGGGTTGGCCACGATAAGCGTCGGGCGAGGAGCGGCTTTTGGCGATCTCTTCAATGATGGCAAGATCGACGTTGTAATAGCCAACATGGACCAGGTTCCTGTCCTCCTCCGCAATGTGAATCCGGACCACAACCACTGGGTCGAACTCAAGCTGATCGGTGGCCCAAAGAGTCCGCGAGACGCCGTGGGCTCCACCGTCTACCTGTCCGCGGGTGGCGTGCGCCAACGCGGCGACGTTCTCAGCGGTGGGAGCTATCTCTCCTCCAACGATATGCGCGTCCACTTCGGTCTCGGCGAAGCAATAACGATTGAAAGCGTTGAGATTCACTGGCCGAGTGGTGCCATAGAAAAAATCAAACTGCCGGCTTTGGATCGCATTTTTTCGGTGACTGAAGGGAAAGGCATCACCGCGGTCTCGTGCGACCGCGAACCCTGTCCCCAGGAATCCTCCGCGTCATCTCACTAATCGCCAGCACAATCGGCGAGATGAAGAACGCTTGTGCGGAGCAATAAGTTGATCAACTCGCTCCCCTCAGGCACTCGTCGCAGAACAATCCCCGTAGCAAACTTCGAGGATTGTGCAGTCGTCCGTAGCCGGAGCGCCACTCATAAAGGACTGGACCTGCTGGAACAGCTCCGCAATGCTGGAACCGGACATCGCACTGGACTGGAATCGTTCGTCGCCGTAAAACTCACCCGCAGAATCCTCCGCTTCGGTCACACCATCAGTGATCACGAGGATGCGTTCGCCTGGTGCCATGCGAATCGACTCGGAGCTATACTCGGCGGACGGCATGAGACCAACCGGCAAGTTCCCGTTGGTTAACAGCGAGATTCCGTTCAACCCGTGCAGGAGGGGCTGCACGTGACCGCAATTAAGATATTCGACAAAGCCATCCGGAGTTAGTTTCAGCAGAATCAGCGTCGCATACTTTTGAAGGCTCTTATCGCAAATGTAGCGGTTGGCAAACATCGCGATGTTCGACAACGGCTGTCCGGCCTGTATCTGGGAATGCACCAATCCCTGCAGCGTCGAGGCAAGCAGCGCCGCGGAAATTCCCTTTCCCGAGATATCCGCCACAATGACGTAGAGCCCGCTCTCGACCGCAAGGACATCGTAAAAGTCTCCGCCAATCTCCTTGCAGGGGACACTATGAGCGTTGACGCGCGCATAGGGAAGTTTGGGGATTCGCACCACCATCAGCCCGCGCTGAATCTCAGCGGCGATACTCAACTCCTCGCGATAGTGTCGAGCTGCCTCCTCAGCATGTGCCATCGAGGTGTTTTCGACCAGCACCGCGGCCTCGGTGGCGATGTTCTTCAGCAGATCGCTATCGATCCGGGTCAGCTTGCCGCGTTGTTGCCGGCTGTCGAGGTAGAGCATGCCCAGGATCTCGCGCTCCGCAATTCCCTGCTCCGCCGACCGCTTGCGCAGCGGGATGCAGATAACGGTGCGGATGCTTTGCGCAACCATGCTAAGCGACGGAGAGCCAGCCTCCGCCGACAGCGTATCGGTAACAATAAATTCTGAAGCGCTCGCGATTGCCCGCTGGATAGCCGAATGCGAGATCGTCGAATCCTCTTCGAGCGGATCGCCATGCGCGTTCCTGCCGACGGACAACCGTAGACTTCCCGACGGATCTTTTAGATATACGTATCCCCGTTCCACCTGGGTAAGTTGGAGCGTGGTCTCAATAAGAGAGACCAGGATCTCGTGCACTGCGCCCACATCATTCAGTTTGCGTGCCGCTTCGAGAAACCAGCTAAGCTTCTCCAGTTCCGACTCAGGGCCAGACTCGTGTTGCATCTGCTGCAGCAAATTCCGCAAGGTCGAACGCGAACCCTGCGGAGAACTGAAGCGGATGAGTGGACCATCCAACGATCCGAGATGAATTACGTCGTTGGGTGCGAGCGTATGGCGGTCTACGCGCTTCCCATTCACATAACTCCCGCTGCGGCTCCCGCAATCCACCAGATGAAAGTGCTCGTTTTCATAAACTATTTCTGCATGGGTGCGGGAGATATAGGGGTAGGAAAGAACGATATCTCGATCCGGCAGACGGCCAATCGTGAATGGCGAGTGGCTGATGACCGTCTCATTCTGAGAGGAACCCTCCACCAATAACAGCAGCATGCTGGGTGTTTCACTGATCATAGCCATGATCCTACCTGCGGATGCGATCCGCCGACCTGCCAGGGTCTAAAAAATGTTTGGGACATTCATCAACAGCGGCGCGATGCTGATGAATCAATCCTGCAGCGGGCTAATCTGGATCGTCTTCCCAGTGCGCGCCGATTCCCGAGCCGCATCCAGAATCTGCATCACCACAAGATTTGTATCCAGTCCGGTCAAGCTGCCGTCCGGCTTGACCAGCCCGCGAAGAACAGCGATTAGATAATCGAGCGAGTTATCAACCGGCGGTGCTAGTGGAGTTGCCTGAGACTGCGACTCCTGCGCTTCCCCAGCAAACCGCAATCTCATGCGGTCGGGACCGACGGTAATTGCGTACCCCTTCGCCCCGTATACCTCCATATCCTTGCGATCGAACGGCCAGTTCCACGAAGCCTGTAACACTGCCTGGGCTTTGGGATATCTCAAAATGACAGTGGCCTCATCGTCCACCCGGGAATATATCTCCGGCTTGTCTGTCTGCGTCACGGCAGTTACGCTGAGTGGCGCCTGACCGCCCATTAGCCACGTCATCAAGTCCGCACCATAGCATCCAAAATCAAACAGTGCGCCGGCACCATTTTGTTGGGGATCAGTTAGCCACTTCAAAAACTCCGGCCCAACCCCTATCTCCTTTGGCCCTTTATGTCCGTCGTGAATCACCACGCGGCGAACATCTCCTAGTCTGCCCTGCTGCAGTTGGTCGTATGCCGCACGGTTACTTGCGTACCAAGTCGTCTCATAGTTAACGAGCACATGGATGTGATGTTCCCTCGCGATCCGCCGAATAGCTATCGCATCTGCAAGACTGGTACTTAGCGGCTTCTCCACCATAACGCTGATGCCATGCCGCGCGGCTGTCTCGATCACGCTCCGGTGATCAGCTATCGAGGTGTAGACAAGAATCGCATCAGGATGCTGCCGGGAGATCATGGTGTCTAGTTGGGAGAAAAAAAGCTCGGGTTTCAGATGAAAATCGCGCTGATACCGCGAGATCAATGCGGGGTTAGTCTCGACAACACCCACTAACTCAACGTCGGAATTGTGGGCTAGCTGTGGAAGAAAGCCAGCGATGTGGTCATGAACTAAACCCGCGACCGCAACTTTGATAGGTCGGCCCACGACAGGCCCGACTTGGGATAACCCGTTACGGGCCGCAATCAGGAGAGTACACACTCCTATGCCGATAGCCAGTTGCTTGTACGTCGGGAGTTGCGCTCCGAAAAAACGGTTCATGGCATCCATCCTTCTTACAGCTTATCCAACTTGGATTCGCATAAGTTCGCTGAGGTAAGCATTACTTGACTGAGACCTTTGACTTGGTTGTTTTCGAAGCGCATTTGGCACACGTCTCAGCAATGATGCCCTTGCCCTCTTCAACGGTAAAGATCCGATCCACAGACGGTAGTTTCAGTTTCTCGACGACATGGCTGGGCCAGCGGATCTCTACCTCGTCCACAGTCGTCGCCTCGCCGATGCCGAAATGTGGCCGCTGATCATTCGAGGAAATATAGCTGCCGCCACTCATTACGTCTTCCCGCTGGCGTATTCCATTCGCCTTCAGATAAATCGTGGTGCCAATGGCATCCCTGGGACTCTTAGGCCCACCAATGAGTTTCATCTCCACCCAGTGATTAGGATCGTCCTTCACATCTTTCAGCAGCACGGGAGCGCCATCCATCACGCTGATCACGACGTCGATCTTGCCATCGTTAAAAAGATCGCCAAATGCCGCGCCTCTACCGGGTACGACTACAGCGAGGCCGCTGCCCCTGACGGGTG
>JANXZS010000305.1 GCA_025355385.1 Acidobacteriaceae bacterium | reverse complement strand
GGCGGGCAGGCCAGGGTTTCACTATGTCAAAAGCGCGAAACAAAAGCAGCCCCAGCAACGCGTGCCGCCAGTCGACGGGGCAGGCAATCAGCGCTATCCACTGTCCCGCCACTTCGTCCACGACCACGTGCCCGGGATCTTCGCGTCCCGTCTCCCGGGCGACAATCGTTCCTGCCGGAATACCAACCGCCGTTGCCAGCACAGCCCCGGCAGCGGTAATCAGAGACAGCTGCGGAGCGCTCAGCGAAGTTAAATGCGCCAGCAGCCACCACAACAGCAGCGCCACAACCGAGCCCCATGTGCCCGGCCCCGGCCGCATGAATCCGGTGCCGAAGAATGTACCCACCGCCCACGCCCAGCGCGTCTTGAGCCCGGGGAATCTACTCATCGTCGTAGGAACTCTCCTCCGCAGATGGAGGTAAATCTTCCAGCACGTCGGGGTCTAGAACGGGAGACGAAATCCGGTACACGCCGCTGGCCCACTTGCCCAGATCGATCTGCCGGCAGCGGTCGCTGCAGAAGGGATAGTCGGCGTCCTTCATGGTGACGATCGTCCTGCAGGTGGGACAACGAAGGATGGACTTCTGGATTGCTTTGTTTTGCTCTTTGCTCATGATGAAGTGGCGGTCGGTTGTAAGTAGTCAGAGTGGGGTTGAAAATTGTCATGCGAGCAAAGCCATTATCGTCTGTCGTCTGTCATCCAGACCGGAGCGAAGCGAAGTACGGGACCTCCAGCAGATCATCTGGATAAACTCACAACATAGAATCACAAATAACAACTATCGCTTAAATAATTCTTCCCACTACATCGTATTCATGCGCCTCGGTAATCTCGCAGCGATAGAAGTTGCCCGGGATCAGCTCTTCATGTACCCCAAAGTCGTTGATATAAACCTTGCCGTCAATCTCTGGGGCGTGAAATTGCGAGCGCGCCTCCCATAACATCGAGGTCTCTTCCGACTCGCCCTCAACCAGCACATCCAGGGTGCGTCCAACCCATTGCTGCTTGGCCTTTTTGCTGATGCCTTTCTGCAGGCGCATCAAGGCGCGTCGGCGAGTCTCAATCGTCCGCTGTGGCAACTTGGCATCGCGGTGGAAGGCCTGCGATCCATCTTCATCCGAGTAGCTGAAAACTCCGAGCCAATCGAAACGCG
The DNA here is from genome assembly GCA_025355385.1 of Acidobacteriaceae bacterium. Taxonomy (GTDB): domain Bacteria; phylum Acidobacteriota; class Terriglobia; order Terriglobales; family Acidobacteriaceae; genus JANXZS01. The sequence goes on along the minus strand of JANXZS010000305.1, from coordinate 26,001 downwards.
CCTCCCGCACAAAGTCACTCAACACCGCGAAGTCAGCATCCGTCTCGCCGGGAAAGCCGACAATGAACGATGTACGCAGCGCAATTCCCGGCACTGTGGCGCGAACTTTCTCCAGCGTCTTGAGAAAAATCTCCGCCCCCGCACCGCGCTTCATGTTTTTGAGTACTGTTGGCGAGGCGTGTTGCAGTGGCACATCCAAATACTTGCAGATGTTCGCGTGGAGTGCCATGGTTTCAAGTAGCCTGCTGGTGATCTTGTTGGGATAGGCATACAAGAAACGCAGCCATTTGAGCCCCTCGATACGCGCCAGTCGATCTAGCAATATTGCCAAGCCATCTTTGAGCCCTAGGTCTTCGCCATAGCAAGTCGTGTCCTGGCCCACCAGCGTGATCTCCTGAACGCCCTGGGCCACCAGGCGCTGCGCTTCCGTCACTACGGATTCAAGCCGTCGCGAGCGAAACTTGCCACGCAGGTTAGGAATCACGCAGAAGCTGCAGGGATGATCGCAGCCCTCCGCGATTTTGATATAGGCTGACGAGCGCGGCGTGGTCAGAAGGCGCGGCGTGGTCTCGTCGTACAGATACTGCGGTAGCGCGGGTGCTGCGCCATCCCACTCCGTGCGGGCAAAGCGGCCCTGCGACTCCCGCAGATCTCCCTCAGGGCGTGAGGTCGCAGTGGTGGCGGTCATAGCCTCAGCGGTCGCGCCCCCAACCGTAGTCAAGATAGTGAAAGGCGATGGCTGGGTCGTGGGCCGAGGCAGTTCCAATCCGGCGGCAGTCAGAATCTGCTGCAACTCACCGGTGCCCACCACTGCATCCACCTCGGGAATATTTTTGCGGATCTCGTCGCGATAGCGCTCCACCAGACAGCCCGCCACAATCAGCTTGACGCCCAACTTCCGGCGCGCGCCATTTTGCTTGTGCTGCGCCATCTCCAGAATCGCGTTCACCGATTCCTGCTTGGCAGAGTCGATAAACGAACAGGTATTCACCACCAGAACATCGGCGTCCTCCGGAGAGGAGGTCATCTCCGCCCCGGCCTGGTTGAGCAGACCCATCATTACCTCGCTGTCGACCAGATTCTTGGGACAGCCCAGGCTGACGAAGCCCACTTTCACTCGCGGAGTGGCGAGCGGAGCAAGCTCGGTGGGCGGGCTCGGAGAGGGGCTCAGGGAGATTTCTGTAAAAGCGGCTTCCCGTTCGTGGAAAAGAAAAGTATCTATCACCTCTCCTATTCTAGCGGAGCCAGGGCGGCCAGTCAGCTTGTTCCATTTTCGGGGCGGCTTTTGATCGAAAGCCCCAGTTGATGTGCAACGTTGTGCACATTCCTTATGGAAAGTCGGCGTTCCCAAAGAACGGTTTAGCAACAATCCTCTATTAGTAGCCAGATTTTTTTGGGCATTGCAGCGGAAGTTCATTTCGGACTTCCGCTGAATTGTTTGCACTCTTTTCCACGGCGGGCCGCGCCTGATTCCGCCACTACACAGACTGACCCGCCGACCGTCCACCGCATCGGACGACGGCGATCGCGATGGTATGATTTGAGAGTGCCGGGTCCTACGCGACACAATCCCGCCAACCCCGCCAGGTCCGGAAGGAAGCAACGGTAACGGGCCATTGCGTGCGCAGTAGGTCACCCGGTACTTAATCAACCGGCCCGCGTCCGGGCACGTGGACATCCTCTTCCCCTTCGTAGAGAATATGGCCTGTATCCCCGGCCTCAAGGAGATCTCCATTGACCTTAGAAGTGCGTCCTCGTGTGGCAAGACGCGCAAAAATCAGTGCCTTGGGCACCTACGTCCCGCCTCGCATCCTGACCAATGCCGATCTCGAAAAAATGGTCGAAACCAACGACCAGTGGATCGTAGACCGTACCGGGATCCGCGAGCGGCACATCGTTGACCCCGGGGTTGCCACCAGTGATATGGCCGCCGAAGCCGCGCACCGCTGCCTCGCCGAACGCGGCATACCCGCTACCGATGTCGAGGCGATCATCGTCGCCACGGTGACGCCAGACATGCTCTTCCCCGCCACCGCCTGTCTGGTGCAGCACAAGATCGGAGCCAAGGGCGCATGGGGATTTGACCTCTCCGCCGCCTGTTCCGGCTTCGTCTACGCGTTGCAGGTTGGCAGCAAACTGGTGGAGTCCGGCGCGCACTCAAAGGTGCTGGTCATCGGCGCCGATACCATGTCCTCCATCCTGGACTACACCGACCGTTCCACATGCATCCTCTTCGGCGATGGTGCCGGTGCTGTGCTCATCGAGCCAGCCGAAGATGGTGAGCTGGGCATGCTCGACTTCCTGCACGAGATTGACGGCTCCGGTGCCTGCTCGCTCTACATGCCCGCTGGCGGCAGCCTGCATCGACCAAGCGCCGAGACGATTGAAAAAAAGATGCACTTCGTCCATCAGGATGGCTCGGCGGTCTACAAGTACGCCGTCCGCAAAATGGCTGAAGTCTCAGAGAAGCTGCTGACGAGGAACGGAGTAACTGGCAAGGATCTCGGATGCTTCATTCCCCACCAGGCAAACAAGCGCATTATTCTTTCGACCGCCGAACGCCTGGGCCTGACGGAACAGCAAGTCATCATCAACATCGACCGCTACGGCAACACCACAGCCGCCACCATTCCACTGGCCATTGATACAGCCCGCCAGGAAAACCATCTACATCGCGGCGACCTTGTCCTCATCGCCTCTGTCGGCGCGGGCTTCACCACCGGAGCCTCGCTGCTGCGCTGGGAAATGTAAGCACAAGAGTGTCAGTCCACAGCTAATCGAAGCCACCGAACGCGGATGCCCGACGTGTCGCTTCTGAGACGCGGGTCTTTGTCGCGAAGGATGGATCTCAGATCGCCGACCCCGCCGTACGAATCGGGTGCCCCCATGTCTCGCTTTTGAGACGTGGGTTCGCCTTGCGTTCGATCAGCGGGCAGCGACTCTTACTTGCTGAGCGGACTTGGTTCCCAGCCAGCTCAACGCCGGAGGTCCCGGAAGTACCCCGCACTCCGCGGCATAGCGGAAGAACAACTTCATCCCTTCCAGGCAACTCTCATCCAGTACGTAGTGAATATTGTTCGTGAGATACGAGCGGATCGCCTCGCGCGACAGCGAAATTTTCGCCTCCCACTCTAGCGCGAGATCGTCGATATGCACTAGCCCATGATCGCGTGAGCGTACAAAATGATCAATGACCGACTGTGCGCTCAGGTCCACCGTGCGCAGCGCCTCATTGCGCACCGCCCACAAGGCCGAAACCCAGGGTGTTCCCGTGCGCTGCTTCCATTCATGGGCGAGGTCAAGATAGTTCAGGGTCTCTCCCGTGCGTACCTCGCGGGCGGACGCATCCTCAAGCGCCAGAAGCGCCGGATCGCCAATCAGCAACGCGGCATCGCAGTGCTCCAGCATGGCTGCCAGATCAGGGGCGTGGGGCACATACCTGGGTTGCCCAAGCCAGTAGCGCCTGAAAAGAATTTGCATGTACACCAGCGAGGTCCGCGACGAGGTATCCACCGCAACGGTCCTCACCTCGCCCGCGCCCTGCGCCTTCCGCATTACCAGCAGGATGGAGCGGACCGAGTCGAGCGATGCAATCGTGCAGCCGGGAATGATGGATAGATCTGGCGTCGTGGCGCAGGAAGCAATCGGCACCAGCCCAATGTCCGCTGTGCCATTCTCGAGTTGCGCGGCACACTCCGACGGCATCGTGCGGTGGATGCTATAGCATTCTGCCAGTCTGGATTGTTCCGGCTCATGCTCGAAGTCCCACATTAGCGGCGCAGGGTTTAAGAAATCAATCGCCGCAATGCGCAGGCGCAGGGGTTGAGATTGAGAAAGACTCACATCCTCAGTCTAGAGCAGAAGCAGGAATCATGTGATGTATCCAGCGTCAGCGAGGTAGGCATTTTCTTGATGAAAATGCCTGCAGAGATCTGTGGATGACCTTACAGCAACCCTGCTTCTGCTCTAGCAACCCCCACTACGAAAGTCCCGCCTACTCGGCGGGAGGCAGTCGTTTCCGCGACGACGGTTGAGCATGGTAAGCGCGCAGTGCTACGGTGTTCTCCAGCCGAAACCGCAAGACAGTTTCTGCTGGAATGCTCAATTCTTTGCCACGCGTAAGTACTTGAGCACCCGCTCCAGCGGCCCCACCAGCGAGCGCCCCAATTGCGGCCCCTTTGCCTCCGCCAACAAGAGCGCCCAGGAGTGCCCCGGCAACTGCGCCGCCCCCCACATATTCGCCGGTGCGCTTATTCTTCCCCAGCCCTCCACGTCGGGTGCTGCTCATCGCGCTCGCTGACTGGGTCTGAATTTTGTAGATCTGACCATTTAAGGTTACCGAGTCGAGATCGAGGCTCAGCTCGTCCCCGCCCCCTGCTTTATTGAGCGCAACGACCTGCAGCTGGGCTCGCGAGTCACGAGGTATCGCGACAGCGCCGTTTTGATCGAGAACGTCATGGGCTATGGAGCCAGAGTAAGTTTCCCCGGCGCGGCCATTCTCTTTCACGTTAATCGCCTGGTCAGTACGCACCTGAATTTCTGTGCCAGCGGATACCGAAGAGCGCGCAGCGGTCCGAATTCTAGTGTTAGGAGATGTAGCATGGGCGCTGCTCTGTTGGGCGAATAGAAGGGTGCTTATAAACAACGGAGCTGCAGTTAGAATCAAGCGGAAAACTGGTGCTCTCATATATCCTGCCTTTCATTTTGCGATAGGTCCGACCACTTCACAATCTTGACCGCCTGTATTAAAGCTGAAGCGCAGAACCCATCGACGGGACGTGAGCGGAATCTGTTTCAGCATCCGCGACATTCCCTGCTGATGGGATTCAGGATGCACCTGGCTGCAACGTTCGTTCCACGTTTTTGAAGCGCAATGACAGAGACGTAGACGCCTGTAGCGATGAAGAAGATGCCTAAGGGACTGTAAACAAAACGGAAAAGCAGAGCTTCCACGTTGGTGGGATGCTCAGGAGCGAGCCCGCTAGTCCCCCGTCCAAACTGGCGTCGTTGTCCGCGCAACAGGGTGTCGGGAGGCCGTTCATTTTTCGCCTGTCGAGGTTTCTTCTGCTCTTCAAACGCTGGTGTATCGAGCGCTACACCGCCGGAAAGGATGCCTTTCGTCGACCGTGGCCCCCTGCCACAACGTCAGTTCGGCTCCTTCTTTTTTCCTTCCTCCGCTTGACACCCAACAGCTGCACAGCTAGTGTGGGCGCAACTAACAAAAAATAAATCTACGTTGCCACGCGACTTTCAGTTGCTCGCGCAGGCGGATGTTTTGTACCGAGATGATGCTTCCTTCTCTATTGAAAACAACGAGTCCCGACCCAGTCGCAGTCACCGCCGCGCCGCAACCCGAACGGACCGAAGATCGCCTCGCGTGGCTCGCCCTCTCGCTAACCCCCGGCCTCGGGCCACGTCGAGTCCTGCAGGCGGTAGAGAGGCTCGACTCGCCCGCCCGCATCTTTCAACTGGCTCTTACTGAATTAGAGTCATTCGCCTTTCCCGCGGCGGCCGTGCGATTTATTGCCGAAGGCAAAGCGCGTGCCGAAGCGGAAGAGGAGTGGAGACGCGCCTATGACCAAGGAGGGTCGCTGCTCACTTACTCCGATGAGGATTACCCAGAGCGGCTGAAGGAGATCTACGATGCTCCGCCGGTGCTCTGGATGCGCGGCGACCGGGCGCTGCTTTCCAAACCCTCGCTCGCCGTCGTCGGCACCCGCCATCCCACTACTTACGGAGCGGGAATGGCAGAGATGCTGTCGCGCAACCTCGCCCATCGGGGCCTGGTCATCCTTAGTGGCATGGCGCGCGGAGTCGATACCGCCGCGCACAAGGGGGCACTTGCCGCCAAGGCTCCCACCATTGCCGTCTGGGGTACGGGAATAGATGTGATCTATCCCAAAGAAAACAAATCTTTGGCTGAACAGATTCTGTTGGGTGGCGGAGCCATTGTCTCCGAATACCGCCTGGGGACGTATCCCGCGCCAGCTAATTTCCCCCGCCGCAATCGCCTGATCAGCGGCATGAGCGTGGGCGTGCTGGTGGTGGAGGCGGGCGAGACCAGCGGCACCCGCGTTACTGCCCGCTGCGCCCTCGAACAGAATCGCGACGTGTATGCTGTACCGGGAAACGTGACCAGCAAAACCGCCTGGGGCCCAAACACCCTCATCAAGCAAGGCGCAAGGCTTGTAGCAACATGGGAGGACGTATGGGAAGACTTACCGTCGCAGGTGCGAATCCAGTTGGAAGAACAACTTGCCGCCGCATCCGGGGCCGGATCCGAAGCGAGTTCTGCATCGAATGGGCAGGCGGGTGCATCCCTATTTACTGAATCCCCATTGGCGCCAAATGAGAATTTGGTGCTCCAGGCGCTGCATCTGGACCAGGCGTTGCAGCTGGACGAGATCATGGAAAACCTCGAACCTGAGCTGACTTCTTCTGAAGTATTTACTGCGCTATTCGAGCTGGAACTCGCTGGGCGCATCAAGCAATTACCAGGGAAAAATTTCGTTAGACGCTTTTGATTTGTCTTGCCAACCGGAGTCGTTGCCAGAGTCTCCCCGCGGGAATTTGCGTTTGCTCTGGTAGCTTCCAAACGCAGGACGTGGTAGCTTGCAGAAAATCAGTGGGCGACTTGTTTCACTTTTCATCCGTAGCCTGTAAAGGAAAATAATGAGTAAATCTCTCGTGATCGTCGAGTCTCCTGCGAAAGCAAAGACGATCAATAAGTATCTCGGCAACGACTACATCGTGGAGGCCTCCTTCGGCCACATCATGGATCTGCCGAAAAAAGAAATTGGCGTAGAGCTAGCGAATAGAACGTTCAAGCCGACCCTCATTGTTACGCCGGATAAGGAAAAGCTGGTGGCCCGGCTTAAGAAGCTTGCCGAGAAGGCCGACGCTGTCTACCTGGCGCCCGATCCTGACCGCGAAGGCGAAGCGATTGCCGCCCACCTTGCCATACAGCTCACTCCCTCGGTAAAGGGCAACACCAAGGTTCGCCGCGTAACCTTTAATGAGATCACCAAGAAGGCTGTTGTCGAGGCTTTCAAGCATGCCCGCGACGTCGATGAACACCTGGTGGATGCGCAGCAGACGCGCCGCGTACTCGACCGCATAGTCGGCTATCAGATCTCGCCCCTGCTCTGGGACAAGGTTCGCCGCGGTCTCTCTGCCGGACGTGTGCAGACCGTTGCGGTCCGCCTCATCGTAGAGCGTGAGCGCGAGATCAAGGCATTCAATCCCGTCGAATACTGGACCATTGATGCCATGCTTTCTCCGCTACCCACTGGGCCGGAGTTTGTCGCGCGCTTTGTCGGCATCGATGGACGCAAGGCCGAAGTGCCGACCGTCAGCACGCCCAGCCTTCCCGATCAACCCGCCAGCGATGCCGTGCTCGCTGCGTTGCAAAAAGCGGACTGGCGCGTACGTACGGTGGAGAAGAAAGAACGCCGCAAGAGTGCAGCGCCTCCATTCACTACGAGCAAGCTGCAGCAGGATGCCTCCCGCCAGCTGGGATTTAGCGTCAAGCGAACCATGGGCGTAGCGCAGCGGTTGTATGAGGGCGTCGACATCGGCCCCGAAGGTACGGTCGGCCTCATCACGTATATGCGTACCGATTCGACGCGCGTCTCGCCGGACGCCATTGCGTCCCTGCGTGACTACATCGGTCAGAAACTGGGCAAGCAATATCTGCCCGCCCAGGTAAACGCCTACAAGTCGAAGAAGGATGCGCAGGATGCGCACGAAGCTATCCGCCCCACCAACGTTGAACTTCATCCGGACGAGATCCGCCGCTACCTCAGCGAGGAGCAGTACAAGCTCTACCGCCTCGTCTGGCAGCGCTTTGTTGCTTCCCAGATCGTTCCCGCCGTCTACGACCAGACAACGGTTGATATCGAAGCCAAAGCCGATCGTTCCTATGACTTCCGCGTGACCGGTTCCGTGCTCAAGTTCGATGGCTTCCTGCGCGTGTATGAAGAAGCCAAGGACTCAAAGGACGAGGACGACGACGCGCTCAAAAACACGCTGCCCGCGCTCAACGACGGCCAGAAGCTTAAGCTGAACCAGACCCTGCCTGAGCAGCACTCCACTGAGCCATTGCCGCGATACAACGAGGCCTCGCTGGTTAAGGTGCTGGAGGAGCGCGGCATTGGACGTCCGTCGACCTACTCATCGATCATCACGACAATTCAGGACCGTAAGTACGTCACCAAGGTTCCCCCCACGGGCCGTGCTGGCCGCTTCTACCCCACCGAAATTGGCATTGTGGTCACCGATCTGCTGGTCGCGAACTTTCCCTACATCTTCGATATCCAATACACCGCGCGTCTCGAAGAAGAGCTGGACGAGATTGAAGAGGGCAAGGAAAAGTGGACCGACCTGCTGCGCGGTTTTTACGGCCACTTTGAGGAAGAGCTGACGCAGGCCGGCGAGCACATGGAAAACATCAAGCGCATGGAGACGCCAACGGATCAGAAGTGTGAACTGTGCGGATCCCCCCTAGTAATGAAATGGGGCAAATTTGGAACCTTCTACGCCTGCAGCGCCTACGACAAGAAAGACAAGAACAGTTGCAGCTTTACCAAGGAAAATTTCGAGACCAAGCCCGATCTCAACACCGCCGGAGCGCAGGAAGCCGAACAGGCTGAGGAGTATTGCGAGGCCTGCGGTCGCGTCATGGTGCTACGAAGCGGACGCTTCGGCATGTTCATGGCCTGCCCCGGATACAACGAGGATCCACCCTGCAAGACTACCCGCAAGCTGGACCAGAAGGTGCAACAGAAGCCGCCCGTACCGCTCGATGAGTATTGCCCGAAATGTGGGGAGCAACTGGTGCTGCGTAACGGGCAGTATGGTGAATTCGTCTCCTGCTCCGGCTATCCCAAGTGCAAATACATCAAGCAGAACACCATCGGCGTGCACTGCCCGTTATGTAAGGATGGCGAAATCGCCGAGAAGAAGGCGCGTCGCGGCAACCTCTTTTACGGTTGTACCAATTATCCCAAGTGCGACTTCACTTCGAATGGCAAACCAATCGATCAGAAGTGCCCGGAATGCGGCAGCCCCTATCTCGTAGAGAAGACGCTGAAGTCCGGCGTCTACCTCGTGTGCCCCAACAACAAGAAGACTACTGCGGACGAAGAAGCTCCGAAGAAGCGAAAGAAGAAGGGCGAAGAGACAGTACCGACAGCCGATACCATCTCCTGTGGCTACAATAAGCGCCTTGGGGACGCTGCCGTAGCGGAAGTGCCTACCGCCACTACCCATGGTCCGGTGCTCGAAGCCGGTCATCCCGTTCCCGTAGGTTGAATCAGTTCAGGGCCACGAGGCATTGGGTCCGATCGGGTGGACCCACATCTCACTATTGAGGGCGGGAGTGTCATCCCGACCGAAGCGAAGCGTAGTGGAGGGAACTGCGTTGTCGGCCATCCACGTGCTAGTTCGTGCACTTAAAATTTACCAACCGCACGACACGAATAGGAACTCGAATATCCATGGAAAAGCTCGCAACCAATAACGACGCCATTCTAATTCTCAAACTCTACGAACTTCGCACGGAAGCCACCTTGCGAGAGGCGCGTGCCTGGATGACCAACGACTTCTGGCCGGCCAATGCGGAAGAGTTCTTTGCCATTCATCGCGCATTTGGGTCACGCGAAAATGCCTATCTCAGACAGGTCATCAGTTACTGGGAGATGGCTTGTACCTTTGTCCTTCACGGCTGTCTCTCCCCGGAGCTCTTCCTCGATTGCAACGGGGAAAATATTTTCCTGCTGGCAAAGTTCGATCCGTTTCTGGCCCAGATTGATGAACAGCTGCCATCGTTCATGTCGAAGACCCGGGAGGTCGTGCGCAAATACCCTGAAGCCACCGCTACCTATGAGCGCATGCTCAAAAGCGTAGCCCGAAGGCGCACCGTGCGGCAGTAGCTTTGCTCGAGCATTCGCCCGCTACCAGGCGCTCCGCCACTACCTGATTTGCCAATTCCCGGTGATATGGGTCACACTCAGGTGTTGTCTGGGACCCCATCCTGGGCGACGCGGAGGAACCAAAGATGAAGCGTTTTCTAATGATTCTCGCGATGACCAGCGTTGCTGCGCTCGCCGCGGACCAGAGTTCAAAGCCATCGACGATCAACGGATGGGTCAGCGACTCCAAGTGCGGCGCCATGCACGCGGGTGGCGGCGCAGCCTGCGTCAAGAAGTGTGTCGATGCCGGGGCCAAGCCAGTCTTCGTGGACGACGCCAAGAAGCAAGTCTGGTCCATCGACAATGCCGACAGTGTGACCGGGCACCTGGGGCACCACGTTGCCGTCGTCGGCACAGCGGATAGCGCCAGCAAGACCGTCCACATTACCAAGCTCACGATGCTCCCTGACCAGGGGAGCTCGAAAGCCGATCCGATGGAAAACATGATGCACTAGAGTTGATTCATTTCTCTTGAGTCAGGGTAAGAGCAGTGCAGGGCGGTTTTTCAGACGGGAAGCCGCTCCGCCGCTCCTGCCAAAGCTGAAGGGTCGGTAAAGTTTCCGGCTCGGGCTCCTGGTTCTCCCGTAGACACGGTTTGCCGCCCTGGCCCCGAAACGGTTGCATTGCTCAAAAGTAAGGCGCTGAAACGGCGCGCAAGGCAGCACCCCTCCGCTGCCGCAGATGAAAAATGTGCCTGCAGGGTCGGCGTTCTGTTAATGTCAGAAAACGATTATTAGCGATCCCGCCTGAGCAAGGGCGAGAGGGCCGGAAAGTCAGTGAGATGGCAAAAGCAATCTGGAATGGAACGGTAGTCGCCGAGAGCGACGCCTGTGAAACCGTCGAAGGCAATCTTTATTTCCCCGAAGCGTCGATCAACCGCGAATATCTTCGCCCCAGCACTACGATTTCCACCTGTCCGTGGAAGGGACAGGCCCGCTATTACAGCCTGTTGATCGACGGTCAGGAGAATCCCGATGCGGCTTGGTATTACCCCGACCCGAAGCCCGCTGCCCGCAACATCAAGAACCACGTCGCCTTCTGGCGAGGCGTAGAAATCGAAAAGTAGTCTCCAGGCGTTTTCACTACGGCTCATGTGGGCAGGATGCTGACGCAAAGGCTGCGCTCAACCACGATCGCGCATGGCCTCAGGCTTTTTTCGCATGCGCCCGCACCATCACGCTCTTCCACAGCCATGGTAGACGTCCCGATCCGACGAACTCGATATCTTCAAAGCCGGTCTCTGACAAAACCGCGCACAGCGACTTCCTCGACCAGAACTTGATGTGCCCATGGTCCCAGAGTGCGGTGAAGTGCTGGTCCATCTTTCCGGTTAAGGCGAGTAGCAGGGTTTTCAGATAGCCGTGGTAGGGTGTGCTGAGAATGAGCGTGCCTCGCGCGTTCAGCAGAGCGCGACAGTTTAGGAGGAAGGCGCGGGGGTCATTAGTAAGCCTGCAATTGCTCAATTGGCAGTCTGATTTGGAAGCAGGTTGACCCTGGCTTGGACTGCACCGTCACGTAGCCCCGGTGTTTGCGCACGACGCGAGTCACCGTATCCAGTCCCAATCCCAGGCTTCTGCCGGGGGGCTTGGTGGTGAAGAACGGCTCGAAGATCCGGTCTTGCAACTCGGGCGAAATGCCCCGACCATCATCCCAAACCTCAATCAGAATCAAGTCAGCGGACTGACGGACGCTCAGCTTCAGGTGGCCCTTGTCCTGTATGGCATCGAGGGCGTTTTCTAGCAGCGCCGTCCACACTTGGTTCAACTCGCTGGCGTAGGCGCTGATCATCGGCAGATCCGGGTCGTAGTTGCGCGTAATATCAACTTCCCGCAGGCGGGATTGCAGCATGGTAAGAGTAGTTTCAATCCCTTTGGGAATGTCGATCTCCTGGATAGGCGCCTGATCCATGTAGGAGTAGTCCTTGATGGCGCCAATGAGTTCGAAGATGCGATCGGTGGAGTGGAGCATGGCATCCGCGATTCGTTCGGTCCGCAGTGCGGATGCGAATTGCGCCAGCACCACAGCCAGTTGTTGCCGATCGAGAAAACCGGCGAGCTCGTCTAACTGCGCGGTCGTGGTTCCGAGTTCAGCCAGGTCCGGCGCGATCAGCCAGCTGTCCGTAACCTCCTTGCTGTCGAGCCAGCGGGCCATCTCGTCTTCGCGCTGCGGCTGATGAACATCGTCCCGAGATGCGAGCGACCCGCTGGAGGGGCGCACGGATTTCTCCCACGCTTCGATCTGGGCCGCCTGCTGCTCATCCAGGCACAGGCTACCCATGCGAAATTTCTCCTGGCCGTAAACGCTCAACTCTTCCAACAACCCCGAAGCCGCGCGCTGTGCCGCGGAGGCCGGATTATTCAGCTCATGCGCCAGGTTGGCGGCCAGCTTCCCCAGTGCAGTCAATTTTTCCGACTGCTGCTCCATGCGCGTCACTTCGCGCACGCGATCCAGCAACACCGAGACCATCCGCTGACCGAAGGAGGGCATGGCCTGGAGCATTTCGGGGAAGAGGGATCGGTCGAACTCGAGCGCCCAAGTGTCGGCGGTGGTGAAGCCCAGCCCGCCGTAGCTCTTCATGCGGGAGAAGGGCAGTAGAGCCGTGATCTGTCCGGCACGACCGATAAAAAGTGCTGTCGATGCGCCCCGCTCGCGTCTTACATGGACCTCGCCATGCAGGATGATCATCATCTTCGTGGCGGCGTCGCCGTCATGAAAGAGAGTGCTGCCGGCCGGGGCGAACAACTCGGTGCCATGCGAAGCCAGCCACTCATATTCGCCCTCGGAGAGGCCCAGCAGGGGGGCGACGCGCTTCAGCGCAGCCACGATCTCAGGCAGCGAAGTCGCGGGCTGAGTATTGGCAAACGCGCTCGGTCCTGCGGCCACTTTGGGGACGGCAGATTCGGAGGGGGTCGAGGAAGTCATCTATTCACCTGTTGCACCCATGGTAACCGAAGGCCGTCAATTTCAGGGGCTACGAATCCTACCTTCGGGCGGGCCGCCAAGCGCCTCCGTATGGCAAGGGAGGCTGGGTCCTTAGCGGGCCAAGGGAGAGGGATTTAACTTCGTGCCGCACGCGAAGTTGTAGCCAGCCGGCGTAGCTTCAAACAAGCCCAGCATTCGCTATGCTTACAAGGATTACAGGCGGATTACCCTACTCGCCAGTGGTCGGATCAATCACGTTGCGCACCGGAAGGACGGAGTTCGCGGGGAATCCACCCAGCCTGGCGTGCTCGCGGATTGTGGCCTCATCCGGTGCGATATAAATGCAATACACCTTGTCGTCGGTCACAAAGGATTCGACCCACTGAATCTGAGGACCAACACTTTTGATGGCGGCGCAAGAGGTCTGGGAGACTCCAGCCAGTTCCTCGCGAGTAAGCTTCCCTGCACCTGGAATATTCCGCTCGATCACAAACTTGGGCATACTAAACCTCCGCCGCCAAAGCATACCACGGCAATCCGGTCTATAAGGGACGTAATGCGTCTTCGGCGGGAGGCAAACAACTCTTGAGGTCAAGAGCCGGACGGCTTGTGTAGCAGCCCGGCTCACTGTGCACATAAGACTGGGTTGTGCGACTTACGATTTTGCCGGTTCCGGGCTTCCGCTCTCCACCGTAACGGGATCGAGGAACGGCATGGCGGCGCGCAGTTTGGCTCCCACAGCCTCGATCTCGAGGTCCGCCTCTGCCTTCTGCATCTCGTGGAACTTGTGGCGGCCGCTCTTGTTCTCCGCAATCCAATTCTTCGCGAATGTTCCATCTTGAATCTCGGCAAGAATCTGCTTCATCTCGGCGCGGGTCTGGTCGGTGATCAGGCGCGGACCGGCCGTGTAGTCGCCGTACTCCGCCGTGTCGGAGATGGAGTAGCGCATGTAAGCCAGGCCGCCGCGGTAGATCAGATCCACAATCAACTTGAGCTCATGCAGGCATTCGAAATATGCGACCTCCGGCTGATAGCCAGCATCCACCAGCGTCTGAAAGGCCGCTTTGATGAGGGCACTGACGCCGCCACAGAGTACTGCCTGTTCTCCAAAGAGATCAGTCTCGGTCTCCTCCTTGAAGGTTGTTTCGATCACACCGGCGCGGGTGCAGCCAATCCCCTTGGCATAGGAGAGCGACAGTGCGTAGGCGTTTCCGGTCGCGTCCTGATGAACGGCCAGCAGGCCCGGAGTGCCTCCACCCTCGGCGAATACTTCGCGTACCCGGTGCCCTGGAGCCTTGGGCGCTACCATGGCAACGTCGATGTCGGCAGGGGGCTTGATGGCGTCGTAGCGGATGTTGAAGCCGTGTGCAAACAGAAGCAGCTTTCCCTTGGTAAGGTGCTGCTTGATTTCGTCTTCATAAATACTGGCTTGCGAGGTGTCCGGCGCAAGAATCATGATGACGTCGGCCCATTTGGCCGCGTCCGCTACCGAGAGTACTTCGAGGCCCACCTTCTGCGCCTTGGCAATGGACTTGCTGGTGGCGGGCAAACCGATTCGTACTTCGACGCCGGAGTCCTTCAGGTTGAGCGCGTGCGCATGCCCCTGCGATCCGTAGCCGATGATGGCCACTTTCTTCTTTTGGATGAGGGTCAAATCGGCGTCTTGATCGTGGTAAGTCTTCGGCATTCTCATTTTCCTCGTGTAGGTGGAAACCGTTTTATCTCGTTGAAATTTAAAAGACGTTATACAAGCGAAGCCACACGTTCCGCGACTTAGGACGCGAGATCGCTCTTATCCGGCATAAAATCTGGTCGTGGTTTGGTTCCGGCCACAAAGTCTCCGTCTAAATTCTGCGCGCTCATTGCCTCCAGCACGCGGCTGGTGTGCTGGCCCCGGCGCATCACCATGCGACCCGTTCGCGAAATTTCGAGGATGCGATCTTCGCTGTCGGTGAGCACCTGGATCAGACCTTCGACCTTGCTCTGGACGCCGGTGATCTCAATCATTAGTGACTCCGGTGCAAGATCGACTACGCGGGCGCGGAAGACCTCCACCAGTTCGAAGATATGCGACCGGGTCGCTGGAGTGGCGGCAACTTTGATCAGTGCGAGCTCGCGTACTACACAGGACGTTTGTCCAATGTCGTCCACGTCCAATACGTTCTCAAGCTTGTACAGACTGGCTTTCATGCGATGGGCTGCTCCTGGCTCCGCCTCTGCAACCAGCGTCATTCGCGAGACGCCGGCCCGCTCCGAACGACCTACGGTGACGGAGACGATGTTAATGCTCAAGCGGCGAAAGAGCGATGCCACGCGCGTCAGAACTCCGGGCCTATCTTCGACCTGTGCGACAAATGTATGCAGCATTCTTCTCTCTTCCTCTAACTGCCTTTTAGATATCGGTGGCGTCTTCAACAATCGCACTCCGCGGCGGGCGATGAATCATTTCGTGCAGCGCCTTGCCCGCGGGAATCATCGGGTACACAGAGTCTTCCTGCTCGACCATGAAGTTGATCAGGTAAGGACCCGCAGTCTCGCGGGCGGTTGCCACTGCGGTCAGCACCTCGGCTCGGGTTGTCACCGCCTGGCCAGGGATACCGAAAGCATCCGCCAGCTTGACGAAGTCGGGACTGAGGATCGGTGTGGATTGGTAGTTCTTCTCGTAAAAGAACTCCTGCCACTGGCGTACCATGCCGAGATAACCATTGTTGATGATGGCGATATTGACGTTGAGCTTTTCTTGCGCGATGGTCGCCAGCTCCGCCATGGTCATCTGGAATCCGCCATCGCCTGCGACCACCCACACCTCTTTGTCGGGACAAGCAACCTTGGCGCCGATTGCAGCAGGCAGGGCGAAGCCCATCGTGCCCAGGCCCCCGGAGGTGATCAGCGTGCGCGGCTCATTGTGCTTGTAGTACTGCGCCTCCCACATCTGGTGTTGTCCTACATCGGTGACGACGATGGCGTTGCCGTTGGTGGCGCGCCACAGATCATTGATCACGTGCGCGGCGTACAGGTGGCCATTGTCTGGCAGATTCTGTATGTCGCGGACGGCAGCGTTCCCCTTCATACCCTCGATAGTACGCAGCCATGCCGATCCATCCCGCTTGGGCAAAAGCGGCAGCAGGCTTTCAAGCACCTCGCCCAGGTCTCCCATCAGCGCGATGTCGACGGCGACGTTTTTATTGATCTCCGAAGGATCGATCTCGATGTGAATCTTCTTCGCATTCGGCGCATATGTTGAGGGAAGACCGGTGACGCGATCGTCGAAGCGCATGCCGCAGGCGATCAGCAAGTCAGCTTCCTGGATGGCGTGGTTTACCCAAGTTTCGCCGTGCATACCCATCATGCCGAGGCTGAGTGGATGCGAAGCCGGAAAGGAACCAAGCCCAAGCAGCGTGCAGCCGACGGGAATCTGAGCGCGCTCTGCCAGCGTGCGAACCTGTTCCATCGCACGCGATAGAAGGATGCCTTGCCCAGCGAGGATCACAGGCCGCTTGGAGCCAAGGATCATGCGACTGGCCTCTGCGAGCGAGGATGCAGGGGCGGAAAGCATGGGGTGGGGGCGGTACTGCCGCGGCGCTGCGGCGGCAAAGTCAAAATCGGCTGTAGCTTGCTGCGCGTCTTTCGTAATGTCAACGTGCACCGGGCCGGGCCTGCCGGAGGCGGCAATCTGGAACGCCTCGCGCAATACCCGTGCTATGTCTTCCGCCTTCGTGACGAGATAGTTGTGCTTGGTGACCGGCAACGTGATGCCGGTGATGTCAACTTCTTGGAAGGCGTCGGAGCCTAGCACTTTGCTCGAAACCTGGCCGGTGATGCAGACGATGGGGATGGAATCGAGCATCGCCGTGGCAATGCCCGTGACCAGGTTCGTCGCGCCGGGGCCTGAGGTCGCAATGCATACGCCGACCCGGCCCGAGGCTCGAGCGTAACCGTCAGCCATGTGCGCCGCGCCCTGCTCGTGTCGCACCAGGATGTGGTGGATAGGGAATTTGCGCATGGCATCGTACACCGGCAGGATGGCCCCACCGGGATAGCCAAAAACTTCGCGCACGCCTTCACCATCCAGCGTTGCCCAAACGATCTCAGCACCAGTCAGGCGCGCCGCCTGGGTAGGACTTGAAGGGTCTCCGCTCTTTCTGGTATCACTCATGCCAGCCTCCTGAATTGCATGCATTAGATTACGTAACAGTCACAGATACTAACTTCTTTAATTTGTAACCGCTCCTATTGCAGCGGATGAAACGCGATCGGAATACTTGCGAAATACCCCGCGTGCGAAGTGGGGTGCGGGAGCAGTCCATGTCTTCATGCGCTCGGTGATCTCCTCTGCGGAGATCTCTACCGTCAGGGTGCGCCGGGGAATATCAAACTCGATCATGTCTCCATCGCGCACGGCTGCGATGGGCCCGCCTACGGCTGCTTCCGGCGCAACGTGCCCGGCCATCAGCCCGCGAGTCGCGCCAGAGAATCGCCCGTCTGTAATCAGCGCAACGCTCTCGCCCAGGTCGGTGCCAGCGATGGCCGCCGTAACCGCGAGCATCTCCCGCATTCCCGGCCCTCCGCGTGGACCTTCATAGCGGATCACCACCACATCGTTGGCCTTAAGGCTGCCGGATTGCACCGCCTCGAATGCCTTCTCCTCGGTTTCAAAGACGCGTGCCGGCCCGCGATGCGTCAGCCGCTTATGTCCCGCAACCTTGATCACGCATCCGTCCGGCGCCAGGTTGCCTTTCAGAATGACGAGTCCGCCGGTAGGCTTGATGGCTTCTTTAATGGTATGGATCACTACTTGGCCAGGAGTCTCCCGCGCCTGCGCTGCTTCGGCGCCAAGTGTATTTCCGGTGATGTTCAAGCAGTCGCCATTCAGCAGGCCCGCCCCCAGCAGACGCTGTGCCAGCAAGCGGCTTCCGCCGGCCGCCTGGTAATCCGCCGCGACGTAGTTACCGCCGGGCTTCAGATCACAAAGCAGCGGGGTGCGCGTGGAGATGCGATCGAAGTCGTCAATGGAGAGCGTGATGCCCATTTCGTTTGCAATGGCGAGGAAGTGGAGCACCGCGTTGGTGGACCCGCCCGAGGCGGCAACGCTGGCGATGGCATTCTCAATTGCTTTCAGCGTGATGATCTTGCTGGGGCGCAGATCGTTGCGCGCCGCTTCCATGATGAGCACTCCCGCCTGGCGCGACGCCGCGTGCTTGTCAGGGGAGAGCGCCGGCACTCCGGATAGTCCGATGGGCGAGATGCCAAGAAATTCGCAGGCCATTGCCATCGTGTTCGCCGTGAATTGTCCGCCGCAGGCTCCCGCGCCGGGACAGGCAGCAGCTTCCAGCTCTTCGAGTTGGGCGTCGTTGATCTTTCCTTCGGCATGCGCACCGATGCCTTCAAACACATCCTGAATGGTGATGTCCTTGCCGTTGACGCGGCCCGCCGCGATGGATCCGCCGTAGAGCATCAGCCCGGGAATATCCAGGCGCGCCATGGCCATCACGGTGCCGGGTAGATTCTTATCGCAGCCCGCGATGCATACGATGCCGTCAAAGAGATTGCCCCGGGCTACCAGTTCGATGGAATCGGCGATGACCTCACGGCTGATCAGCGATGCCTTCATCCCCTCCGTTCCCATGGTGATGCCGTCGGAGATGGTGACGGTGTTGAACTCCATCGGCGTGCCGCCCGCCTCGCGAATGCCTTCCTTCACTGCCGCGGCGATGTCGCGCAGGTGAAAGTTGCACGGGCCTATTTCCGTCCACGTGTTCGCGATGCCGATGATGGGCTTGTGCAGATCTTCTTTTGAGAAGCCGACGCCGCGAAGGTAGGAACGCGCCGCAGCGCGGTTGGGACCTTCGGTGAGAGGGATGCTGTAGAACTTGGCGTCGTGCTTCTTGTCGTTCTGGGTCATCGTGCGGTCTCTGCTTTCTGTTGTGGCCGGGGCGCGAGCCAGAAGGCGCCGTCGTGTTGGTGTTCAAAGGTGTCCAGGGCAGCCGCATGGCGCAGCGTCAGCCCAATATCGTCGAGGCCTTGCAGCAGGCACTCGCGACGGAAGGGGTCCATCGAAAAGCTCGCGGCGAATCCGTGTTCGTCGTAAATCGTCTGATCTTCGAGCGAGACGGCGAGCTTGTAATCGGCAATGGACTGTGCGCGCTCCATCAACATCGCCACCTGCTCTTCAGAAAGCGTCACCAGCAGGATGCCGTTCTTGCCGGCATTCGAAAAAAAGATGTCCGCGAACGACGTTCCAACCACGCAACGGAAGCCGAAGTCGGAGAGCGCCCACAGAGCGTGCTCGCGAGAAGATCCGCAGCCAAAGTTTTTTGCGGTGATTAAAATCTCCGATCCCTTGAATCGCGGATCGTTCAAAGGGAACGACGGGTCGGGCTGACCATCGCTGCCCTTGCGCCAATCGAAGAAAAGAAAATCCCCGAACCCAGTGCGCTCGATGCGCTGGAGAAATTGCTTGGGGATGATCTGATCGGTATCGACATTTACGCGATCAAGTGGCGTGGCGAGCGACTTTAGTTGACGAAAAGGCTTCATGATTAATTGCCTGCCTTTCCGTCTCTGAATATCCATTGCCGCACGTCGGTGAAATGGCCCTCGACGGCCGCCGCCGCTGCCATCATGGGACTGACTAAGTGCGTTCTCCCGCCGCGTCCCTGGCGTCCTTCAAAATTGCGATTGCTGGTGGAGGCGCAGCGTTCGCCGGGTGCCAGAATGTCAGGATTCATCCCCAGGCACATCGAGCATCCCGATTCGCGCCAATCAAAACCAGCCTCGCGAAAGATTGCGTCGAGCCCTTCGCGCTCTGCCTGCGCTTTTACCAGTTGCGAACCGGGAACGACCATTGCACTCACATTCGCGTGTACATGGTATCCAGCGACAACGTGCGCGGCAGCACGCAGATCTTCAATGCGTGAGTTGGTGCAGGAGCCGATGAAGACGCGATCAATTGCCACTGACTCCATCCGGACGCCGGGCTTCAGGTCCATATACTCCAGTGCGCGTTCAAAGGCGCGGCGGTCGGCGTCGTTCGCGGTTGCCGCAGGATCAGGCACGCTCGCGGTGATGGGCGCGACCATCGCGGGATTGGTCCCCCAGGTCACAAACGGAGCCAGGTCTTCCGCCCGCAACACCAGTTCACGGTCAAACTTTGCATCTGCATCGCTGGGCAATTTGCTCCACTCCGCGACCGCCTCTTCCCACAAAGCGCCCTGCGGAGAATAGCGCCGCCCTTCCAGATAGCGGAAGGTGGTTTCGTCGGGAGCGATCATGCCGGCGCGCGCGCCTGCCTCGATGCTCATATTGCAGAGAGTCATGCGGCCCTCCATCGAGAGCGAGCGAATAGCGGAGCCGGCATACTCGATCACGCAGCCGGTCGCGCCGTCCGTGCCGATGTGGCCGATGATGGCGAGCGCAATGTCCTTGGCCCCCACGGCGGTAGGGAGCGTGCCTTCGACCGAAATGCGGAAAGTGTTTGGACGTGACTGCGGCAGGCACTGGGTTGCAAGCACATGCTCAACCTCGGAGGTGCCGATGCCGAATGCCAGCGCTCCAAAGGCGCCATGCGTACTGGTGTGGCTGTCTCCGCAGACTATGGTCGCGCCCGGCTTGGTCAGTCCCAGTTCGGGGCCGATTACGTGCACGATGCCTTGTTCCGGCGATTGAATATCGTAGAGCTCGATGCCGAACTCCTCGCAGTTAGCCCGCAGCGTTTCAATCTGCTTGCGCGCGATGGCGTCCTTAATGATCAGGCGGTCTAGCGACGTTGGAACGTTGTGATCCACCGTAGCCACGCAGCGATCCGGGCGCCGAACCGTGCGCCCAGCCAGACGCAGGCCTTCAAACGCCTGCGGCGAAGTAACCTCGTGCAGCAGATGCAGATCGATGTACAGAAGGGAAGGCTCCCCGGCGGGCTCTGCCACAAGGTGGGCTTCCCAGACTTTTTCAAACAGCGTTTTGGGTTGTGCTGACATCGTTTGTTTCGCCCTGCCTCTGCTTCCTGTTCACTACTCTAGACAGCGTGCCGTGATTGGCGGCGGTCAATGATCTCGTTGAGAACGCTGTATACCTGTTGACCCATTTCGCTGGTTGAGGAAACGTGCGTCTGCTTGTCGCCACGCGCCAGGTCCGCGGTTCGGTAGCCCTGCTCCAGCACCGTGCGAACGGATGTCTCTATCATTTGTGCCTCCTGCTCCAGGTTGGCGGAGTAACGCAACAACATGGCGGCTGTCAGGATTGCCCCCAGCGGATTCGCAATGCCTTTGCCTGCGATGTCCGGCGCCGAACCGTGTACCGGCTCGTAGAGATTCACCGAGCCACCGATGGTGCCCGAGGGCAGCATTCCCAGCGAGCCGGTGATCACCGCCGCCTCATCGCTCAGAATGTCGCCGAAGAGATTTTCAGTCAGCACCACATCGAAGTTGCGCGGCGTGTTCATCAGGTGCATCGCGCAGGCATCGACATACTGGTGCTCCAGCGTGATTCCGGGATACTGCTGGGCAATTTCCGTAACCGTCGCGCGCCACAGTTGTGATACCTCTAGCACGTTGGCCTTATCGACTGAGGTCACTTTCTTGCGGCGCTTGCCCGCGACTTCGAATGCCACACGGGCTACCCGCACAATCTCCTCACGGGTATAGCGCATCGTGTTCCACGCCTGTTTGTTCTCGCGATCCCACGAACGCGGTTCGCCAAAGTAGAGACCACCGAGTAGCTCACGAACAAAGAGAATATCCGCACCCTCCACCACCTCGGGGCGCAGCGGTGAATTGGAGGCCAGAGTGGGATAGGCAAACGATGGCCGCAGATTGGCAAATCCACCCAGGGCCTTTCGCAATTGCAGCACTCCAGCCTCAGGGCGGCGCTCCGGGGGTAGCGAATTAAACTCGTTGTCCCCCACCGCGCCCAGCAGAACCGCATCGCTCTCAAGGGCGGCTTCCAGTGTCTCCGGCGGCAGGGGTGTGCCCTGTTGATTGATGGCTACGCCACCGATGGGCATCTCGCGAAATCGAAAATCGTATCCGCCCAGATCGGCGACGGCCCGCAAAACCTGCGTTGCCTGCCCGGTAACCTCAGGCCCGATTCCATCCCCGGGAACAACTAGAACGTTCAACCTCATCGTGGAACTCTCCCTGTCGCCTTGAACTTCTCTCGATTACCGAGTAGTCAATGCATCGGTTGACTACGCGACGGAACCTTCGATTGGTTCGCCAATGCTGCGAATACCCTCGTTCGGTTCAACCCCGCGCCTAAGATGCGCCGGTACCAAAGCGATCAGGTCCTGATCGTAGACAGACTTCTTGCGATCAGCCAGCTCGATGAAGCGGTGGTAGGCCGCTTCCAGATCGTGCATGCTCAGCTTGTACCCCAGCTCGGAGAGGCGATGCGCGAGCGCATGGCGCCCGGAGTGCTTGCCCAAAACCATGCGATTATGTGGAACACCCACCGACTCCGGCGTCATAATTTCGTATGTCAACGGATTAGCGAGCACGCCATGCTGGTGGATTCCGGCTTCATGAGCAAAAGCGTTGTTGCCCACGATCGCCTTGTTGGGCGCCGGCGCGAAGCTGATGCATTTAGCCAGGGCCTGGCTGGTGGGGTACAGGCGTTCAATGTGCAGGCCGTTCTCAAGAGGGTACTTGTCTTTGCGCACGTGCAGTATAGCGGCAATCTCTTCGAGCGAGGCATTGCCGGCACGCTCCCCGATGCCGTTGATCGTGCACTCGATCTGCCGCGCGCCTGCCTCGACGGCTGCCATGCTATTGGCTACCGCCATGCCCAGATCGTCATGACAATGCGAGGACAGAATCACGTTTTCGAGTGCCGGGATCTGTTCCTGCAAGCGGAGGAACATCGCTCCATACTCTTCCGGAGTGGTGTAGCCCACCGTATCCGGCAGGTTGATTACAGTCGCTCCCGCCTCCACGGCGGTGGACACCATGATGCGGAGAAAGTCGGGATCACTGCGAGTGGCGTCTTCCGGAGAAAATTCAACATCGTCGCAGTAGGTGCGGGCCAGGCGCACACACTCATCCGTCTGCTCCAGCGCCTGCTCGCGCGTAATCTTGAGCTTGAATTTCAGGTGGATGTCGGAAGAAGCCAGGAAAACGTGAATCCGCGAACGATGAGCATGCTCGAGCGAACGTGCGGCAACCTCGATATCCTGGCGCAGCGCGCGGGCAAGCGAAGTAATGCGCGGTCCGCGAACCGCTCGTGCGATAGCATCGATGGCGGCGAAGTCACCGTTGGAGGCAATGGCAAAACCAGCCTCCAGAATATCGACGCCCAGCGCCTCCAGGGCATGGGCCATCGTCAGTTTTTCCTCGATGGTCATGCTGCATCCGGGTGACTGCTCACCGTCGCGCAGAGTCGTGTCAAAAAAGAATAGTCGATTCTGGGTCATCGATTCCTGCCGAGCGAAATGTTTAGGCTTCTGCACAGTGTCTTAACTTTACCTGTATAACGCAAGCTTATTCTTCTTCTCGATTCCATGCGTTTTGCTTATAGTGATAGTAGGCGCCTGGCGTCGAAGAAGGGGACTGGATGGATCTTTCGCAGCTGGAAACCTTTCTAGCCGTGGCCGAGGAGCATGGCTTCTCCCGTGCGGCTGTTCGCTTGAACCGCAGCCAGCCAGCGGTCAGTCAGGTCATTCGCAAGCTTGAGGACGACATAGGGGAGGTGCTCTTTGAGCGGGCATCCCGCGATGGATCTCTTACCGCCGCTGGAGAATTGCTGCGCGAGTACGCGAAAAAGCTTTTGAGCTTACGCAAAGAAGCATCGAGCGCGCTGGAGGAACTGCGCGCTCTGGAGCGAGGCCGCCTCCACCTGGCCGCCAACGAGTATACCTGCCTCTATCTCTTGCCCATTCTCGATGAATTTCGCCGCCAGTGCCCACAGGTAGGCGTCACCGTGCATCGCTCGCTTGCCAGCCGCATCCCCGAGGAGTTGATGCAGAGGACGGTGGAGATGGGAATCATTTCCTTTCGCCCCCGCGAGGAGGAGTTCCGTTCCATCTCCGTCTACGCCGATGAGCTGACCTTCGTGGTCAATCCGCGCCACCCGCTGGCCCGCCGGAAGCGCGTCTCCATCCGTGACCTGGGCAAGGAGAACTTCATCGCCCACAACGTGCCATCCCCGCTGCGCAAGCAGGTGATCGAGGCGTTCGCACTGCATAAGACGCCCTTGAATATGGGGGTGGAGTTGCCCAGCCTGGAGGCTATCAAGCGATTTGTCGCCATGGGGAATGGCGTGGCGCTGGTGCCCGGCCTGACCGTTCAGAGGGAAATCGAGCAAGGCGAACTGGTACGCGTTCCGGTCACAGAACTGCAATTTGAACGCCTGCTTCGTCTCATTCATCGCAAGAATTCCAGCCTGTCGCATGCCGCAGTCGCGTTCCTCAAAGTAGTGCGCACCGTGGCCGCGCGAAAGGGAGCACCCTTCCGATATCAGTTGGAGCGATCTACATCGGAGATCACACAAGAATCGCCGAGGTAGCATTTCCCAGATGGTGTTGAGGGGATAGGCTAAGTCTGCCAGTCCGGTCCATCAAAGAACGGCCACTCCGAACCACTCTCGCCATGCCACAGTATCAAGGGAGATACTCTGAATGCGCCGGGAAACCGCTTGAGACCAGGATCTTCCGGCCCCAAGGCGTCGCATGCGGGCGCGGTGGCAGGTACAATTGCCATAGCGGGTCTGTGAATCCGCATTTTGAGAATTCGACAAGCCCGAGAGGCCTAGCGCCTGCCGGCTGGTTGAGCAGGCGAGAGGTTCACTTAAGCATGAAGAAGAGTGCTCTGTTGTTGATTCTATTGCCGGTTTTGGCAGTAGCGGGTTTTGCGCAGGAAAGCAGACAGGATGCCAGTATCAGCGTAACGGGTATTATCCCTCCGTACGTCAGCGGTAACGCTGTGCAACTGAGAGCTACCAACGGCCTTGGCGGAATGGCCAGCTACCGCTACATGCTTACCCCGCGCAGCGCGGCCGAGTTGAACTATCAGTACTTGCAGAACGCGAACAAGTTTGTGACTTCATTCCTCCCCAACATCCGCATCCACACCCGGATGCAGGAGGTCTCGGCCGCTTACGTCTTCAATTTCAACTTCAAACACTTCAACCCGTTCCTGGAGGCAGGTGTGGGCGGCTATATGTTTACCCCGCTCAAAGACTCCAGCACCACGACTCTGGACGCTAAGGGGAGCACAAGCGTCGGTGGATTGTATGGCGGCGGTGTCGCATACGAAATCAGCCCCAGCTTCGATATTCGGGTGCAGTATCGCGGCATCATCGTAAAGTCCCCAAGCTTCGGACTCGACCAGTACCGCACCAACCGTTATTACAACATCTCCAATCCCACCATCGGCGTTGCCTACCACTTCTAGAGATTCAGCCAAAGAAAGGGTCAGAGGGACTGGAGCATCTCCCGCTGGCCGCTTTTTTATGGCCTGCGCAGCGGACTCTGTCCGCTGCCCATCCTTCCCAGCAAGGAGGATGGGATTTCGTCGAGCGAGGTTACTTCCAAGTGTCCTGGCAGGGTTGGCGGAGGGTGGCTTTGACGCCGAGTGAACCGGCTGATTCCGTTGGGGAATGCCCTGAAGCTAAATTGCACTGTCCTGAGCGTCTCTGAGCTTGTTTTCCGGGTCCTGCTATTTAAAAATCCGGTATGCGGCTCCCACGCTGAAGCCTGAGGGCGACAATCCCCGGCCAAGAAAGCCCGGCCACATCTGGTATTCGTAATCGATCGCACGGATCTTGAGACGAGGCGTCAGCCGATAGTCGAGACCACCACCGAGGGCCATGGCAAAGAAACCGCCGTGCGCGTAGCTCTTGGTGAGGTTGATCTCGCCCACGCCGAATAGGACCTTGCCGTAGGGCTCAAACTTTCTATGTCGAAATGTGACTTTGGGACCGATCAGGTAGGTATCCTCATGCACCTCCTGTCGCTGGTTGAATCGCAGCAGGCGGGCCTCTCCTTCCGCCGCATACCTGTCATTGAGATTCACGTCAAAGTATCCACCGATCCCCATCAACCAATTGGTGCCAAAGTCGGGTTTGAAGGCGCTGTAGGTGCCACCCGCAAAGATGGAACCGGTGCCGCCCCGCGCGGCAG
>JANXZS010000239.1 GCA_025355385.1 Acidobacteriaceae bacterium | reverse complement strand
CAATGCCGCGGCGCAAGGACGTGCATCCTCGGTCACGGTGTCGCCGATTTTGGTGTCTCCGACAATCTTTATGGTCGCGACGAAAAATCCCACCTCGCCTGCGACCAGCTCTCCGATCTCTACCGGCTTGGGCGTGAGCACACCGAGCGATTCCACGTCGAAGGTTTTGCCGTTGGACATGAAGCGAATCTTCGCGCCCTTCTTCAATCGGCCGTTGATGATTCGCGTCAGCACAACGACGCCGCGATATGGATCGAACCAAGAATCAAAAATCAGCGCCTGTAGCGGTGCCTCGGGGTCGCCGGTGGGAGGCGGCAGGCGGTTCACGATGGCTTCCAGCACCTCCGGCACGCCCAGTCCGGTCTTGGCGCTAACCGGAATAGCGTCGGTCGCGTCCAGTCCTACAGCCGACTCGATCATCTCCTGCGTGCGTATGATGTCAGCGCTGGGCAAGTCGATCTTGTTGATCACGGGGATCATGTCGAGCCCATTGTTGATGGCGAGGTGTGCATTGGCCAGCGTCTGCGCCTCAACCCCCTGGGACGCGTCCACTACCAGGAGCGCCCCTTCGCACGAGGCCAGCGACCGCGAAACTTCATAAGAGAAGTCCACGTGCCCAGGAGTATCGATCAGGTTGAGTTGATAGATTTCCCCATTGCGCGCGTGATACATCATGCGCACCGCATGCGCCTTGATGGTGATGCCGCGTTCGCGCTCCAGATCCATCGCATCCAGCACCTGGGCCTGCATCTCGCGCGCCGTCAGCGAGCCGGTCAGTTCCAGCAGTCTGTCCGACAGGGTGGATTTACCGTGGTCGATGTGCGCAATGATCGCGAAGTTCCGAATATGCTGATTGTCCATTAAGAGATGCCGGGTGAAGGGTGAGGCGCGACACGATACAACAACGTAGCGCACAAACTTCCTCAACCTCCAATCTTATCATCGGTACCCGGCGCCTTCGCGCCATACACTATGGTCAGTTATCGACGCTTATCGCATGGTTGTTTTCAGTTTTTCGACAGCTGCCGCAGGCATAGCTCTTCTGCTGCTCACCGGGTGTGGTCCGCAGCCGGCGTCCTCCCCTGCCGGGAAGTCGTCGCACGCGACTGCACCCACGCTCTCCAGCCAGAGTGTTCAACCGGCGCAAGGGCCGCAGGCCGCTCCTGCTGCCGTGGCTGCCGCCAGCAGCCGCAACCAGAAGCTCATCGATCAGGTAGAGCAGGCTTATGCCATTGGCGTTTCAAATTACCGCGACGGCCGCTTGACTGAAGCCAAGAAGGACTTCGATCGCGCCGTGGACATGATGCTGGGCAGCGGTCTGGATCTGAAGGGCGATCCGCAACTCAGCGATGAGTTTGAACATATTGTGGACTCAGTGAACACGCTGGAATCGGAAGCGTTGAAGCAGGGCAATGGATTCGCGCCCAAGGTGGAACCCGCACCCGTCGACATCGCAAACGATGTGACGTTCCCAGTCGATCCAGCACTGAAGGCGCAGGCGATTGCGGAGTTGAAGACAACGCAATCCGATCTGCCGCTTGTCATCAACGACTACATTGCCAGCCAGATTAGTTTTTTCTCGACACGGGGTCATGGGACTTTGTTGCGCTCACTGCAACGCGCCGGGCGTTATAAGCCGATGATCCAGAAGATCCTGGCCGAAGAAGGCGTGCCGCAGGATCTCATCTACCAGGCGGTCGCTGAATCGGGCTTTCAGTCGCAGGTCGTCAATGGGCGCTCGGGCGCTGCGGGCATGTGGCAATTCATGCCCTACGGCACTTATGGACTGACGCGTAATGGCTGGTACGACGAGCGCTTCGACCCGGAGAAATCCACGCGTGCGTACGCAAGATATATGAAGCAGATCTACAACCAGCTGGGCGACTGGTATCTCGCCATGGCTGGCTATGATTGGGGCCCGGGCAACGTGCAGCGCGCGGTGCAGCGCACCGGCTACGCCGATTTCTGGGAGTTGTATCGCCGCAACGCGCTGCCGAAGGAAACGAAGAACTACGTTCCCGTCATCCTGGCTGCGGCCATCATGGCGAAAAACCCGAGCCAGTACGGACTGGACGCTATGACTTTCGAAACTCCGATCAACCCGGACACCGTTACGACTAATTCCAGCGTCGACCTGCGCCTGGTAGCGGATGTGGTGGAGGTGACGGTACAAGAAATCGCTGCGCTGAATCCGAGCTTGCTGCGCATGAGCACTCCGCCGGATGCGCCGTTCGATCTGCACCTGCCGAGCGGCAAAAAAGATTTATACGAGAAGCGCATCGCCGAGATTCCCGAAGACAAGCGGCGAAGCTGGCGCTATCACAAGCTCGTGCCGGGTGAATCACTCGATGACGTGGCCAAAAACTTCCGCGTGAGCGCCGCCGATATCGCTTTCGTGAATCAACTCTCTACTGCAGATGCACTCTGGCAGGCCGACGCGCTGGTTATTCCTGTGGCACCTGCTGCCTCTGTAAATTCCGCCACACGCGCGACGACATACGTGGTTCGTCGTGGGGACACGCTGGTCTCTGTCGCAGATCGAACCGGAGTATCGATCGATCAGCTTCGGCGTTGGAATCACCTTAAGTCAGCGAGCGTTACGTCCGGACGAAGGCTGTATGTGGCCGAACCTGCGCACGTCACTCGAACCAGTTCGCATAGGCGTGGATCGCGGTCGCAAGCGAATTCCGCCGGTGGAGTTCGCACTCACTCGAGGAAGCTTTCATCGGCTCCTTCCAAGAAATTATTGAGTGGCAGAAATTCTTCGACACACTCTGGTTCGACGACTAAAAGATCTTCCGCCGAGACGCCTATGACATCATCGCTACGCCCCTCCGGCAGCAAATCTTCATCGCCTTCACCTACAAAAGAGAAGAAGCAGCGCTGACAATTGCGCGAGCAACCTCACTTCGTGCTTGCGTTCGTTCGCATACCGTTGCATGCTGTTGCTATAATCCGCGCGGCAGGCGACTGCGCGCTGAGAGTTATGCTGTGCAGTGGAAATCCGGAACACCGAAGCCGTGGGAGGCATAGGAATGCAGGACGATCGCAAGCTTTACGCACAGAACGGCAACGAGTTTGAGGCCGAGGAAGATGAATCCTTGGAAGAACTGGAAGAGGGCTTTGACGATGACGAAGAGGAAGAAGAGATTAGTATCTCCATCTCCTCGGATGACGACGAAGACCTAGGACATGATAACGACGACGAGGACGGCAAAAAGTTGCCGGGCTCGAAACAGGAGGGACTTGCTCAGAACGCTCCTGTCCCCGCGAAGAAATCTCCGGCCAAGAAGCCAGCAAAGAAGGCTCCCGC
>JANXZS010000213.1 GCA_025355385.1 Acidobacteriaceae bacterium | reverse complement strand
CCATCATGAGCTCGGATGAAATTCGCGAGCGGACCCAGGGCGTGTGGGACCGCTTCTACACGTTCGGATCTATCTGGAAGCGCTCCGCCTGCACTCGGGGCGTCCGCGCACGTCTGGCCTTCCTCTTCCTGTCCAAGCTCTACCGGCAGATGTATGCGGGCACAGGCATCTCCACCGACAGTGCGCGCCGCAAGAAGTCCAAGGCCATGGCCCGCCTCATCGCATCCCAGTGCCGCAGGCTCTTCTATGCCAAGCCCATGCCCGATCTCAAGGCCCCGGACTGGGATGTGTCGCTTACTCGCACCACGCTGCGCCCAGCCTTCCTCACCCCCAGAGATGGGAGATCCGAGCCATTTTCCATCGTCTCGTAGCCCTTCCAATCGAGGGCTACGGATCGGTGACCTATGTCTCGCTCTTAAGTGGGTTAGCCAGAGCTCACAACGGTGGGGGTCATAACATGTGGGATAGTGCCAGATTGGGTGCCCCATGCCTCGCCTCTGAGACACGGGTTAGAGCAGAAGCAGGGTAGTGTGTTGTATCCAGCGTCAAGCGAAGTAGGCATTTTCTTGATGAAAATGTCTGCAGAGATCTGTGGCTCACCATACGGCAACCCTACTTCTGATCTAGAACCCTACCGGCCTCTCCCCCGCGACTGCAAAGCTCCGCTCCAGCGCCAGCCCGGCACGCCCCAGCGTCCCTTCATCAAACAGCCGCCCAATCAGAGTGACCCCGTGCGGAACGCGCCTTGGCGGCGAGAACTTCGGCAATTTCTTACCCGCCTCGGGGGCCCAGTCGCTGCGCACCTCGGACACTTCAACAAAGCCCGCCCGCAGCGTCAACGAGGGATACCCGGTGAAATTGGTAATCGTCAACATCTCGTCGCGCAGGGATGGAACCAGCAGCAGATCCACCTGCGAGAATACGCGGCCCATCTCCTGGGCTACCTTGCGCCGCAGTCGGTCGGCCTGCACAAAATCCACTGCAGAGAGAAACCGGGACTGGCGGAAGGTATTCGGCCACGCATCCGGCACCTGGACTTTCAGTTGATCCACTCCATGATTCAAAGTCAGTTCCTCAAACGCCGCAGCTGATTCGGCAAAGAGAATGACTTCCAGCGAGCTGTAAGGCCAGTTTGGAATCTCCACTTCGACCGGAACCATACCCAGCTTCTTCACCGTCTCCAGCGCTGCGCGATCCACGTCGGTAGCCGGGGTCTCCTTCATCCATCCCGGAAAGTACCCGACGCGCAGCCCATGCACCCCGGCGTTGGCATCGTAGTCCAGCTTGCTCGGCATGCTGTTCACATCGCCCGCATCGGCCCCCGAAATAGCCTTGAGTACCAGCATTGCGTCTTCTACACTGCGCGTCATCGGACCCAGCTTGTCCAGCGACCAGCACAACGTCATCGCGCCGGTTCGTGGAACCCTGCTGTAGGTGGGCCGCAGCCCGGTAATCCCGCAGCGCATGCTGGGACTCACAATACTGCCCAGCGTCTCGCTGCCAATCGAAAACCCAACCAGCCCCGCAGCGGTCGCCGAGCCGGGGCCAGCGCTCGATCCTGACGACCCCTCCTCCCGCAGCCACGGATTCATGGTCTGGCCGCCGAACCAGACGTCGTTGAGGGCCAGCGCCCCCATGCTCAGCTTGGCCACAAGCACGGCGCCCGCCTCGTTCAGGCGCTTCACCACGGCCGCATCTTCCGCGGGCACGCGCTCCCGGTAGGGCTCAGCGCCATACGTCGTTGGGATTCCCGCAGTATCCAGCAGGTCTTTGCCGCCCCACGGCACGCCATGCAGAGCCCCGCGATACTTGCCCGCCGCAATCTCCTCATCGGCCTTCTTCGCCTGTACCAGCGCCAGCTCACGGGTCAGCGTGATTACACAACGCAACTCGGGATTGAACTTCTCCAATCGCGCCAGGTAAATCTGCGTCAGCCGCGTGGAGGTTATCTTGCGCTGCTCAATCCAGCGCGACAAGCTGGACACGGGGGCGTAGGCAATGTCCTCGTCTTTCGCCGGGAGCGGCCCCGGATCGGTGGTGCTACGAACAAACTCCTCTTTTGCCGGCAGTGTCTTCTCCCCTGGCAATATAGGACTCCAGCGCGACCAGGGAGCAGCCGAGGGTTCCAGTGCTACCTTGCGGGGCCCCGTGCGTCGCTCGTAGAGGGGCGCCATCGCACTGCGCCAGTTACCGGCTGCCGCAGCGCGGTCCCCCGCGCTCAACGAGACCTCGACCAGCTTCTCCGCCTCCGCAAAGGTTGCCGGCGACACCTCCGGTCCAACGGCGGGTGCGGTCCCAAATGCCGGCGGCGTACCCGCAGGGGAGTCGGTTGGCTGTTGCGCATCGGCTCGGGACGCGACTGCCGCCCCCAGAAGGCCAAGAGATGTTTGGGTCAGAAATTGCCGTCGAGACTTTGTCATGTTTCCTTTGAAGCAGATTAAGGTATCTATGTTCAACGCTTCAGCAAATCTACCGGGGCGTGGACATCGTCAATGCGAAAGTATTTCGCCAACGTGGGATGTTGGAGCGCGACCGCCTGATACATTTCCCATGCTACGCGGCGGTAGGAAAAATGTC
>JANXZS010000203.1 GCA_025355385.1 Acidobacteriaceae bacterium | reverse complement strand
TGAGCGGATGGGCTCCTGCATTGCTATCGGCGGATCGAGTTTTTGTTATGCATGGACTGATTTTGGATTGAGGTCCAGTAGTAAACCCGCATCTCGAAAGCGAGACATAGGGCGATCCCACCCAGCGCCTTTAATGAGTTTAAAGAGTGGAAGCTGAGCGAGCAATAACTTGAACAAGGAAGAAGTTGATGCGTAAAAACTCCATCGGTTCCCGGGCTTCCATTTTCGCAGTCGTGGCATTTGCTCTTATCGTCTGCTCCGGAGCCCCGGCGCAGACGACGGCCACTCCACCGCCGCAGACGCCCGCGGCAACTGTGGCACCCGTTGCCCCCAAGCCCGCCCAGTCAGCACCCGGCGTCGCGCCTCAAGATGGCCAGCCAGTAGCAACCGGCGATGCGGGAGAGTACACCATCAAACGCAGCGTGGACGAAGTGAACCTGATCTTCACCGTCACGGACAAGCATAACGGGCACTTTGTCAGGGATCTGAAGCAGAGTGACTTCGCGCTTCTCGACGACCAGAAGGCTCCGGCCAAGGTCTCGAAGTTCATTCAGCAAACCAACCTGCCGCTGCGGGTAGGTGTCGTCATTGATGCGAGCACGTCGATTCGCCAGCGCTTCCAGTTCGAGCAGCAATCGGCAAGCGAGTTTTTGATGCAGGTGTTGCGTCCCAGGAGCGACCGGGCTTTTGTGATGGGCTTCGATGTGACTCCGGACCTGAAGCAGGACTGGACCAACAACCAGGATCTTCTGGAATCAGGCATCAGTAAACTGCGTCCCGGCGGAGGCACCGCGCTTTTTGACGCTGTTTATACGGCTTGCCGCGATAAATTGCTGGATACTTCGCGCGGACAGGAGCCGGTGCGAAAGACCATGATTCTGATCTCGGACGGCGATGATAACCAGAGTCGCGCCTTCCTGGACGACGCCATCAAGATGTGCCAGCGCGCGGAGACGATCATTTTCGCTATCAGCACGAACGTGAGCCCCAGCCGTGGACGCGGCGACACCGTGCTGCAGAAGATGGCCGATGCCACCGGCGGCAATTGCTATTTTCCCAAGCGGATTGAGGACATGTCGCAGAGCTTCCACGACATTGAAGATGAGTTGCGAAGCCAGTACGCTCTCTCCTACACGCCAGCGGACTTCAAGGCGGACGGGTCGTTCCGCACCATCTACCTCTTCGCCAATGATCGCCAATACAACGTCCGCGCCAAGAAGGGCTACTTCACGCCGAAGCAGTAGCCGATGCAGTTGGAATCATCGAGTCGTGCACACATGGCGGGTTATTGGAGCGCTTGCACTTCCAGGGGATACGAAGCAACCAAGCTCCCCTGGTCTCAAGAATAGCCGCACTTCGCTGCTCCTACCAATACAGCCAGAAGTGCAAATGCGCTAGCTGGTGTGATCGAGAATAGCCTTCCAACCCTTATCGGTCTTCTCCCAGACGAGTGAGAAGACGCCGTTGGCGGGGCCGCCGCCTGCCGCGGTTCGCTCCAGATGAAAACGCCCGGTTACGACGGCGAAATTTTCATCCAGCAGGCGCACTTCGATCCCGGAAAAGGTCAGCTTGCCCATCGCCGCAGGTGACGAGTATTTGGCTTGATAGCGGGCAAGAATTGAGCCATATCCGCGCTGAACCTCGGAACCGATGAATGTGGTGTCGGGGGCATCCTTGTACCCCGCCATGAAGCCAACAATGTCGCCGCGATTCCAGGCATCGGTCTGATCGTGCATCACCTGCCGGATCGTCGCGGCGGAGTCCTGCGCGTTTGCGTGGAACGAAAGAAGCAGCGACGCAAGCATCAGGCACATCAGGAATGGTCTCTTCACAGGATCACGCTCCGCTCTAAAAGTAGCAAAATGACAGGTTTTCGAATCAGCGAATTCCGGCCGGTTGCGATTGTACGCTGGTCCCTTAGGCGACCTCGAGCGAAGCCCCTCGGGTGCATCCGAAGCGGCCGAGTCCGGCAGCTTCTCCGTTCAGAAAAGCCGTACTTCGCTGCTCCCGCCGAGGCACTATAGTCGGGAAATTGCACTAGAATGGCGTATGGCTGAACTCAAGATCATCCACACTGTCTGCTCCCATGATTGCCCTGACTCCTGCGGCGTTCTGGTGACGGTCAATTCGGATGGCCGTGCCATCAAGGTCCAGGGGGACCCAGCGCATCCTGTTACGCAGGGCTTCCTGTGTGGCAAGGTGGCAATGTATCTGGATCGCGTTTACTCGCCGGCGCGGCTGCTGCACCCCATGCGTCGGCGCGACACGGCTGCCAAGGGTGCGTTGCCGCGAGACAAGGAGGCGTCGGCGTTCGAACAGATTTCGTGGGACGAGGCGCTCGAAACAATTGCGCAGCGACTGGCGCACATCAGCCGCAAATTTGGCCCTGAAGCGATATTGCCTTACAGCTACGCGGGAACCATCGGGACCCTGGGATACGGCTCCATGGACCGCCGCTTCTTCCATCGTCTGGGTGCGTCGCAACTGGATCGCACGATCTGCTCCACTGCCGGCGGCGAGGCGCTGCTAGCAGTGTATGGGCGCAAACTTGGGACGGACCCTGAGCACTTTCGTCACTCGCGGTACATCATCGCCTGGGCGGCAAACATTCACGGCAACAACGTCCATTTGTGGCCGATGATTGAAGACGCCCGCCGCCAAGGCGCGAAGCTGGTGGTGATTGATCCTTACCAGACGCGCACGGCCCGGCTGGCAGATTGGCACATTGCGATCAATCCGGGCACGGATGCTGCTTTGGCACTAGGGATGATGCACATCCTCATCCGCGATCATTTGTACGATGAGGCCTACGTGGTCGAGCAGACGCACGGCTTCGAACAGCTCCGCGAGCATGTTGAGCAGTACACGCCGGACCGTGTGGCGGGGTGGACGGGCATGGCGGCGGAGGACGTGGAGCTGCTTGCCCACGAGTACGCCACGATTACTCCGGCGGTCATTCGCATGAATTACGGGGTGCAGCGCTCCGAGTTTGGTGGGACGGCGGCGCGGGCCATTTGCATGCTGCCGGCGCTAATCGGTGCGTGGCGCCATCTGGGCGGAGGCCTTCAGCTCTCAACCAGCGGCGCCTTCCAATTCGACAAGGCAGCGCTCGAACGCCCCGACCTGATGATGGAGAGCCCGCTGAAGCGCCCGGCACGCGTGGTGAATATGTCGCGCCTGGGTCATGCCCTGACCGAGCTTGGCAGCGAGCCGGACGACGGACCACTGGTCAAGGCGCTGTTCGTTTACAACTCCAACCCGGCGGCCGTGGCTCCGAATCAGAACGCCGTGCTGCGGGGATTAAAGAGCGAAGACCTCTTCACTGTCGTCCACGAGCAGTTTTTTACGGACACGGCGGACTACGCGGACATCGTGCTGCCGGCGACCACGTTCCTCGAACACAAGGACATTCAGGGCGCATACGGTCACTACTATCTTCAGCTATCGAATGCGGCGATTGAGCCGCTGGGAGAAGCGCGATCCAATGTGTGGCTTTTCAGCCGCCTCGCCCAGCGCATGGGGTTTACCGAAGCGTGCTTCCGCGACTCCACTGAAGACCTGATAAGCCAGGCACTGCAGTTGAAGGGGGGACCAGAGGAGGAGCGCAGCTCGTCGAATCCCGGGATGGAAGGCGTCACGCTCAAGCGACTGGAGCAGGAGGGTCAGGTCCGGCTGCGATTTGATGAAGAGGCAGCGGGCCAGCCCTTTCTGCCTTTCGCCACAGGCAGGCTGGACACTCCGAGCGGGAAAGTGGAGTTTTATTCGGAGGCGCTGGAGGCGCAAGGGATGGATGCAATGCCCACCTTCCGGCCCCCGGCTGAATCTCGTCATTCCGCCGCCAGCGAAAAGTATCCGCTTGAATTGCTGGCGCGCAAGGCCGACAACTATATGAACTCCACCTTTGCCAATCTTCCCGGTCACCGGAAGATGGAGGCGCGCACCGACTCACGGCTGGAGATGAGCGCGGTGGATGCTGCCGCACGCGGTATCGCGGACGGCGACTGGGTAGAGGTGGCGAACGATCGCGGTAGCCTGTGCTTGCAGGCTCTTCTTGGGGAAGCGATGAGCGCTGGTGTAGTCTCCGCCCGTCTGGGCTGGAACAAGTTTTCCGGTGGTGGCCGCAACGTGAATGTGCTGACCTCGGAGAGGCTGACGGACCTTGGCAACGGCGCTACTTTTTATTCCGCACTCGTTCAAGAGCGAAAGCTGACTCTCGACGAAGCCAAAACCGCCTCCGTCCGATAGACTAAGTAATGTGCCGATGCAGGAGGGAGCATGCCATTTGATAGTGGCTTCCAGTGTGCTGGCTGTGGAGAGTGGAATGAGACCGTGGTGGATGAGTCTGCGGGCAGCCGGCAAAGTTACGTCGAGGATTGCCAGGTTTGCTGCAAACCAAATGTGCTCCAGATATTCTGGGATAGTGCAGCTCAGGAGTACTTCATCCAGACAGAGCTGGAAAGCTGACGAGCCCCTTGCCGGATTCGTGTTGCGAGGGCTGATTTAATGCCAGGAGCGATCGCCGAGTCAACCTCGGAGTTGGGTCGAGCCCCTTCCGTCACTTATAATCACCTTTTCCCCAAGCGCGACATGATTTTTTGCAGTGAGGGTGTGCCTATTCTTCCCGTAGTCCTTCCAGGGGGCCAGAGCTCCCGACTTGATAAGCATCCAGTTTCGTGCCTGCTCCTTCGCAACGTTACGAAGGTTGTGGCCCTGATCCTTTTTTCCTTTGCGGGTTTTTTTGCAGTTTCCGCCTATGCGCAGCAGGGTACAGTCACCTCGATCCGCGTAATCGGCAATCGCCGCATCCCCAAAGAGACGATCCTGGCTCGCCTGTTTACCCATCCCGGCGACACCGTGGATCCCCTGGCCATTGAGCGCGACTTCAATTCGCTATGGAATACGGGTTACTTCGCTGATATCCGCATCGAGCGGGAGGACTCGCCCAAGGGGGTAGTTCTGGACGTATTTGTCCGTGAGAAGCCAACGATTCGCGAGATCAACTACAAGGGGCTGAACTCGGTCACGCAATCCGATGTGCTGGAGCGCTTCAAGAAGGCAAAGGTCGGCATCACGGTTGAGAGCCAGTACGACGACACCAAAATCAAGCGCGCGGAGACCGTAATAAAAGAATTGCTGAGCGAGCACGGACACCAGTTCGCCACCATCACCACCAACACCAAGACGATCCCCCCGGCATCGGTTTCGGTCAACTTTCTGGTGAAGGAAGGACCGACGGTCAAGGTAGGCAAGATCCAATTTTCGGGCAATGAGCACCTGAGCCCGCGCCAGCTAAGGTCTTCGATGAAGAACCTGCGACCCATCGGTCTTCCCCATTCCCTTGTTCTGGAGAACCTCTTTGCCA
Source organism: Acidobacteriaceae bacterium (assembly GCA_025355385.1). GTDB lineage: Bacteria > Acidobacteriota > Terriglobia > Terriglobales > Acidobacteriaceae > JANXZS01. Next base: position 4,036 of record JANXZS010000203.1, on the reverse strand, counting down.
AGACCTACGATGCCAGCAAGCTTGAGGAAGACGCGGAGCGGGTGCGGCAGGCATACCGCGACAAGGGCTATTACCGCGCCCAGGTAGGCGAGCCACTGACCCACATCCACAACGAAGGCGGCCTGTCACTGCTGACGTTCCGGCCGAAGAAGGGCAAGCGCATCGATATCCGCATGCCGATCGAAGAGGGCGACCGCTACCGCCTGTCGGGCATCACCTTTACCGGCAATACCAAGATGACCAACATCCGGGCTCTTCGCGCTCAGTTCGCCATGAAAGATGGAGACTATTTCAGTGCGACGCTAACGGGCAAGGGCCTTGAAAATCTCCGTAAAGCCTACGGGCAGTTGGGATACATCAATTTCGCCGCGGTCCCGCATCCGGATGTTGACGAAGCGAAGAAAACCATTGTGCTGGACATCGACATCGATGAGGGCAAGCAGTTCTATGTTTCGCGAATCGAGTTTCAGGGCAATACCATCACTCGCGACCGTGTAATCCGACGCGAGCTGATGCTGGAAGAGGGGCAGGTCTATAACAGCGGCCTGTGGGAATCTAGCCTGCTGCGGCTGAATCAGCTGGACTACTTCGACCCGCTCAAGGTGGACCAGGACTCCGAGACCCACCAAGACGCGCAGAATGGCACGGTAGAGCTGCTGCTGAAGGTGAAGGAGAAGGGTAAAAACTCCATCGGGCTGAACGGTGGCGTCAGCGGCCTTTCCGGTTCCTTCATCGGATTGAACTACCAGACGAACAACTTTCTGGGGCTGGGCGAAACGCTCAGTGTTCAGGCCAACGTTGGCAACCTGTCGCGTAATCTGCAGTTCGGCTTCACCGAGCCTTACCTGAGGAACCGCCCACTCAACCTGGGTTTCCAGGTTTTCTCCAACAAGACGGACTACAACTCAGCAAAGAACTATCAGGCGACCACGGGCGCGAGTGCGAACCTGTCGGCGGCTTCGCAATCGCTGATCCAGAACTACAACCAGTCAACCACCGGATTCAGTCTCTCGGGCAGCTACCCGATCCGACGCTCGTTTAAGCGGGTTGGCCTTACTTACTCCCTGACCAAGTCCTCTATCACGGCTTTCAGCGCAGCCTCCTCCAACCTCTTCCAGACCCTGGCGTTCCGTGGCGGGATCGCGGGTCAGAACGCGCTCGAAGGAATCATCACCAGCTCGGCGTCCTTCAGCTTCTCGTACAACCACATGGACAGCGCGTATAAGCCGCGCAATGGCAATGAAATGTCGGCGGCCTTCCAGATTGCGGGCCTGGGTGGGAACGTGCGCTACTTTACGCCTATTCTGGAATACAAGCAGTTCATGTCCATGAAGGGCCTGCGCAGGAACTTCGAAGGTCATAACGTTCTGGGCTATCGCCTGCAGGCAGCCTATGTGCAGGGGTTTGGTGGAGAGGTGGCACCCCCGACCAACCGTTTCTACACCGGTGGCGAAGGCGACATACGCGGCTTTGACGTTCGCGCAGCAACTCCGTATGCATACATTCCCACGCGAGTGCTCTTCAATCTGACTAACCCTGATGGTTCCACGGTTTCGCGGGATCCACAGAATCCGCAGCTGGGTCCGATCCAGGTTCCGATCCCGGTCTACGGCATCGTCTCGGTGGGTGGCGATACGACTTTCACCAGCAACATCGAATATCGCGTTCCGGTTGCCGGCCCGGTTACTTTTGCCCTGTTCGACGACTTCGGGATCGATGTCGTGACCCGCAAGTCGCAACTGCGGCAGAGCGTCGAGGGCTCCGACATCCTTAATGCTCCGCTCTATGGTTGCCCCACTTACATTAATGGAGCATGCCAGGGCGGAACCCAAGTGCAGTTTACCAATCTGATCCGGCCGATTCGCGGGACCAATTTTGTACCCCGTATGTCTACCGGTGCGGAGTTCCAGGTTATCCTGCCCATCGTGAACGCTCCTTTCCGGATCTACTACGCCTATAACCCGCTGCGCCTTTTTACCCAGATTCCGGGCCAGAACCTGATCACGCGGTCAATGTTCCCGGCGGGCGGCGCGGGAGACTATACGTACGCTCTGTCGCAACAGCTGTATGGCCCCTACTATCAATTGCGGGAACCCAAGAAGACCTTCCGTTTGACAGTGAGCACAACGTTCTAAAATCGGGTTAAGCCGGGGCGACGGAGATCGTCCCGGTTTGACGCTACTATCCCTCATACCTATAATCCTCGGAAGGTCCTGCGAAGTCTCTCTCCGTGTTTCTTCTTCAGCAAATTCCCGCCCAACCCCGGGCAGGAAGCTGTATCCATGGAAGTGCGCTAGAGGTTGAACAGGAAGCGAAGACCTGCTTCCGTGAGGGAATGCGGACAATCTCGACCCGAAGAATCGAAGGAGCTTTGAAAATATAATGAAGCGTTCGTTGACATTTGTTTGCCTGCTTGCGTCCGGCCTCGGCATGACTGCCCTCGCCCAGACCAGCCCCGCCCCTACCACTGCAGCCTCGGCCACGGCACCTGCGGCTCCTGCGGGGCCGCCCAAGATCGCTATCATCGCCTTCCAGCCTGCTGTTGCAGGGACCAATGAAGGTCAGCGCAACTTCGGTCAACTCAAAACGAAGTTTGAACCCAAGCAATCCCAACTGAAGACCCAGAGCGACGAAATCGAAGGCTTGAAGACTGCACTCAAGTCGCAGAGCGATAAGCTCAGTGACCAGGAGCGCGCGGCGCGGACGAAGTCCATCGACGACAAGGAAAAGAGCCTGCAGCGCAGTGCGGAAGACGCTCAGAACGACTTTCAGACCGAAGCCGGCGAGATGTACCAGCAACTGGCGCAGAAGGTTTACGACGTACTCCAGAACTACGCCCAGCAGAATGCCTACACGCTGGTTGTGGACATCAGCACCCAACAGAGCCCCATTTTGTGGGCTAACCAATCGTCGGATATCACGGCAGCGGTCGTGCAGGCTTACAACGCCAAGTCCGGCGTAGCGGCACCACCGCCCGGGGCGGGGGGGGGGGCAACAGCACCTCGTGCTCCCGGCACCACCAACCATCCGCCAGTTGCAGCGCCCCGTCCGACGGCGCCCAGACCAACAACACCAAAATAAGTTACTGCCTCTAGAAAAATCCCGCTTCGAGACTGCTCTTGGTTTCGGATGGGGACACCGCAAGGACAAGCGCTCCCGAAAGGGGGCGTTTCTCTATTTGGGCATGGCATATGTGTGGTCGCGAGTGTAATCCACTGCGCGCGCCGTTCCCCTAACTTCGGTCGGGACGACAAGATCACGACCCTAAAGCATTTTTACTTCTAGTCTGTACTGGTAGGAGCAGCAAGAGTGCGGCTTTTCTTTAGGAAAATTTCGCCGAGCTTGGTTGTTTCGTATGCAACGGAAGCGAAAACGCACTAACCCGGGGGCCAGTGGAGGGAGCGACCGCCCAGCAGATGCACATGCAGATGATCGACGGTCTGGCCGCCATCTTCGCCCGTGTTGATGACGGTGCGGTAGCCGTTGGCCAGACCTTGGCCGCGGGCGATGTCGGCCGCGACGGTGTGTAGATGGCCGAGTGCGGCTATGTCTTCCGGCGCGGCGTGATCGAGCGAAGCGATGTGCTTCCGGGGAACAATGAGCACGTGCGTTGGGGCCTGCGGGTTGATGTCTGCGAAGGCGTAAGTTTGCTCATCCTCGTACACCTTCGAGGATGGAATTGTGCCGGCGATGATTTTGCAGAAAAGGCAATCCACCATATCTCTCTCCGTTTAGTAATGGCTCGGTGTGTTGTGGGCTGCGCTTAGGATAGCTCCGTGCGGCGGGACAGGGCATTCAACTGGTTACGGGCAACGATCTCTCGGCACTCAGCCTAGATGCTGCCGCATCATTTTGGGGGATCCGGGGGAAAGTAGCTGGGCTTCTGAGCACCCACCCACGGATTGTATCCCGCGGCGAAAGCGGCGCGATGCAAGGTGGAAGGGTGGTCATAGGTCCAGAACTCGAGCAGGCTGCCCGGGTTGGGATCCTCGAGATAACTCTCGCCGAGGAGTTGGAACGCATGCTGCGCAGTGGC
>JANXZS010000140.1 GCA_025355385.1 Acidobacteriaceae bacterium | reverse complement strand
TGCTTGCGGAGGCCGCTGGCACCGGGGATTTCGAGGGTGCGCGCAATGCGGCTCAGTTCCGTGATGTTCTTTTGTTTGAGTTCAGAGATAGTCATTATCACCTGCGGTGGGTATCTTTGGAGGGCGTTGCCGGGAAGGAATCGAGCCGATAGAAGCAGGAATTCGTAGGTTAGATGTTGAAGGGAGAAGCAGAGCCGCGCTAAGCTGCGCGGCGCTGCTGAATGTGCGAAGCTTCCGGCATCTCTTTGGAAGCTGAAGAAGGGCTATCATAGCGGAACCGGATCAGCACGTCGTTCGTGGTGTCCTGCACCCGCGTGTTGGGCATGTGCAGCTTGCGCGTAGCCTTCGAAGCAAGCTGGCACAGTTGGTAGCGATTCGTTACATGGGCAAGAGCCCCATAAATCAGATCAGAACGCATCGGAAATCTCCTTCATGCTCGACCCTCCCCTGAATCTTGGGAGACAACCGGGGCACAGAGCCCATACGTTGCAACTTGGTCGGCATCGTTTGATTTTTAGACGCTCGAAAATGGCATCTTGTTCAAACTTTTTACGAAATTTTGAGCCGGTGCGATAGAGTTCGCATTCATACTTGTGCGCAGCTCCCCCGCGCGCGTTATGCCTCACCAAAAGCGGTAGCGGGGTATCGGTCCATCGGAAACGCAGACTCTCTCCGGGAGTTTATGAACGGCTTCAGTTGGACTGGGTATCGGAACGACAAGTTCGGAGCGGAAGAAGTCTATTCCGCGAAAGCCGCGCTTGCATCGGCAGCAATGAAAGTAAATGGCTTCCCGCTCCGGGTCAACCATTTTCTCAGAGAATAACCCAAGGCCGATTTGGTAGCATTACCTTTGAATGGGGCGTAAATGCAACGAATAGAACCAACTCCGCTCAAATTAATCTCCAATTGTCGGGGAAATACGTGTCCTCATTTGTGAAACTTGTAAGGGTAAAGATGTCTCCGAATATCGCAAATATGCGTTTAGGCCCTGCCTACTTTTCTTTGCCAGTGACAACGCGAGTTTAAGAATTGCCTCATTTCATCCGCTCCCCCTGAGGATGGGGCGGGTGTCTCCTTTATTCCACTGCCACAAGCGCTCCCCCGGTGCTAAACTTTGACCGTTTTGTGTGCGGGCTTTTGTGTGCCGCGAGGATCTTCGAATGTCGAATGCAAAAACCGAGTTGGGACCCTCCGCGGTACCCCTTACCAGCCTGAGCGAGGATGAAGATCTCTTTCGCGACACGGTGCGCCAGTTCGCCCAGCAGAGCATTGCTCCCCTGGTCGCGCAGATGGATGAAGAGCAGCATTTCGCAGCCGGCCTGATCCCGCAACTCTTCAATCTGGGCCTGATGGGGATCGAGATTCCAGTCGAATACGGAGGGTCAGGCGGAACGTTCTTTGAATCTATCCTCGCTGTGGAGCAGATCTCCACGGTCGATCCTTCCGTGGGCGTGCTTGTGGATGTGCAGAACACTCTCTGCGTCAATGCACTCTTGCGCTGGGGCACGGAAGAACAGAAGAAGCACTACCTGCCTCGACTGGCCGCCGACACGATCGGAGCTTATGCCCTGAGCGAAGCGGCATCTGGCTCCGACGCCTTCGCCCTGCAGACGCGGGCGGAAAAGCGCGGCGATTCTTATCTCCTCAACGGCCAGAAGCTATGGATCACAAATGCCAAGGAAGCGGGGCTCTTCATCATTTTTGCCACCGTGGATCCCGCAGCAGGCTACAAAGGCATCACTGCATTTCTGGTCGATAAAAATTCTCCCGGACTCTCCATAGGCAAGAAGGAGAACAAGCTTGGCATACGTGCATCTTCTACCTGCGAGCTAGTGCTCGAAGATTGCCGCGTGCCCGCATATCATCTTCTCGGTAAGCCGGGCAAGGGATACAAAATTGCGATTGAAACCCTTAATGAAGGCCGCATCGGCATTGGAGCGCAGATGCTGGGTCTCGCAAGCGGGGCGTGGGCTCACGCCAAGGAGTACGCCAAAGAGCGCAAGCAATTTGGCAAAGCCATCGGCGAGTTTCAGGCGGTGCAGTTCGCAATCGCGGAGATGGCCACCGAGATTGAAGCTGCCCGGCTACTGGTCTACAACGCCGCTCGCTTGAAGGACGCGCAAATGCCCTTCCTGAAAGAGGCGGCGATGGCGAAATACTTTGCATCGATGGTGGCCGAGCGCGTGGCCAGTCAGGCGGTCGAGATTTTCGGCGGATATGGCTTCGTCAAGGATTATCCCGTCGAGAAGTACTATCGCGATGCCAAGATCGGAAAGATTTACGAAGGCACCTCAAACATGCAACTGGCCACCATTGCGAAACTGGTGATGACTGAAGGCAGCTAGTGTGGTCAGTCCTTCATTCGTGCCGCAAAAGGTCATCCCAACCGTAGCGAAGCGCAGTCTTGCCAACCGGCTTGCGATCCAGCGAGCCTTGGCGGCGCGGACCCTACACCGCAATCTCCAGTTCGTCTACGTAGCACCAGCCCCAATCCTCACCTGTTTCTATCGAGCGCATCAGCGGATGGCCCGTATTGCCGTAGTGCCGGGTAGCATGTTTATTCTTTGACGAGTCGCAGCAGCCCACGTGCCCGCACAGCAGGCACATGCGCAGATGAACCCACTCGTCGCCCATCTTCAGGCATTCTTCGCAGCCATCGGTTTTGGGGGAGACGTCACGAACTTCATCCAGGTGAGAACATTGAGACGACATATCCGGTTGGATGCTCAAACTTCCCTTCGGAAGCAGAATGTATGCCGCAAAGCACTGGACGACGCTTCGAAATAGCACAACAATGGCGCTCGGTATCTGGAAGGCGACCGCTATGCGTCCCACCGTTTCCTTGGGCTCTGACATCTTGACTCCGATCGCTTGGAACATTCTCGCGAGAATAAGGAAGCTCCCGCGAAAGGAACAGAAGGAGATTCTTGATCGCTTGAAACATTCGTTCTTGGAATCGGAATAGAGACTCTTAAGCCATTCCTGGAGAGGTAAGGGTGGAAATGCAAGGAAGTCCAACAGTCACGAGATGCCATCAATGCGACAAAGAGAATGCGGCCCAGCAAGCATTCTGTGACGCGCGTGCTTCGCCCCTAGCATTGAGTGACTTCATCTCTAAGAGAGTCACGGAACAGCTCGCGAGCTCGATACGCGACCGAGATGGAATCGATGCGGAAACAGCTTGAGCAAGCGATCAACCAGGTTCACACTCAACAGAAAGTCATATCCAGCTCACAAGAGTTCGTCAAACAGGTTTTTAGTTCGCACGCTACGGAGATCTTCAATGTAGGTAAGGAACCTAAGAATCGCTACGCACTACTACCACCGCCCACTGGCGGAAAGAATACGACTGTATTTCTGCTACTAAACTCCGCCCAATAAACGGAACGATTCAGCTTCAATATGACGTATTCACGCAGCCGCCTAACTCGTACTTTGTCCTATTTCATAATCTAATCGTCTTTTTCTGGAGAGATCCTCCTGGCAACCTCGAGCAGAAACAGTTGTCAGCTCCCTATTTCCCTGACCTGAGCGATAAGAACCTTATCCAATCGTTATCTTCAAAAGACGGAAGAGTGTTCGCCCGTTAGGAGCGTATACTTCCGTCGAATCCAAGAATGAATTTCGGCCAGCCGCAGACTCAAGCGTAATTTGGCCTTTGAAGAACGAGGTCGGACGATGCTCTACACCATGTTCGTAGGTATCTTTTCGGGGTATTACTGGACAGCATTCGACGTGGTTGAGTACCACACCAAGTGTCATCCTATGGACAGGCCTCTATACGTGCGTGGCCCCTTATATCAAAAGATAATCGCCGGAATGTTATGGCCCCGTGCCACGCTACTGAACCGCGAGTTTGGTTGGTGTTTATGCTGGTGTACGGCCAATACCTTCGTAGCTACAATCCTTTACAGTATTGCGACGAGATATCTGAACTTTATTTATTGCACTCATCCTACTGTCTCTCATTCATGACCTGCCCGTCATTTCCGTCGTCATTCGCATTCCGTGTGCTATTACTTTGCCTCTTGTCTGGTATTTCTTGGCCAGACCCTTCGGCGTGGAAATCCCCAGCGCGTGGAGGCGGATGGAAAATCTATAGAAAAATGATGAAATTGATACGGTTCTGAGTCATATTTGGGGACCGCGACTTTCAGCATTCTTGCAGACGGTAGACGATTGGCGAGGGTGGGGGCGGCTTCGCGGCGGGTGATACCCCAGGCCCTATTTCGCGGACAGGAAGCCCCTCGCGTGCGCGCACGTACTGCTCCCGAAACCGTCCATTCCAGAGCCGAAAATCCAAGGGTCCCCCCCAAAACTCCCCACAGTCGAGGGAAACCGCCTCACGCGGTATACAGTAAGTCTATTAGAATAATGGTGGGCGAGGCGGGGATCGAACCCACAACCCCCGGCTTAGAAGGCCGGTGCTCTATCCAATTGAGCTACTCGCCCGCGTGACGCGCGGTGAATCTATTGTAACCAACAGTTTCAGGCAGCGCCCACGAGCACGGGAACAACTCCAGCGAGCGCTGTACCCCAATTTCGCTGCGCTGCATTCACATTGCGCCCGCAGCCGGTGATGTAGAGCGTCACTCCGAAGCCGTCATGACTCTCGCCATCGAACCCCGTAACTGCCACCTCCCGCAATACTAACTCTGCGCGACTGCATGGGGAGGGAGTGGCACGCAATCCCGTTGTAGTCCTTCGCAACCATGTCTCCTGCTCCAGGAACGACGCGAAGGCTCCCCCTTCTCTACGCACCAGATCGATGTAGCAGGCGAGACCTGCCTTCGTATTGTCGGCTGTCGTTTCCATTTCCAGCCAGTCCAGATCGTCAGGGGGCACGCCCCAAACATCGCATTTCGACGTGAAGACCGGGGATGATGGCGAATTTAAATCCATCAGAGCCCACCTCAATGCTGGATACGCCTGGGTCTCCGACAACGTGGCGGCAGCTTCCGGGTGGCTGCGGAGATCAATATAGCTGTAGCCATCCGCTGCCCACGGCACCACGATGCGAGGTAGATCCTCGCCTATCTCTACCGACCAGTCCGCTTCCATAATCAGAGATCCTTGCTCTCGAATTCGCAGGTGTCCATCAGGAACCCAAGCAATGTTTTCTCAGCCCAGTAACCATCGTAGTCTCCGGCAGGCGCAAGGAAGGCGCAGTGACCGCCGTGCTCCGTTTCTACCAGGGTGACGTTGCCGTTAGCCTGAAGGATGGCGCGTGTCTCCGGCAGCATGCGGATGAAGGGATCGTCGAGGGAATGCAGCACCAGCGTCGGCACCGCGATGCCATGCGCCACGCGCGTGCTCGACGCGCGATAATAGTAGTCCTCCGCGCCGTCAAAGTCGGAATAGTATGCCGTGATGCGATCATCGAAGTCCCACAAAGATCTGATCCCTGTCAGTCTCATGGGAGAGAAAATATCTGGAAAGAGCTTCGCCTTGAGGCGAAAGCGCTTCATCAGCCGGAGCAGGAACCTCCACTCATAGACGCGATTGCGCGGATAGTGCAATGCAGCGGCGGAGGCAGCGAGATCCATCGCAGGCGAGACGCCAACGACTGCCTTCAATTGGGGAATGCTGATGCCGCACTCACCCGCCAGTTTCAGCACAAGGTTCCCACCCATGGAGTAGCCGATGAGCGCAACTGCGCTGAGTGCATGTTCCGTCACCACCCTGTCCACGACCGCACCCACGTCCCCTGAGAGACCGGAATGATAGAGCGTCGGCGACAGGTGATCCGTGCCTCCGCAGTTGCGCATGTTCATGCGTACAACGTTGCAGCCCGCGGCCCAGGCCCGATCTGCGTTGCCGATTACATACTGCGAGTCGGAAGAACCCTCCAGCCCATGCACCAGCACTACCGTCAACCGCTGACTGCGGACCTTAGCCGGCTGCCAGTGGCAATGGCATAACACCTTGCTGGCGGTGGCGGCATCTACTTCAACGTAGAGGCTTTCCGAAGGCGGCAAATTTGACGGGCGAGGCAGAAAATTCCCGGCTATCGTCTGCATATGGCCGCCGGATAAAAAGCGTCGCGGCACAAATTCTTCCAGCCAAGCGGTTGCGGGCGTTGCTGGGGTCATTGCACCCCTGGCTTGATCCTCTTTGTCGCGTGTGTCACTCATGGGCTGGTACAGGCTTTGGCGATTAAACTGCATTTGAAGAAGTTGACCTGCGCCATGGCTAACACCTCAACCCAAAGCAAAGGCCGCGTTGGCGGCCAGTTTCATTCCAATATGTATCCCAGAGTTCGTTATGCTTAATCTTGCTGGGGCGGCTAGTGGGGGTCGAACCCACGACATCCGGTGCCACAGACCGGCGTTCTGCCACTGAACTATAACCGCCACGTATAAAATAAGAGTACAGCATCTGTGCCGGGCTTTCCAGTGCTCACGGTGCATCTATGCTATCGGGAATATCCCCATGCCTACACCGCAACAACCCGAAATCCTGGCCCCAGGAGCGCAAGAAATCGCTCCCAGAATGAAGCACGGCAGGGGCCTCTTTGCGGATGAGAACCTCGATCTGCTGGCGCATGTGCTGGATGACTGGTTTCGTATTCCCGGCACGTCTATCCGTTTCGGTCTCGACGGCATCATGGGCCTCATCCCGGGCCTCGGAGACATTCTCGGCGGCCTGGCATCCTGCATCATCGTCGTTGCCGCGTGGTTCCGCGGTGTCCCCTACATCGGACTACTGCGCATGGTAGTCAACCTGGGCGTCGAGGTAATCATCGGTGCCGTTCCCTTCCTCGGGGACGCATTCGATATAGCCTGGAAAGCGAACCGGAGAAACTACGCCCTCCTGATCCGGCATCTGCACGAGCCCCGGTGCCACACTTGGCGAGATTGGGTTTTCCTGGCATTGATCGGACTGGTTCTAGCCGCTATCTTTTTGGCGCCCCTCGCCATGATCACGTTGTTTGTGGTCTGGCTGCGCCGCTCTGGGTGAGGATCGATTTCAGTTTCAAGTCCCGTGAGGTAGACTGCGGAGACCGCACAATCGCAAGCATCCGCACCACAAAACCGCCTGCGTCTGCACTGCGTAACAAGCGTGCCTGCAATGCGAAACAGCTTGCGCCTTGCGCCGGCTCGTGTTCCATGCCGGAGAGGGGCTTGCCCTGCGATACAATCACTGAAGTCGGGGCGTAGCGCAGCCTGGTAGCGCATCTGCTTTGGGAGCAGAGGGTCGGAGGTTCGAATCCTCTCGCCCCGACCAATTAGAATTAAGGCATTTCCCCAGCCATGAAATACCAATAAGGACCACCGAGCGGCCATCAAGGGCCAATAAAAGCTTACATGCCAAGAGTGGCAGATAGCGGCTTGTGATCGCTGTCGACTAGCCGCTTGCGGATCGCCAGCAGCTTGGCGTGCGTGCCTCATGTTCAGCGACCGCCGTCATGGCCTCCGTGGATGACACAGCGAAACTACACAGGTAGCGAGACCTCGAGATGTTAATGCTATACGACACGAAAGAGGCTGCAAGGCAGCTTTCCGTCTCGATCTGGTCACTCGGTCATCTTCGGCCACACTGATCAACAAGGACGCCTTGTGGACGTGCAGTCCGACGAATCTGCATGTCTCCTCCGCAATCAGGAGAGCTAAATCCGGCGGATCGGCTCAACAAAAGGCACACAGATCCGCTACGCGACTGACTGATGCGTTTGGCAATATGGCTTGGCCCACTTCGGCGGTTTGTTCTGGCCCACCCCTGGAACGTTGTGGTTAAGAGGATAGTGTTCCGTTCTGCTGGAGCGTAGCCCGTAGGGCGAAGCGGAAGTAGAACGGAAGCATCGAC
>JANXZS010000131.1 GCA_025355385.1 Acidobacteriaceae bacterium | reverse complement strand
TCTGGATCTGGCGCGTCGCTACCCCATTGGTCGCCACCGTCTGACCCTTCTCCCGGTTAGTATCCGGGGAGATGGCGAAGATATCCACGCGCACCTTGCCTGCCTTCAGAAATTGCTCGGTCGCCGCCAGCTGTGCCGCGTCCTTGTTGACGAACGGCAGCGCGGTGTTGGCTCCGATGAAGCGATGCGAGTGAACCATTCCGCCGATGTTTCCCGCGTCCTTCGATGCCACCTTCGTCATGTGGCAATCCGTGCAATCCATCGGCTTGGGCGGATAGTAGAACGAGCGCGCGCCCATACCGGAGACGCCGCTCGCCTGCCAGTTGTCGTAGTCGTTAAAGCCGCGAATCCAGCGATAGCTATTCACTGGAACATCGAGGTGCACCTTATGGCAAGCTGAACAAAAATCCGCCGGGTTAGCACTCATAAAAGGCTTCTGAAATGTGCGCCGGTGCGGTTCCGGGTTGGTTTCAACCAGAAAGTCCACAGCGTCGCGCAGCAGGGGATTCTTGCTCGTCACCAACTTGTGCAGGGCGGGATATTCCAAGGTAAAATCGCCATTGCCCATCGTGCTTTTTACTTTGCGAATAGAGTGACACACCATGCAACCCATTCCCGCCTGCGCAGGCGGAGTGAAGATGCGGCCGGCAATCGGAGTGTTGAAGTTACCCGGAAATAATACTGCGGCGTCGTGGCAACCGGCACACCACTTGGAAGCTTGCACGCCTTTTACTTCCTGCATGTACTCAATGCTCTTGCGGTACCACTGATTGTTGAATGAAGAAAAGTGGTGTGCCGAGCTTTGCCACTGGTTATAGATATCAGCGTGGCAGCGCTTGCACGTCGAGGAATCCATGAAGTAATCCTCCCGCACGGTTCCGCCCGTAGAAGTCTGCGCCGCGCTGGGATAAAACGGTCCCTTTGGGCCGTCGCCTTCTTCCTCCATGGCAGCCGGCGCAATCGTCGGATTATGGATGGTGTTGGCACGTTGCCAAGGCACTGTACGCAGCCACCAGGCACCCGCTGCCAGCCCGCATAACGCCGCCAGAACCACTGAGAATCGCAGAACGCTCGTCGCTGTATTCCGGGCCAGCCATCCCCTTCTGCCGCCCCATACCCACAGCAACACCGCCAGCGCCAGCACCGACAGCGCCTCATGCGACGTCAACACCAGCCACTTATCCCGGCGCGCCCCGGTAAAAAGCAGCACTGTCCCGATCACGCCGCCCACCAGCAGGATGATCCAGCCGGTGCGTTCCATGGCGCTTGTTTCCCGCAGAGAACGCCACAGTGCGGGCACTGCAAAAATCAACAGCGCAACGCCCAAAACAATGTGAACGACGACGACCGCCTCGTAGACAAGTGACGCAGCGGGATACGCGTATAGAAACATTGCGGTTGCCGCCAGCACAAGCGTCACGGCTGCGAGAATTCGTCTCAATCGACCTCTCCATACGCGGTTTTGGACATTCCGCGCCCAATTGCTGCTCTATTTTCAGAACCAGCATCAGGATATTACGCACTCACGCTATGTCTGAGCATCCACCTTTCGATGGAGGCACCTTGATAGAACTAAAATGCAGATGCGTCGCCATACGACGGTAGGCCATGGCATTCAAAGAACGCCGCCGCTTTGATCCAATCAAAGTAAATCCAAATACTTTAAGCATTGTTCTTGGGACAGAACGGAGCGTGGATCATAGCCCATTATTCGGGGCTGAGCCCCTACGCAGTTTTCCTTCTTAGTCCACTGATCCCAGGCATGCTCCACTCAAGGCCTAGAGCAGAAGCAGGAATAGTGTGGTGTATCCAGCGTCAGCACTGCAGGCATTTTCTTGATGAAAATGCCTGCAGAGATCTATGGCTCACCTTACAGTAACCCTGATTCTGCTCTAGTCTCCGAGAATGAACTCCTCCATATCCGGCGCAGTCGCGGCGGCGCCCGGAAACGTGGTTAGACCGACAGCCTCCGATACCAGCCTCAAGGTACTCGGGTGCTGGTAGAGCGTAGTTGATACGTAACCCTTCTTGACGGAGGGACCACCCACCACCCACGCCACATGGCCGCCGCCTTGTATGCTGTCCGTCGACTCGTCAAAAACAATTACGAGCAAGCCTCCATGAGTCGCGTTGAAGTCCGAACTCAGAACCAAAGGCTCAATATTCGTCTGTAGCCAGCTATCCACGGCGGCCAGCTTCTCACTATCGGTGCAATATGGAATCGTGTCGGGACAATCGTGACCGTTGTGGTCATTATCCGGAACGATGAATGAATATCGCGGTAGCGCATGGTTGGAAAGGTCGGTAGAGAAGTGCGTGAATGGCACCAGGTTCTGCCGCTGGGCCGTACTGTTGCGCACATCTGAAAAATACGAGAGGGGATTGTGGTGCTCGGTGTATTCTCCGCTGTTGCCGCCGGTGTAGCCAACATACGGCAAGCCCTCGGTGTATTCCTTCCACGTTTTACCGGCGGAGATCAAGTGCCGAACAACGTTGTCAGCAGTTACAGTCTGAGTGTAGCTGTCATCGTTGCTGATGATCTGGCCGGTGGTCAGCATAAAATAGTTGCCCACGGATGGGTGTGTGTTCGCGTAGTAGGACTTCGCGTAGGCATAACTTTTCGCCAGCCTGTTCAGATATGGCATGCTTGAACTGCCAATCACGCTCGAATAGGAATGGTTCTCCAGCATCACGACGAAGACATGCTGTACTTGAACATCCGTCGAAGATATTGCGCTTGAGTTCGATTCAGAAGCCGCCGTTAACCTTGTGCCGCGCGGACTAGCTATCAGTCCCAGCAGCAAGGCAGTTAGCGACAATACACGCACTACAGACATTGTTCTGGACATTGTCAAGCCTCCATCGTCAATTGCAACGCTCCGCTTACACTGCCTGAAACAGTTCGGATTGTTCATTTCTAACATGCCTCGCCCAGTCCTCAGTGCTTTTGCGAAGGAGGGTCTTCGTCCTATGGTGCGATCACACAGATGCTAGCCCGTTGCCCCTTGATGATCGTCCCGTTTTTGAGAAACAGGGTTCGCCCAGGTGCTGGCGCTGGAATTTGGTCACCTGCCCCGATTTGCTTGTCGTGCATTTCGCTTAAGACTCTTTGGCTTGTGCTGTTCTCGAGCTCGTTCCTCCATTGTCCCCGAAAAGACTAGAAGTGGAAGCGGTATCGGACCGCTAAGTAGAGTTGGCGCGGATCGTTATAGTGAAAGCCGCCAAAGGTAAGGGAGTTGTCGAGCAGTACACGCCGATTCGCGACATTGAGCGCAGTCACCGTTACGGATGTGTTGTCGTGAAAGCTCTTGCCCACGGATAGATCAAAAGTCGTGTGCTGCGGCAGGTACCTGCCGGGGTATCGATCGTTGGGCGAACCGTTGTGCAGGCCAGACCCATAGCTGACGTTAAATGAGGCCGTGATGCGCGAAGGCAGGGAGGCATTGAAGCCCAGGCTGAGGGTGTTGCGCTGGTCGTGATCGACTGGCGAGTAATCGAATCCCGCGTTGCAATCTGGAGAGGCAATGGGCGCGCAGACGAGACCGCCTGTAATCTTGCCGCGCTGCTCAGCGATCTGGTTGGAGTAGGCAAGATGCGCCTGTCCAAGCCGCCAGAGATGCGGCGACCGCAGGCTGACCTCCCAGGCACGGACCAGGGCGCGATCGAGCGTGACCGGGAAATAGATGCTGGACTCCCCGAGGTTGGAGTGGTCAAGGAAGTTGTTGATTCGCGTCTTGAAGGTGTCGGCATCGAGCAGCCAGCCGCGCAACGGGATCTGAACTCCGAATTGGTGCTCTTCGTCGCGTTCGCCGCGAAGTGGAATGATGGCGGTGCTGTTGTCCGTCGCGTATTTGACGACTGGGCCGGAGGCTGAAAGCAGGGGCGGGGGTTGGTAGAAGCGACCGTAGAATCCACGTAGCACCCAGTGCATGTGCGGCACTTCGACGGCAACTCCGATGCGGGGCGCGATCACATTCTCAGCTATTTGCGACTGGAAGTGCGACTGACGTAACCCTACGATGAAGGTGAGCCAGGAGGTGGCTTTAAAAGTGTCGGAAACATATCCCTCAATGAGGCCGCCGGTAGTTGCGGCCAGCTTTCTGAAATTACTGGAGCTTTGATCCTTGAAGAGGGCGGCGAGGAGATAACTGTCGTGCTGTCCCCAGCTATAGAAGCCAGCCTGGATTGTATTGCGCGCAATCGTAGCGCCGATAGAAGCTTGCACACCGGCATAGTGGGAGCCTCTATCGGAAGTGGTAGCCACGGGCAGATCGTCGAGCTTTGGCCGATAGTTCGCACTGTTGTGGTGGTAGAAGGGAGAGACCTGCAGAAGGTTCGAGCCCCTGAATGTATGGGTCCAGGTGAAGGCGGCGAAGCTGTCGCTTTCATGCTGGCCGTCGCGCAGATAAGCAGATTGATACTGCGTGTTCTCAACGCTAATGGGGTCGGGGTCGTAAGGAATCTGGAAGTAATCGGAGCGGACCTGCGTTACGAAACGAAGCTGATCCTTGGGCGTGCAGTTGTAGACGAAGGAGGCGAATCCGCCATATCCGTTGGCGGCGTCATGGAGCACCCGACCGACCGGAGGTGCAAGTCCGTAGTCAGTGCGGTTGCCGTTGAAGCTGGTGTACCAGGCAAAACGCCGGGTGTGATTGCCAAGGCTTAAATCGCCGTTGCCGCTGAAGAAGTTGCCGGCTGAAAGCCGGAGTTCGCCCTGGCGGTTGCGTTCAAAGCCGGTTCGTGGGGCGACGTTGAAGACGCCGTAAGTACGGTCGCTGACGTCGGCGGCGTAGCTGCCGCGCTGTGTTTCGAGGTAGTCGATATCGTTGGGATCAATTTGTGGACCGACATTGCTGGCAATGTTGGTGTTGGGGATCTGGACGCCGTCGATGAGCCAACTCACCTGATGTCCGCCACGCATGTGCAGCATGTCGTGCGTCATATATGCGCCGGGCACGTAGTCTGTGATCATCTGCATGCTGTAGGGACGGTCTGCGCCCGGTGTTTCCGCTATGTCCGCCCGACGGATCAGCGTGGTGGGCGTTACGGTATCGGGGTTGGCGGCAGAAGCCGTGACTTCGACGGTCTGCTTGTCGCCGGTAATGGCTAGTTCGAAGTGGAGAATCGGCGAAGTGCCGGAGGCAAGGGTTAGATCCCGGGTAATCGCAACGAACCCGGGCTGGGCGACGTTGACGGAGTAGTCGCCAAAGGGAACCGCAAGGAAGCGGAAAAGTCCGTCGACACCGGAGCGAGTGGTGAGGGTGAGTTCGGAGGTAGAACTCCGGATAGTGATCTGCGCTCCCGCAATCGGGCGGTGCTGCGAGTCGTGGACGACGCCTTCGATCTGGCCGACGACCGTGGCACGTGCGAAGGCTGCCGGAAAAAAGAATAGAAGAGCAAGAAGCAGCACAGTCTTAGGCATTAGGGAAAGCCCTCGTCGTCACCAGGCATGACGATTGCGGAGCGCGATGGGCGTAGCACAGTTCGCAGTTTGGTACTCGCGAACTGACCGGTCAGGAGCGCTTAGACGGTGGCGGGAGGGCCGCGCTTCTGCCGGCTGCGGTTGAGCGAGGCGCGATAGGCTGCGCGAGTCTGTGGATGAATCGCGGGGTGACTGGCAATCTGGGCGTAGTACGTGGCCGAAGGCGCAGGCGCGGCGTGGAATGGCGCGGCCGGCGCGGTGACGGCTCGGGGGAAGAATGGGCAGCGCTGGTGGAGCTGGCGAACCTGCGTGCCAAAGTTGAAGGATCGAATGACCTGATCCGTCATTGCGCACTGGTGATGGCCATTACGGCGGCAGCAGGCGGGCAGGCTCGCATCCGGATTGGGACGCGACAGTGCCAGCAGCGGCGCGGCCAGGAATGAGCCGATGAGTGCGAGCAGTAAGATGGCCGACAGACGCCGCATGTCCGGTCAGTGTAAGCGAGATCGCAGACAGGGCGCAACGGGCGACAGGCTGGGTCGTCGCCTCAAAAGATCTGCGCGGCGGCCGCAAGTCTGGCATAAGCGCCTAACTCTCTGCAAAGTCTGGCTCTTGGCAAACTTCGAGCGGAATCAGCAAGCCCGACTTCGCCGTCTCCCCCTTCTCCCCCTTCGGTCAACTCACACATTTTGGTAGACTGGGTTGGTGGCTACAAAGCGTGCCGCAACCGTCGTATCCTGTTGAGAGGGAGATGCGACTGTGCGCAGTCTTGCATCCTAAATGGCCCGGGCAATGGCCCGCTGGCTCGCAATCTCATCGGTCCCACGCAAACGAATTGATCTCAAATTATGAGCACACCAGTCGAAACGCCTATCGCGACAGATTTCACTGCTGAAATTGCAGAGTGGATTGAAGCCTTTAACCAGGTCGTTGTAGCCGAAGGCGTGCAGCATGCCGCTGACCTACTCGAGCGCCTGCACGAGAGAGCAGGCGAAACCGGCGTCGCTACCAGCCCTCACCTCACCACCCACTATCGAAATACCATCCCCACCGACGAAGAGGTACCCTACCCCGGCGATCGCCATATGGAGCGTCGCATCAAGGGGCTCATCCGCTGGAACGCCATGGCGATGGTTCACGGGCAGAACAAGAAGGATGCCGGCATCGGCGGCCACATCTCCACCTATTCGTCGCTGGCTACCTTGCTCGAAGTCGGCTTCAACCACTTCTACCATGCCTCCTATGGAGACCAGCCCGGAGACCTGATCTACTTCCAGGGCCACGCCTCCCCCGGCGTCTATGCACGCGCCTATCTTGAAGGCCGGCTGGATGATGAGCGGCTTCTCAACTTCCGCCACGAACTGCGCGACACGCCCGGCCTCTCGTCCTATCCGCATCCTTGGCTAATGCCGGATTTCTGGCGATTTCCCACCGTCTCCATGGGCATCGGGCCGCTCAACGCCATCTATCAGGCACGCTTCATGCGCTACCTTGAGAACCGCAAGCTCATCGAAAAGACACCCCGCAAGATTTGGGCATTTGTGGGAGACGGCGAAACCGACGAAGTGGAATCGCTGGGCGCGCTCACCGTCGCCTCCCGCGAGAATCTCGACAATTTGATCTTTGTTATCAACTGCAATCTGCAGCGGCTCGACGGCCCTGTCCGCGGCAATAAGCGGATCATCGATGAACTTGAAAGCGTCTTCCACGGTGCCGGATGGAACGTTATCAAGGTCGTCTGGGGCGCGGGATGGGACAAACTTTTTGAGCGCGACCATACCGGCCTGCTTCTCAAGCGCATGGAAGAGTGCGTCGACGGAGACTACCAGGCATTCAAAGCCAAGGGCGGCGCCTACGTTCGCCAGGAATTCTTCGGCAGGTATCCCGAACTGCTTGAACTCGTCAAGGATATGACTGACGACGAAATCTACGCCCTGCATCGCGGCGGTCATGATCCCGTCAAGGTCTACAACGCCTATAAAAGAGCGGTCGAATATAATACCGGACCTACTGTCATCCTGGCCAAGACGGTAAAGGGCTTTGGCTTTGGAACCACGGAAGGCCGCAACGCCGCTCACTCGGAAAAGAAACTGACAGCGGAAGGCGTCACCGCATTCATTCATCGCTTCAACATTTCCGTCCCCGAGGAGTTCGCCCGCGAGGTCAAATTCTATCGCCCGCCCGCGGACAGCCCGGAGATCCTTTACCTTCAGGAACACCGCCGCAAACTTGGCGGCTACATGCCCAGCCGCGAAGTGCCCAAGTCGGATTTCAAGGCTCCCGGGCTGGACTACTTTAAGGAGTGGACCGGCGGATCCAAGGGACGCGCTGTTTCAACCACCATGGGCTTCGTCAGCATGCTGCGCACGTTCTTTAAGCATCCGGAGTTCGGCAAATTCATTGTGCCGATTGTCCCCGACGAAGGCCGCACCTTTGGCATGGAGTCAGCCATTCGCCAAGTCGGCATCTACGCCGCCGAAGGTCAGAAGTACAAGCCGCATGACGTCGATGTACTGCTCTACTACCGCGAAGAAATTGATGGCCAGATTCTCGAAGAGGGCATCACTGAAGCCGGTGCCATGGCCTCCTTCACGGCGGCCGGTAGCGGTTACAGCAACTATCTCGTGCCCACGATCCCGTTCTACATGTATTACTCGATGTTCGGATTCCAGCGCGTCGGAGACATGATATGGGCGTTTGCCGATTCCCGCGGCAAGGGCTTCCTTATGGGTGGGACCGCGGGGCGCACTACCATGCTCGGCGAAGGGCTGCAGCACCAGGACGGCCATAGCCTGGTGCTTGCCAGCACGGTTCCAAACTGTCTTAGCTACGACCCCGCTTACGTCTACGAGATGGCTGTAATTCTTCAGGACGGCATCCGCCGGATGTATCAGGATGGCGAGCCGGTCTTCTACTACCTCACCATGTACAACGAAGACTATCCCATGCCGGAGATGCCCGAAGGTGCCGCCGAAGGAATTCTGCGCGGCATCTATAAGCTCAAGCCGGCACTCAAAGGCAAAGCCAGTGTGCAACTCTTCGGCAGCGGCACAATCGTCAACGAAGTGTTGCGGGCGCAAGACATTCTTGCTGAGAAATATGGCATCCAGGCCGATGTGTGGAGCGTTACCAGCTATATCGAATTAAGACGCGATGCACTCTCCGTCGAACGCTGGAATCGCCTGCACCCTGCCGAACCGGAGAAACTCCCTTATATTCTTACTGCGCTGCAGGGAGCCAAGGGTCCCATAATCGGGGCCAGCGATTACATGAAGTGTCTGGCCGATCAGCTCTCCCCCTGGCTTTCCCCGCGGCTGGTAACACTTGGTACCGATGGATTTGGCCGCAGCGACAACCGCGAACATCTGCGTCGACACTTTGAGGTCAATGCGGAATCGGTTGTCGCCGCTACCCTGTCCAAGCTGGCCCGCGAGGGCAAGTTCGATGCTGCTCGTGCGCAGCAGGCGTTTCAAGATCTGGGAGTGCAAACCGAAAGCCCAGACCCCGCGCATCTTTAGCACGTCACGGCGTGCCCGATATGTGCGTCACGATTCAGGCAGCATAGTTGGATCGGCAACGTGAAGAACGCCATGCCCATCCCAGTGCACACTGCAGCAGGCCCGTGCGTTATGGCAACCGGTGCCTGCCTGTAAATCTTCGCCGTTACTATTTCGGCATTTGAGAGATTATGAATTTTTCCACCCTCGCTACCGACTACGATGGCACGCTTGCAGAGGATGGCGGCGTCTCCAGTTCCACAATCGAGGCTCTTGAAGCTCTGCGTCGTTCCGGCCGCCGCATCATCCTCGTCACCGGACGCGAACTCGACCAGTTGCTTGGAATATTTGATCGCGTGGACCTTTTCGACCGGATAGTCGCCGAGAATGGCGCCCTGCTCTATTCTCCGGCAACCCGGCAGAAGCATCTCTTGACCGAAGCCGCCCCGCTTCTCTTCGTAGAGGAACTCAAGAGGCGCGGCGTCTCCCCCATCTCCACAGGCGAAGCCGTGGTCGCCACCTGGAGGCCGCATGAAAACATAGTCCTCCAGGTGATCCGTGAACTCGGCCTAAAACGTGAGATCACCTTCAACAAAGATGCGGTGATGGTCCTCCCCCCAGGCGTGGATAAGGCCAGCGGGATGAAGGCTGCTTTGGAGGCAATGAAGGTCTCGTGGAACAATGTCGTGGGTATAGGAGATGCCGAAAATGACCTCGCATTCCTAAACAAGTGTCGATGTTCCGTAGCCGTTTCCAACGCTCTCAATTCCGTCAAGGCGCACGTAAACTTCACCACTCCTGCTCCCCGCGGCGAGGGAGTTGTTCAACTTATTCGGGAAATTCTCAAAGACGATTTGCAGTCGCGCTTCGACCGTGTTCATCAGGGACAAATGTCAATTCCTTCCCCTGCAAAACACTAGGTGATTCCACTTCTACTATCCTGTCGGCAGTCTGCCTGATCATGAGATTTGGCATAGAATCATAAGACCGACCGACGTCCCATTTCACTTCCCCAACGACCAAGATCAGGTGCAGGCGACACTATGCGGATTCTAAGCTGGCGATTGATTGTCGCGCTGATCATCGGAGTCTCGCTGGTATCGCTCGCCTCCTCCTGGTATGAAGTTCAGGCCCAGAAGGATGCCCTCCGCCGCGACCTTGACCACAAGGCTGAAACCTTGGGTGAGAGTCTTGCTGGAACGGCGGAACTATATCTCGCGACCCAGGACCACGCCGGCCTCGAACAGTTGGTGGAGCACTTCAGCAACCGCGAACACCTCGCTGGGATCGGAGTCTACGGCCGCGATCAATCGGCCCTCGTCGTGACGCCCGGCCTCAATACTTCACTTCCGGGCATCACCCAGTTGCTGAAGGATTCCATCCGCGACAATCGCAACATCAGCGCCTTCACCCGCCTGCGATTCAAACGCGTCCACGTGCTGGCTGCCCCGTTGCACGGCACCGATAAAACCGTCATCGGCGGCATTTTGGTCGTCCACGATACCGGCTATATTCGCACTGAAATATTCCGCATCTGGAGCCGTGTCTTCGTCCGCATCGCGATCCAGGTGCTGGTCATCGCCGCCATCACTCTGCTCATTGTTCGCTGGAGCCTGACCGGACCCGTCGCTCGCGTCGCCGTGTGGATGAGAGCCCTGCGCACCGGCCAGCACGCCGTTCGACCGGCCGCGACTGATTTCGACTTCCTCTTTCCACTGGCCCGAGAGGTCGCGCCGCTGGCGGAAAGCATGCAGCGTGCCCGCGCTGCGGCGGTGGTCGAAGCAGGCCTGCGCAATGCCAACGAATCGCAATGGACGGCTGAGCGACTGGCTGACCATGTCCGTAACCGGCTTGGCGGAAGCAGCCTCTTCGTGGTTTCAAATCGCGAGCCCTACATCCATTCCCGCCGCGATAATTCCGTCACCGTCACCGTCCCCGCCAGCGGCCTCGTCACCGCCATCGAACCAATTCTTTGCGCATGCAATGGAACTTGGGTCGCCCACGGCAGCGGCGACGCAGATGCCGAAACAGTCGACGCCCACGATCGCATCAAAGTCCCCCCCGAGGAGCCGCGCTATACGCTCCGCCGCGTCTGGCTGAGCCGCGAGCAGGAAGAAGGCTACTACTACGGATTCGCCAATGAAGGGCTTTGGCCACTCTGCCACATCGCCCACGCGCGCCCCATCTTTCGCGCCTCGGATTGGGAGCACTATTACGACGTCAACCAAAAATTTGCCGACGCCCTCATCCAGGAGATCGCCGGCCAAGAGAACCCCGTCGTCCTCATTCAGGACTATCACTTTGCCCTGCTGCCGCGCATGTTAAAGGAACGCCTGCCTCACGCGCGCGTCGCTATCTTCTGGCACATCCCCTGGCCTACGCCGGAGTCGTTTGAAATCTGCCCATGGCAACGCGAGTTGCTCGATGGCCTCCTCGGTGCAGATCTCATCGGCTTCCATGTCCGCTCGCACTGCAACAATTTCCTCAACACAGTGGACCGCATCCTTGAGTCGCGCGTTGACTGGGAGCACTTCTCCGTCAAGCGCAAAGATCACCTCACCTCCGTGCTTCCGTTCCCCATCAGCGTCGAATTTTCCGGCGACCTTCCTGAAGCAGACAGGGAATTGACCTCGGGAGAAGAACGTAGCGCTGTGCTCGCCGAGCTGGGGATAGAGGCAACTTTCCTGGGCGTCGGTGTGGATCGCGTGGATTACACCAAGGGCATCCTCGAGCGATTCCAGGCGGTCGAATCCTTCCTCGAAAGATATCCCAGCTATCAAAGCAAGTTCACGTTCATCCAGATAGGCGCTCCCACCCGCAGCCGCATCAAGCGCTACGCCGAATTCCAGTCGGAGGTCGAAGCCGAGGCCAACCGCATCAATGCGCGCTTCAAACGCGGCAGGTGGAGACCGATCGTCTTTCTCAATCGCCAGCATGATCGCCATGAGGTAGAGCGCTATTACCGCGCCGCCCACGTCTGCATGGTCACCTCCCTGCACGATGGAATGAATCTGGTGGCGAAAGAGTACGTCGCTGCCCGGCACGATGAGCGAGGCGTACTCATCCTCAGCCGCTTCACCGGAGCCGCGCGTGAGTTGCACGACGCCATCATTGTCAATCCCTATGACGTAATGGCTACTGGCGAGGCAATCGCTCAGGCCCTCAAAATGGATGTCAGCGAAATGGGAGAACGCATGCGCCGCATGCGCAGATCGGTCAAGGAACACAATATTTACTGGTGGGCCGGCAGCCTGATCGGAGCCCTTTGCGAACTTCGCCTTGAGCAAAATCCCGACACCAGGCGAGCGGATCCCGACCGCGTTTCTGCAGAGATGTAGTCCGCCGCACGCATCGTCCATCGTGTTGGTAACTTTTGACAGATAGAGGCAATCAGCTGCAGACACAGCCAAAGCAGCAGGCGTGGCCAACGGCTCTTTTCTATTGAGATAAAGCCGCACGCTCACTGTCTCTTCTCAGATCTCCAAGGATGGTGTACGAATAGTGTCTGGATTGGACGCAGCCAATTCGAGCGTCCAACGTGGAGAGAAGGGAACACATGGAAATCCGCGACTTACTCTTAACCGAATTTGATGCTGAGATGAAGAAGACCCGAGCCACCCTGGAGCGAGTTCCAGAGGGTGCGCCCGATTACAAGCCTCACGATAAATCAACGTCCATTGCCAAGCTCGCAGGCCACCTCGCGCAGCTTCCAACCCTGGCGGCAATGGTCGTCGACCTTCCTGAGCTTGACTTCAGCACTGCGGGCATGAAGCCGCTGGTAATGGAGTCCAGCCAGCAACTCCTCAAGGCTTTCGACAGTAACGTGAAGCAGGCTCGCGAGGCTATTGTGCGGGCAGATGACGCTAATCTTCAACATCCCTGGAAGTTACGCGTCGAGTCTCACATCATCATGGAGGGTACTCGATACGAGGCTCTCAGAAATATGTTGTTGAATCACGTCATTCATCATCGCGCCCAGCTTGGCCTCTATCTGCGTCTCAACAATTGCCCGGTTCCTTCCACCTACGGGCCGTCTGCGGACGAGTCTTAGCCCCACTGAACAGGCAAGATTTCTTTCGACTTACTTGGTACCAACTCGCATCCGAGCCACGTGCGGCTCTTCCGCAAACACAATACGCGGATGACTGGATTCACTCATAACGTTTGGCTCGTCGAAGAGGTGATTCCGCTGTCGAACTCTGTGTAGTTGTCGAGATGATCCTTGATGATGCGGTAGCACTCACAAGCCCTCTTTCCGAGCCGGACGAGGTCGAGGATTTGGACCTCCCCCCGGCTGACAGTTCTCAAAAGAGAATTTTTGAATGTCGCAGTATGCAAAACCAACCCTCGTTACTCCGGTAATCTGTCCACTAATGTGTGCACAAACTTCCCGGCTGTGTCTCTGGGTAGGGATGATCCGCAGACTGCCATCGCTACCAGAAAGCGTCCCCGAGCAAGCCTGAGCGGCTTTTTCCATTTGGTTACCATTGCAGTAGGCCCGCTGACTCTATAGAAGGACCCCTTTGGATCTTTTGGCCACGTACATGCAGGCATACATCTTCTGGAGCCATCTGCCGGCTACCAGTATGTTCGATTACGAACCGACCCGATGCACATCACTCCGTACAATACCCGCCAATCAGCCACCAACATTGGAGTGACGCGCGAAAAACGGCTAGGGTTGCACCGAAGAACTCAAAACGCCCTCGCATCGGGCTGGATTGCGCGAATGGCAAGTGACCGACCGTCCCAAGGAGAGTACTAATGACCAAACAACTTGTCTCTCGCATCTATGTGGTCGATGACGAAAGGGTCATTGCCGAAACTCTCGCAGCCATACTCGTTAGGGCCGGCTTTTCAGCTATCTTTTTCACTAATCCTTTGGAGGCTTTGAGTGCCGCCCGCTTGCTCCCTCCCGATCTACTTATTTCCGATGTTCGAATGCCCCAGATGTCCGGTATTGATCTCGCCATTCAGATAAAAGCGCAATGCCCGGATTGCATTATCCTGCTCTTCTCTGGACAAGCCGAGACCGCAAATTTGCTACAGACTGCTCGCAAGCAGGGGCACGACTTTCACCTGCTCCCCAAACCCATTCATCCCAGCGACCTGCTCCGCGGCATCACAAATCTTACCGAATCGAAGAGTCTTGGGGTCGCCTTTCCCCCTGCTGACTAGATCAATTTCCCTCTAAGTTATAGCTCTTGATTCTTTCGCTACTTTGTTTTTGGTGGAAGCTTGTGGTTGTGGCCCGAGCGTACAGTAACGATTTGCGAGAGAAGGTGTTGGGGGCCTACGCTTCCGGCAAAGGGACGTAGCGTGCGTTGTCGGAGCGCTTTGAGGTCAGCTATGGCTGGATGCGGAAGATCCATGCTGCCGAGCTGCACACCGGCGCACGACAGCGCGTTTTACAGCGTCGGCGGTTGAGCGCCATCGACACCGGGCAGGTGCGGCGGCTGGTACGGAACAAGCCTGACATCGTGTTGCGCTAGCTGCAGGAGGAGATGCTCAAGACCGGCAAGCGGGTCTCGATCGCCCATCTGTGGCGGGTTGTGGTCAAGCTTGGTCTTGTGCTCAAAAAAAGTCGCTCCACGCCACCGAGCGCGACACCGAAGCCAACCTCCAGAAGCGCAAAGAGTTCCTCGATCAACTCGTCCAGGTCGCGCCCGAGGACCTGATCTACATGGATGAGAGCGGTGTTTCGACGCAGATGACTCGGCTCTATGCGCGGGCCGAGCGAGGCGAACGCGTTCACGATGCCGTACCCGGCGGTCACTGGAAAATGCTTACGATCCTTGGCGCGATGGACCACAACGGCATGCTGGCGGCCATGACGGTCGAGGCCGCTACGGACCGCGACGTCTTCCTCGCGTACCTCGATGAGGTGCTCTGCCCGAAGCTGCGCTCAGGCCATGTCGTGGTGATGGACAATCTCAGCGCCCACAAGGTCGACGGCGTCGTCCCAATGCAGCCGTGTAATTTGGGATGCGCACTTCTCATAGGCGTAGGTTTTGCCATCATCCTGGTAGAGCGTGAAATTACCATCGGCGCCGGGATAGACTCGCAGCCGTTCTATCTTCTGTGTATGGCTGGTACTTTCGACGGCCTCTCCAAGCGGCAGGATGGAGCCAGCGGGCCTTTATTTATGTTTGGACCTTTGCAGCGCCGCCTACTAGGGGGTAGTTTTCTAATTTGGTTTGGGGCGCTGGTCAGGTCGCTCTTCTACTTTGCGCGAGTAGTTGCCCATGGCTCTGCATTAAGTTGAAGCCGTTCCGGTGGGATGGGGCTCATATCCCCCGCATTCACAAGGAAGAGACCACCACGGTCGCTGAGCCAAAACGAATTTCCAGTCTCATATGTGGTAGGACCTATGTTGGAGCCATAGGCGGTGCAAAATACGACTTGCGCGCCGAGGAAGCCGTGAGTTTTCTTCAGCATGTCATCCAGTTCCTTTTTTCCGCTGAGCAGAGTAATGTTTTGATCCCAATGCTGGTCGTTGATAAGGCTATCAGTGTGAACTGGGTCGATTGCTATTGCGGCTTGCGCCTTTTTGCACGCCTTTTCCATCGCACTTCGACTATCAACCATGCCCATAATCAGCTCTTGCTCCTGCACGATTTTGGTGGCGAGGGAATGCCCTATGTTGCGCGTGACCATGTTAATCGTTGCGCCAACGCCGTTCGCGATGAAGGTAAGAGGAGCATCGATTTTGTAATCTATAGTGACCCAGGGGCGATTAGCCATCTCAAGTTGCGTTGCAGAACTGGTAGCGAGGTCTTTGGTCGCTGTCGCTTGAATGATGACCTCAGCAGCGATGGTCTTGGTTTGATCAGCCTGATTTTTCGCTTGATTAGCTAGCTCGTGGGTGTCGGTGGCCTGTTTGGTCAACTGTTCGGCCTGCATCCGGTTTTGGAGAATCAGGCGGTCCATCTGTACGCCGGAATCGTGCAACTCACCCAATTGCCGAGCGCTTACCCAAGCCAGAACGACAGTGAAAAGCGCGATGACGCCCGTCGCAACCGCAGTGATTACTGCCGCGTAGTTTCGGGGTTTCTCAGTCTCCTTGTGGCCCTTGTTTCTTTGTCTCTGGCGCATCGCGCGCTGGTAAATACGCAACCACGGAGATTGGCGTTTCGGCTTGGTCTCAATCTCTGGTTTTACTGCTGCGCCTGCTGGCTGATTTTCCACGGCCCTACGATATCGTTCCGTTATCGTCTCACATTCAAGGTCCGACGCTTCGGCTTCGACACAACGGCCCACGTCCCCGTAACGAGGGCGTCTAACCGATCTTGCCGCCCTTGCACCCATGCCGCATAGGAACGCTCCGTAGTCTTGATGCTCGTGTGGCCTAGAGCAGAAGCAGGGTTACTGTAAGGTGATCCACAGATCTCTGCAGGCATTTTCATCAAGAAAATGCCTACCTCGCTGACGCTGGATACATCACATTGTCCCTGCTTCTGCTCTAGAAGCTTTGACACATCCTCAAGGGGGACACCTCTTTGCAAGAGGTCCACCGCGAACGTATCGCGGAGCCGATGGGCGAGCATGCGACCGCGCCGGTCAATCTTGGCTTCCCGGAACGCCGGGATGATGAAACGCTTTCCCCCATTGCCGCAAATGCTTTTCTTCGAGCCTTGCCAGCTCCAAAAGAAATACCTAGCGTTCTCATTGGGGACCGCAAGAAGCTCAACGGCCACGTCCGGGGGCAATGGGACCGATACGTCCGTCCCAGTCTTGGTCCGTTGCGTGACCACCCGGTAAGCACCGTTGACGTTTAGCAACTCGTCACGGCGCAGGGTTAGCGCGTCCATAATGGACAACCCGCTCCACCGCATCAATTGAAATAGCCCATGTACCCGAGCGGTCCAATACTCGTACGTCTGATTGGGGACAAGGGCTTTTTGTGGAGCCTTCACGGCCACGTATACGGCGTCCAAGAGGCGGATGTACTCCCCGGCGGTCAAGGGTATTGTAGGGGCCTTGCCGCCCGATTGAATCTTCGGCCACTCGGGAAGCCGGGTAAGCCAGCCGTGAGACAGGCAAAACCGCATGAAGGATTTGTAACGCTCACGGAGCTTTGAGCGTGTCAGCGTGGACGGATACGCACGCTCCCAGTCTTTGCAAAAACCAATTACGACTTCGCCGGTGATGCCCCGTACGGTGAACACGCTTAGCCCTTCGCAGAAAGAGGCCAAGCGCCCGAGCCACAGTTTGTATTTGCCGATGAGGTCAGCCGTTAGGCCTTCAACTGATTCCGGCATTATGAAGTGGCTTACTTCGGCGGTTTGTTTTGGCCCACCCTCTGGACAGAGCGAACTCCTAGTCTTGACTGAGCGCGAGCTTGGTCTGGGGGCGGGAGTTGGACTGGAGATCGAAGGTGGAGTTATTCG
>JANXZS010000115.1 GCA_025355385.1 Acidobacteriaceae bacterium | reverse complement strand
TTCCGCGCAGTCTTGGCGTCCATCCCTGCCTTGGACGCCGCAATCTCCTGGTTTTCCTCTGTCTTTATCAACGCAAACAACCTCCGAACCTGCTTGTCCGTGACCAATCCGCCTCCGCTCGATGAACCGGAATACGCTTGGTCTAATTGTCGTTGCATCAGGAATTTTGTTTGTCGCTGACCGGTACTTCTTATTGTCGCCCGTCAGACCTCATCCGGACGGACAAACTCGCATTCTTCGGCGGAACAAAACGCCTTATCAGAATCGTCGAACACCAGAGAGTCAGCGAACACTGTTGCAGCCGCACGAACGGCCTCTGCTACGGACTCGAATGCCGAGGTAAACGGCAGGTCGACCTGACCCCCAGCCTTGAGCTTCTCAAGGGTGTGCTGCAGAATCCGATTCTGGTCGACCAATCGGCGAATCTCCGCACCACGCTCGAGCTCTTTCTTGCTAAGATCCTCTAGAGCACGACGGTCATCCTTCAACTTATGTTGGCGACCCCATTCTTCTTTCAAGATAGTGGCGTGGTACTCCAGGTCGTCTGCATACCGGCGATCCGTCTCTGTAAGCACCTTCGTCAGCTCATCGAAGACGAACTCCAGTATCCGCGACGCTTCGATTGTGCTACTCGCACCAGCGGCCGATCGAATGCGACTCTGCACGCGATGGGAGACAATCACCGGCAACGGGGATCCTTCTATGCCGAGATCTGTGCAGACAGCATTGAGCTTGTTCTGCAGTTTGCTCCGTTTGAACGGCTCGGTCGTGCCACGACGCTTTAAGTCGAAATCAGCTTGCTCGATTCAGCGTATCAGCGAGGAGACGTATCGCAAGACCTGCTTATGGATGCCGCCAAGCGTTACCGGGTGGACGTCGAGAAAGTAGAGAAAGCAGTTGCGGCAGAGTTCGCAGCCAAGCACAGCAAACAACCTAAGACCAAGACAAAGCCGAGACCTAAGTCCGTCGCGTAGGCGAGTCTCGCAAGACTGTAGCGGGGCGTTCCAAGCGCCCCGCACTTTTTATGTCGAAGGCCCGGCGTGAGCGGTGTCAAAGCGCGACTCTTCGAACCGCACTTTGAGATTTCGATGTTTCTCCCCTCACGCTGAAACTTCTCCGCGTGAAGAGGAGAACGTAAGCGGCATCGGTTCCCCTATACTGAACCGCTAGATGGCCATAGAGCCTAAGTTCCGGCTGAGTTTAATGCGACGGATTGCATTGAGACTCCAGCCTTCGTACACCGACTTCGTGCCAGGAGGAAGTTCGCTTGTTCCTGCGTTTTGCATGTTCTCTGCCTGTCCTCACATGCACCCGCAGAAGTTGTTAAGGCCCTCTTTTAGGACGGCCGCGGATGCCGCCACGACTAGCTTTCCACTTGATCCACCTACATCGCTTGGGATTCCATGAGCCGAAGCCAGTGCCTCTCCGACTCCAGTGGCAACAAGCCCCACAATTTCCGCTGCACTCTCGTAGACGTGACGGTTGTCGCAGTATTTCAGTTTTCCACAAATGACATCATGAACTTGAGGGCGCAAGCGCTTCGTGTAGAACTCTTTTCCAATAGCCAGGAGGTCCGTAGGCGTTAGGGCGGCTGCGGTTGCAAATTGAGCCCGTTCACCAGCGGGGAGGGCTCCGGCGATATCCCTATAGAGGTCGTGCTCGCTTGCTACAGCCGTTCGTTTCTGGATTTCTTCAATGATTGTGCCGTCGATATTTGTCATGAGCGTCTCCCGTGAATTTCAGATGAAACTGATTGCGGCATCCACATCGATAAGGCCATGCCCTTCGTCGTTTGGCCCGAAACCTAATGTCTGTGCCGTTTGACGAAGTGCATTGGCGATTTCGGAATGGCGCACTGTTCGACCTTGAGCGGCGGCTGCCTCCAAGAGAAGGGCACAGACACCACTCACCATTGCCGTCGCTTGGCTCGTTCCTGATAGCCCGTAATGCTCCAAGTCCACCTGCCAGGGCTTCTCGTTCGAAGAATTGCAATCCAAGGTGCTCCCTGTCAAACGTGAGCTAACGACGCTCGCATCTTTATTGGCTTCTCCCTTGGGTCGCCGATAACCCCCAGGTGCAACTACGTCGGGCTTGTTGCGCTGTCCTGCCGGTCCACGACTGGAATATGGGGGAATGAAGTTGTAGCTTGCTCCTGGCCGTCCAAGGGAGGCACCCACCGTAAGGACACGATATCCGCTTCCCGGCCCGGTGATAGTGGCGGCACCTGGGCCGCTATTCCCGGCTGCGGTGACCACAACACAATCGCTGGTTGCGTTATCGAAGGAATCGCAGAACGTCTCATAGTCTTGTGGCGTAGCAAAGGTTCCCTCAGGAACCGCAAAACTACAGTTTGCAATGACCATTTGAGCGGGAGTGAGAGACGTGGCGTCGACCACGAGATCCTGCAATGCAGTCAATAGGGTTTTGGTGTTTGAATTCAATCCGTCCTTATCGAGCACGCGATAGGACCAGATTTCTGTAT
Organism: Acidobacteriaceae bacterium; assembly: GCA_025355385.1. GTDB lineage: Bacteria > Acidobacteriota > Terriglobia > Terriglobales > Acidobacteriaceae > JANXZS01. Next base: position 619 of record JANXZS010000115.1, on the reverse strand, counting down.
CGGGTGCGACCCCTCGGTACTGCGAATGGGAAGAAGCAATAACGCCTGCGAGATGCGTTCCGTGCCCGCACTCATCATCCATATTCGATCCGACATAGTGATTCTTTTGTCCGACCGTACATCTTGTCAGATCAGGATGCGAGGCATCGACTCCTGAATCAAGCAAGGCTATTATCTGTCCTTTTCCGCTGTGAACAGACATAGTTCTAGTTGCGGATATTCGCGAGACTGCCTCATCCAGACAAGACCTCACGGGCAAGCCTAGGGTTATGAGATTCACCGTTTCAATTCTGGAAGCATTCACAATTTGCGTGGGGGTAAGAGCAGCGACCACCTGATTCGATAGCCATACCTGAAGATATTCTCCATCGGAGACACCATCCCGAAGCTCCAATTGGTTGACTAGCTGTTGCTGGCTTCGAGAGGCGTGGGCTCTCCTTGCCGAGATACGATTCTCTGGCGACATTGCGAGCAATTCGTCGAACGAAAGCTTGTCGGCCATGTCGATGATGACTTCGATTGGTTCGTCGCGCTTCTGTTCTGACATTTGTAAAGCGAGCGAAAACCCAATGCGTTTCGCTTCTTCGAGAGAATCAACTGGAAGATGATGCCAGGCGGA
>JANXZS010000103.1 GCA_025355385.1 Acidobacteriaceae bacterium | reverse complement strand
CTCATTGGAATACCCTTCCGCCCCGGTCTATTGCTGTCTGGCAACTTTCCACACATGAATTTTTCCCAGCTCCATGAGCGCCTTCGGCTGGAACTCGTTCGGCGAATCGATCACGGTGTCCTCACCGGAAGCATGCTCGCGCGTCAATCCGGCTTTGGGCAGGCCCACATTTCCAACTTTCTACGCAAAAGACGCGTCCTCAGCCTCGAAGGACTCGATCGCGTCCTCCAATCCCAGCTACTCACCATCTCCGATCTGCTGCCCGATCAATTCCTCCCGTCGCATCAGGCCGCTCTCGCCGAGACCGATTACGACGCCGTTCCGCTCGTCTCCGCTGCCACCGCGCTCTACAGCCAGAACATACCGTCACGAGCCGTAATCGATGTCCTCCGCATCCCAGCAGGCATACTTCAGAACTTCCGCCCGCGCCGCGCTAGCGCACGGAAAGACTGGCTCCGCTTCGTCGCTATCCGGCTAAATTCCGCCCAGGCCTCCCCCATGGAACCCATTCTTCCGGCGGAATCCATAGTCGTCATTGATCGCCACTACAACTCCCTCATGCGCTATCATCCCGCCAAGCCGACACTCTATGCCGTGCAGTACGTCAACTCACTGCTCATTCGCTACCTTGAATTCGAAGCCAACCGCCTGATCCTCCGTCCCCATAGCCCCGCCTACCCTGTAATCTTGCTGGAGCTCGGTACCAACGAAACTCCGTCCGATCATGTAACCGGACGGGTCTGCTTCCTCCTCACTCAGCTATGAGAGCAGCGACTACCCGGCCCGCAACACTTCGCTGTGCATGCCAACTCGCTCAGCACAGCACTGCGACGCAAAGTTTGGTAGCATCGCCTCGGAGGAGTTCATGGAACAGGTCCCAGCTTCCACCAATGGCGCGCGTCGCAATGAAGACATCGCGCTCGATTTGCTCAAGTTTGTCGCTGGTGCCACCGGCATTGGCCGCACCACCGCCCCGTCCACTGGATTTGTCCCCGCAGCCGCCACCAAGCCTGAAGACCAGGTCGCCCATCTGCTCGAGCTCTATTCCCGCTGCCTCGGTGCCGTGGCGGGCAATGGGGGAGCGCGCTAGCGCGAGCCTTGCCAGCCAGCGGCTCACCCGCAGAGCGATCCACCCTGAACGTTGCTGTCGTAGGAGCCGGTGCCTTCGGCCATAATCATGTCCGCGTCTACCGCGAGCTTCAGGACGCGGGCCTGCCTGTCGCACTGGTTGCCATTGTTGAACCCGATCCCTCACGTGCCGCCGCGCTGCACCAGCAGTACAGTGTGCCCGTCTATGCCCACGCGGAAGCGTGCCTCGCTGACAAATCCGGCTTGCGGGTGGACGCGGCCTCTGTCTGCGTTCCCACTTCCGCGCATTTCGAGGTGACCTCGGCTCTGCTTCGTGCCGGTGTCGACGTCCTGGTCGAGAAGCCCATCGCCGCCACGCTGGAACAGGCGGATGCGATGATCGCCCTCGCCGCCACCGAGCGCCGCACGCTCCAGATCGGACACCTCGAGCGCTTCAATCCCGCCATCACCGCTGTCGAACCGCACCTCAATTACCCTATGTTCTTTGAGGTCCATCGCCTCAGCGTGTTTACTCCGCGCGCGCTGGACGTAGATGTCGTCCTTGACCTAATGATTCACGACCTCGACATCGTGCTCAGCTTTGCACGCTCCGCGATCCGCGAAGTTCGCGCCGTCGGCCTGCCCATCCTCTCGCACAAAGTGGATATCGCCAATGTCCGCCTGGAGTTTGAGTCTGGCGCGGTGGCTAACTTTACCGCCAGTCGAGTCAGCACGGAGCGCGTCAGAAAGCTGCGATTCTTCCAGCCCCGTCAGTACGTCTCAATCGACTACGCCCGCAAAGATCTGCTGGTGATCAACGTCGATCGGACAGATGGACCCAACCCCGGCGCTCCCCTCAGCCCGCCGCCTGCCCTTTCCTTCCCTATACCGTCCCTCGCCGCCGGCTTGTCATTCCAGAAGCCTGCCGTCATTCCCGGGGAGCCGTTGCGCCTCGAGATAGAGTCATTTCTGGCGACGATCCGCCACCAGACCCGGCCGCGAGTTTCCGCAGAAGACGGTCGCGCAGCCCTGGCCCTTGCTCTAGAGATCAATCAAGTGATCGCCGAACACGCGGATCGCGCCGGTCTCGATCGCTTCCACCTCTGAAATCTGTCAAGTATCCATCGCGAGAGCAAAGTGAACTGGGTGCCCCATGTCTCGCATTTGAGACATGGTTTCCTCCCGCTATCGGCCACCCTAGTGCAGAAGCAGGGATAGTGGGATGTATCCAGCGTCAGCGATGTAGGCATTTTCTTGATGAAAATGCCTACAGAGACCTATGCCTTACCTCACAATAACCCTGCTTCTGCCCTAATCCACCAGCATCCGGGGCACGCGGGGTCCTATGTCGCAGAGGACCTCCCAGGGAATACTGTCTATCAAGTCGGCGTGCTCGTAGGCGTCCATGGCGTGGCCGCCTAAGATCACAACTTCGTCTCCGAGTTCGACCGCGGGAACGTCCGTGACATCAAGCAAACATTGGTCCATGCAGATGCGGCCGGCAATCGGGACGCGCTGTCCGCGAACTGAAAGGCTGGCACGGTTCGAGAGCAATCGATTGAGCCCGTCAGCATAGCCGACGGCAATCAGTGCGAGGCGTGTTGGGCGTCGGGCGAGGAAGGTACTGTTATAGCTCACACCTTCTCCCCCGGGAATGGAATGCGTTGATACAACACGCGTCTTCCATGCCAGAACTTGCTGAAGGTGGGTAGCCGCCTCGTCGGCTGGGGTGCCCGGCGGAGAAAATCGGGGTGCGTAGCCATAGAGCGCGAGTCCCGGGCGCAGCATGAGACGGGCACCGGCCTTTGCGGCAAGCTCTGACATCGCTGGCAGATCCTGGCCGCCCATCAGCGTGGCGGAGGCACCGGCATGCAGCCAGCGAAACTCCAGCCTCGCTGCAATCACGTGATCGAGCGCCGCGCCCAGGCGCGCCATCTGACGCTTGAACTCTACTGAGCTAAGCGATTCCGCCGCGCTGAAATGCGTCATGATGCCTTCCAGCCGCAAGGCCGATTGAGGATGAAATCTTGCCAGAAGGTTTTTGAGAGCGGGGGCCTCTGTTCCTCTTTCAGTTCCTGCGCAGTACGGAGCAGCCACACCCTGGCGCGCCATGCCCGTGTCGATCTCCAGGTGTACGGCGACCGATCGCGGGCCGAGACCGCGTTCTCGCGCTGCTGCCTCCAGCTCGTCCAGGTGGAACTGCTCCCACACAACCGGCGTCAGATTATGTGCAAGAGCGCCTGCTGCCTCGCCATGCCATAGACCGGAGATCACTAGAATCCGAGGCCGGGCAGCACAGGCGGATCGAGCGCGTATACCTTCTTCCACCGAAGTGATCCCCAGCCACTCTGCTCCGGCACCCGAAATGAGCGGAGCACAATGCACGAGCCCATGGCCATATGCGTCCGCTTTGACCACAGCGAGCAAGTCGGCGGAGCGGCCCGCTCGTTGCCGCAGATAGCGGTAATTGGCCAGCAGGCGGTGGCGTGAGATTTCAACCCAGGTCGGACGAATACACATGTCAGGAGCTTCATCCTAAACGAATTGCCCGCGCAGTTCTCGCAGGCGGTGCTTTCGAAGTGGGGCGGGACTTCCCAGCCCCGCTGCGCATGATCCCCGTCCTCTTGACAGGCGTTACGAATTGGGTAACACTCCGCCGTTGAAGGAAGAATGGAGTGCGCCCTGAGGTGGCTCCAAAATTCGAGGCCGCCCGAGTGATCAACGCGCGCATGTTTTGCATAGAGAAGTCCACTCTACAGATCTGCCTTACCTCCCTGATACTGCTTGGTATCAGCGGCTGTGGAGACAAACTTTCTCCTCCGAAATTGACAGGTTCTCCCTCGGGAAACGCGGGAGATTTCAGCAGAGTTGTGTTCATGGGTGATTCCCTCACAGCCGGGTTCCAGAATGGGTCGCTGCTCGATACGCAGCAGCCCCATGGCTATGCCAGCCTGATCGCGCAGCAGGCTAAGTTTTCCATCAACCTGCCGCTGATTTCGCCGCCCGGAGCTCCCGCTGTGCTCCAACTCGTTAGCCTCGGGCCTCCGCCGGTCATCCAATCCGCGAGTGGCGTGAGCAAGGGCCGCGACGATGTAAAGCTGCAATCAACAGATATCGCCGTACCGGGACACAAACTGAACGACCTCCTCACGACCGCGCCATCCCTAATCCCAGCTACGGCTCAGGAAACAATTACCTATCTCGTGCTCGGGTTCCCCGGCATTCAGGAAGGAGTGCAGTACACGCAATTGCAGTGGGCTCATCAACTGAATCCAACGACGCTTTTTGTGTGGATTGGCAACAACGACGCCTTAGCGGCCGATCTGAACGGCAACCCAGCGAGCATGACTTCAATCGCCGACTTCACTGCGCAATTCACTTTGCTGATGCAGAAGTTGAAGACCGACACCCGGGCAAATCTCATCGTAGCTAATATTCCCGATGTGACCGCTGTTCCTTACCTGACCCCTGGTGCCCTGGTACTGGCGGAATTCTCGCAGATGACCGGAATTCCCGCGGCGCAACTCAGCCTGCTAACCGGGGTTCAGCCGACAGACTTGGTAACCCCGGCCGGGCTGTCCGAGATAGCCGCGATTCTCCAGGGCAAACAGACAACTGCGGTCGATGATGCTGGAGCGTTGACGGCGGCCGAAGCCGCAACCGTGACGCAAACGGTGCAAGCCTACAACGCAGTAATTGCCCAGCAGGTGGCGGCAAACGGTGGAACCCTAGTGGACATCTATTCCGCTGACAACGAACTGCGGCTGCATCCTCAGGTGGTCAACGGCTATCCCGTGAGTTTTGGATTTCTAGGAGGACTTTTCTCGCTTGATGGAATTCATCCGACAAACACGGGCTACGCCATTACGGCGAACGTATTCATACAGGCAATGAACACGGCGCTGGGAACGACGATTCCGGCGGTGGATGTAGGTGCCATCGCTGCAACCGATCCTTTGTTCCCTCCCAACCTGGCGCACGCAGCAGCCACGCCCGCACACATTAGCGCGAAGGCGGGCAAAGCCGCGCAATGGATGTCTCATCGCTGAGACCATTAGTGAATTGATAGATCCTTTTGAAAAGGGTGGCGATCCTTCGTTTTCCTGTTTCCCTTACACACCGCGACGTCGTTGTCGATACCTCGAGAACAAGAAGCACTTTCTAATCGATGAAGCGATGAGATGTCCAAAACAGGGTCTATCCGCGGTAGTTTGCGGGTAGGGCCGGCCGGTGTGCGATAAGGAGCGTGTTTCGAAGCCCCCACCCTGTTTTGACCCCCGCCCAGATACAATGGGAATTCGAGCTGAAATTTGCCAGATACTCGCGGCAGAGCTTGTTTAATTATGAGTCGAAGTCCAGCGATGGACGATGGGGTGGGAATGGTTAAGGCTGTGAAGAGCATGCAGTGGGTGGGGATGGCGAGAAGCTCAATTGCGGGAATTTGTGCCGCCACTTGTGTTGTGGCCGGGATATTGGCGCAAGCTACGATTATGGCGCCTCGTCTCTTGGCGCAGACCACTGAGGGCGTCGCGACGCACGCAGCGGATACCACCACGCAACTCTCTATCGCTACCCGGGAAGGCGACTCGAGGACCGAGGCAGTGTTTACTGTTCACGTGATGGGGGTCGGGACGAGCGCCACGCCCCCAGGCAGCGTTAGCCTGAAGCTGGGCGAGCAGTCGCTGGGCTCCGCCGTGCTGGACGAAAACGGTTTTGCCACCTACGCCGTGGATGCGCTTCCGCAAGGCAGGCAGCAGATCGTGGCTACGTACCAGGGAAGCGCGAACTTCGCTCAATCCAGTTCTCCAGCGCGTCCCCTCGACTCCGTCACCTCGGCGTTGCCCAACTTCACAGTCGCAGCCACTGGACCGACGGCTCTTATTGTCAAAGCAGGCTTTTTCGGGACGACCACGATTCAACTGACTCCGGAAAATGGATTCAACCAGATCGTGAGCTACTCCTGCTCGGGGCTGCCCCTCGCGGCCACCTGCACCTTCACTCCGGAGCAGGTAATACCAGATGGGAAAAATACCCCCGTCGTGACGACGCTGAACATCCAGACCGTCGCCATCACGGGTGGAAAGGCAAATGTGACGGTTCCGGGCAATGGTCCCTTCTATGCTTTGGTCATGCCCGGATTACTGGCGCTGGCCGGTCTGGGAGCGGCGCGCAAAAGACTACCGGGGCTGCGAATAATTTGCCTGGCAGCCCTACTGATCGTAAGTGGAGTGGGGCTGGGGGCGTGCTCGGCGCAATACAGCTACTACCGTCATCCTCCGACGGTGAACAAGGGGACCCCGGCGGGAGTGAGCACCGTGATCGTCTATGCATCCTCCAGCAGCGGCAATGTAGCAATTGTGCAGAAGCTGCCAATTACGCTGACCGTTACGAATTAGGTGAAGTTTTAAATAATAAGAATAGGGGCACGGCTCAGGCTGTGCCCCTATTTTGTTGAAGAAAATTAGAATGCGTCTGCTACTCGCACATCGGCGTCCGCACTGGTACTCAAAAAACAACACACCGATCATCTTTCCCCGCAAAGCCGCCATGACTGCGCTAGAGCAGAAGCAGCGTTACTGTAAGGAGAGCCACAGATCTCTGCAGGCATTTTCATCAAGAAAAGGCCTACATCGCTGACGCTGGATACATCACACTGTCCCTGCTTCTGCGCTAGGAGCGCTCGGGATAGAGCAGGATCTTGCTGGCAACGCCGCTCTTCAGCAATTCCATGCCGCTCGCAAACTCGTGCATCGGCAAGCGATGCGTGATCACCGGCGCGAGATCCAGTTTATTGGCCTTGAGCAGCGCTTCCATCTGGTACCAGGTCTTGTACATCAGTCGACCGTTGATCCCCTGCACGGTCGCTCCTTTGAAGATCACGTCACGTGCCAGATCCAACTCCACCGGGTTGGCCGGGATCCCCAGCAACGAGACGCGCCCACCAGTGCGCAGAATCTTGAAGCCAAGCCGCATCGCCTCCGGATGCCCGGACATCTCCAGTACTACATCGACGCCGGCACCATCCGTGTGCTCGTGCACATAGGCCTCTACGTCGTCCGTGGTGGGATCGAGCACGGCATCGGCATGCATGGCCGCGGCGAGCTCGCGGCGATGTGCGTTGACTTCGAGCGCAAAGATCGCGGCTGCTCCACAGGCACGGGCCACAGCAATGGAAAAGAGCCCGATGGGGCCGCATCCGATCACGGCCACATACTTGGCGGCAATCTCTCCGGCCAACACGGTATGCACCGCGTTCCCCAGCGGGTCAAGGATGGACGCGTACTCGCGTGGCAACGAGGGATCGAGCTTCCATATATTCGATTCAGGGATGGCGACATAGTCTGCAAAGGCGCCGTTGGCATCCACGCCGATGATCTTCACGCGCGGGCAGATGTGCGCCTGGCCAATGCGGCACTGCAGGCACTTGCCGCAGGCCACGTGCATCTCGGCGGAGACAAAGTCGCCTTCTTTCACGGTGGTCACATCGCTGCCGACCGCCGTCACAACCCCACAGAACTCGTGCCCGGGAATGAGCGGCGGCTTGATGCGGCCCTGCGCCCAAGGATCCCAGTCGTAGATGTGCAAGTCTGTTCCACATACCGAGGCGGCCTCCACACGCACCAGCACATCGCTATGTCCGATGGAGGGAACTGGCACTTCACGCACTTCGATTCCCGGCTGCGCGCTAGCCTTGACGATCGCCTGCATGGTCTCCGGCACTTCACTCTCCTGCTCAATCAAAAATATGTCGTTGGGAACTAATCAGTTTAGCAGCCGGTGCCGCGATAAATTGCTTCGTCGGGGTTCATATCGTTCCAAAAAAGCGGGTGCCCCACATCTCGCTTCTGCGATGTGGGTGGGATATCGGCGAAACTTATTGCAAAACCGCCCTCCCCACAAGATGGAGGGCTTCGGCGCGAATCTCCTGTTGATCGCCAAATCCACGCAGCCAGTGCACATCCGGTTCGCGGCGGAACCACGTCATCTGTCGCTTGGCATAGTTACGGTGGATTTGCTGCGCGGCTGCGATACCCTCGGCTGTGGTCATCGTTCCCTTCAGGATCGCCTTCGCCTGTCTGTAGCCCAGGGAATCCAGCGGGCGGCACTCCTCGCCGTAATTTGTCAGCAGCCGCTCGGTTTCGTCGACGAGTCCCTCTGCAAACATCTCCGCAGCCCGTTGATTGATGCGGGCATAGAGCGCCATCCGATCGGGATCAAGACCGATTCGCAGAATGCGATATCCCCGCAACCGGTCGCGTCCCTCCTGCCACGCCACCGACATCGGCTTGCCAGCCAACAGGCTCACCTCAATCGCGCGGATGAGTTTGGACGTGTCGTTGGGATGGATGAGCGCAGCGGAGCTCGGGTCCAGCCGTCGCAGGATGCGGTGCAGTGCCCCTTCTCCGTGACGGGCCATAGCGCGGTGCAGGCGATCGCGCAGGGCCTGGGAGCGCTCCGGCCCCGCGAACAAGCCGTCGATGAGCGCACGCAGGTAGAGTCCCGTGCCTCCGCTGACGATGGGCAGGTGGCCTCTCCCGGCAATCGCAGACACAGCACCCCTTGCCTGGCGGCTGTAGTCGCCCGCCGTATAAGGCTCGGCCGGCGATACGACGTCGATCAAGTGATGGGGCACGCGTTCGCGTTCAGTCGGAGTGGGCTTGGCTGTGCCGATCTCAAGATCGCGATAGACCGCGACCGAATCGCAGCTTACGATTTCTCCCCCAAAGCGCTCAGCTACGGCGAGCGAAAGCGCTGTTTTTCCGCTGGCCGTGGGGCCCAGCAGGACCACGAGAAGCGGGCTGGCCAGCTTCCCAACCTCAACATCGTCGTCAAGTTGCAGGTGGTGGTCGCCAGGAACTACCAAAGTCTCCACCAGCCTGCGGGGAAGGCGGCGGCGAGGCCTGCGCGCCACATGCTGAACACGAGAATTACCATGGCGAGGATAGCGAGGCCTGTTACCTGACGACGACGCTGCTCCAGGCGGGTATCCCGACCTGGCGGTCGCGGTCGCTGTACATGCGGGACGTTCGTGCGCATGGCCACCTACTCTCCCTTTTTGGGGTTGTAGAGGAAGGCGAAGCGCAGCTCAAGGTAGGGACCCTTAAATTCCTTCGGCAGGTTGGGGTAGTTGGAGCCGGTGATTGCCCCCCAGGCCGCGCGGTCCAGCGATACATCCCCGGAAGGACCGATCAGGCGCATATTCTTCACGCTGCCGTCAGGCGCGATGATGAACTGGATATACACCTGTCCCTGCTTATACAGCGGAGGCCGTACCGCTTCAGGGATCAGTGGATCCCAGGTGCGATAGGTCTCCCGAACTACACGCTGCATATAGGGTCCGAAATCGACGCCCAGGGTATCGCTCAGAATCTCATAGCCGCTCTGCAGGCCCGGGTGTTTAGGTTGTGCTCCCTGGCCATAATCGCCGCCTGCTCCCCCCGCTCCACGAGCGTCGCGGGCTGCCTGGCGGATGGCCTCGCCGGGCGACAAGGCACCCGAGTTCATGCTGGGGGTTGAGGGCGCAGGTCGAGGCGCCTCCAGCGTGGATTGCTGGTTGGACGGCAACGGCTGGCTGGGCTTCTGTTGGGGCTCTGGCTGCTGTGCCACCTGCGGCTGCGGAGCCGTAGGCTGCTGCGACGCCGCAGGGGGCTGTTCGGCGGCCCGCGCCTTACGCATGGCCTGCAATTGCTCAAGCGTTTTCTTGTCCAGCGTCGGCTGCTTCGACTGCGCCACGCGATTTTTGTCCGAAATCGCTTGTGAGGACTTCGGCTTGACTTGCTTGAGCGCGTCGGGCGGCAGATCCAGGTACGTGCGATCCTTGAGCGCATCCGCCGGGTTAATCACGTGGGGTTGATGGAAGATGTAGCGCGGCCCGTAGAAGAGGAACCAGGTCAGGGTCATGTAAACAATGATCGAGATCCAGATCGACTCGCGCAGGCGGGCCTTGGCCCGATCATCCTCATACTCCTCAATTAGCGAGAAGAGCTCATGGGGCTCGAGCTCGTCGTAACGATGGCGTTTCCGTTTCGACGGTCGGTCGGGAGGCCGGTCAGTAGAGCTGGTTGGAGTTTCGGTGATAGGCATCTACTAGAAAAAGCTCTGCTCTGGCAGATCAAGTAGTGCCGTACGCCAGAACTCGTGGATTCTAACGTTATTCTCTCATTCTTTTTCAGCCGGGGCTTTGGCCATTTTGGCGCACTTCCTATGTTTGGCGTGTAAAACCCATACAATCACAGTATGATCCCCGCCCGGGTATTGATCGCGAGCGTACTGACCGTCAGCGACTCCTGTTTCAAGGGGGAACGTGAAGACCTGTCCGGCCCCGCTGTCGTCGCCCTGCTCGGCTCCCACGGATTTGCGGTAAAGAGCCATAGCGTTCTACCGGATGAGCGAGCAAGGATAGAGGAATGGCTGGTGGCGGAGTGCAGCCAGGCTGCCCTGTTGGTGACCACCGGAGGCACCGGCCTTGCTGCACGCGACGTGACCCCGGAGGCGACGCGCAATGTCTGCGATCGTCTCGTCGATGGCATTGCGGAACGGATGCGGATCGAGGGCCTGAAGCAGACCCCCTTCGCGCCGCTGAGCCGTGCTCTCTGCGGCACCCGGGGATCGTCCTTGATCCTTAACCTGCCGGGGAGTCCGCGCGGCGCCGTCGGGTCTCTCGAAGCGGTTCTGCCCATTCTGCCTCATGCCTTGGCGCTGCTTTCCGGTGCCGATGGGCAGCACACTCAGGCTGAGCGGCTTTCCCCTTCGAATAAGACGGAGCTTCAAGGGCAGTGATACACTCCGCCTCCAGCTTTCTGCTCAAATACAAACTCTACTTGCTGACGGCTCTGAAGCCGCTGGGGATATGGGGCGTGGGGGTGATCGCCCTGGTCGACTCGTCCTCTTTGCCCGTGCCAATGGACATCGTGATTGCCGGATATGTTTGGGGGGATAAGCGGCATGCTTACGCTTATGCTGCCCTGGGGGCGCTAGGCTCCTGCCTGGGGGGACTGGTGCCCTTCTTGCTGGGCCGGGCAGGGGGTGAGCTATTTTTGCTGAGGAGAGTCAACCGGGAGCGGTTTGAGCAGCTTCGCGACCGCTTCGAGCGGCAGGAGTTCCTCGCCATGCTGATCCCCTCCATGCTGCCGCCGCCGACTCCGTGGAAGGCTTTCGTCTTTGGCGCGGGCGTTTTTGAGATGAGAATTCTCAACTTTATGGCAGCGGTCTTCATCGGGCGGCTGATCCACTATGTGCTACTGGCGTGGTTGACCATTCGTTATGGCCCGGAGATGGTGCAGGTGGCAGGCAAATTTGCCCGCCAGCACCTTGGAGGACTGATGATCGGACTGAGTGTTCTTTTTGCCTACCTGGTAGTCCACTACGTTCGCAAGAGCCTGGCCAGGCGAAAGTCAGAGCCAGCCGGGGAATCGATTGATTAGAGTCGGTTCGTAGATACGACCCGTGAGCCACACTTGTCTGCCCCAAAAGCGGGTGCCCCACATCGCGCTTCTGAGATATGGGATTCTGCATAAGCCTGATTCGGCCTGAATTGATGCGACACGCCAGCATCGTTGGTTTCGTCAATTGTAAGAAGCACAAGGGGCGGACCAATGGTCCGCCCCTTAAGACTTTCAGACGCCGGAATTCATCTTACGCAGACGCGTTATGCTCCTGCGGGGCCATGTGACGGGCCAGCACGGGAAGTCCGAAGGCCAGACCTAGTACCAATGCTGTGGAAACCACATCGTTGCGATAGAACGGCAAGGCCGCGGCATAACAGGTCGCTAGTCCAGCGATGCTGTGGGGGTACATCCCCGAGCCAGCCCAGACCGCGTAGTTGCTTACAGCAAAGAATGAGGTCGCCGAGAGAAGCGTGGCCGAACCTGCGCGCACCACTGACATTTGGTCGCGAAGCAAAATCCGTCCCAATACAATGGCAGCCGCATACCAGACCCAGGTGAGCAGGTAGCCCTGCACATGGAACGCATAGTTGTAGGCGTAGACGGTGAGGTAGTAGTCAGTGCAAGCCATCAGCACGAGAGGCACAATGGCTTGGCGCAGTGGACGTCGGGCCCCAAAAAAAATCAAAGCACCGCCAACTGCGGTGAAGTTGAGCCAAGTATGCGGAACGACGCGGCTGACAATAGCCACCAGAACAAGCAGGAAAGAAGACATTGACACCTCAATAGATTTTGACCGGGTATCCGGAGCCGGCCGCGCTGGCGGCACATCATCATTCTGCGGAGGGACGAGCGCAGGGTCAAGACTAAACTTTTCGTCACACGCAACTAGTTTTGACTGTATGCATTCCGGGCCCGGCTCTTCCGCCTCATTTCTGCTTTTGGCCGTTCATGATCATGGCCTCGATATCGCGCTCGGCACCCACCACCACGAAGCCGGAGAGGGGAACGCGCTTGGCGTCAAGAAACATCGTGGAATATGCAAATCGAAGGTCGCGAAACTCCACCGTAGTCGCGCGCGGTGAAATGCCTTCGTCGAGACCCGGAGGAATCTCGCTCCCCATGTCCTCCACCAGCGCAAAGGATGACCAATCCAGATACACGTGGCCCAGCCATGATCTCTTCGCAACCAGCGTGGCCATCGTGACCGGCGGCTTGTAGAGGATGGTATCGTCGGCGCGGGCCTCCCCGCTTCGCGTGTTGACCAGACCGGTCTGGAAGAAGTCTGGTGTCTCGACCACCGCAAACCAGCGGAAAGGGTCGACGGGGAAGGGTTGAACAGCGACCCTGAGAATCTTTGCGTCGGTAAACGTGCCACTGCGCACAATGTTTAAGGCGCGCTCATGTTCGGCATTGCGAACCACCCAAACGAGCACCATAGTAGCCAGTGCGAAGATCGCCCAGCCTCTTCCGTGGAATGCCTTGCGCCGCGCGCCAATCTCGCGGTCAGCCAGTCCCAGCAGCGCCGGAACCACCAGCGCCACCAGCAACACAGCGAGGATGACAGGCTCAACGATGAAGACGATATCCCACGAGTACCACCGCGGATTGAAAGGGAAAAAGGGTCGCAGACCGTAGTTGTTGGTGAAGTCCAGCAGCAGGTGGCTGAGCACAGCCAGCAGCGAGCACGCGTAGAGGAGCTTCCAGCGCACCGGCTGCTCGGGTTTGTGTTTCCGCCAGCGGTGGTATAGCCAGATCGCGGCGACCACGACCAGCGCGACAAAGGGAGCACCCACCAGCGTGTGCGTTATGCCGCGGTGATGCTCAAATACGGCCACCGGACCGCCTATCCCCCAGACTATATCCAGGTCTGGGGCCTCAGCGGCAATCGTCATCACCAGGGTTGCGTAAGCCGTCTTGCGGTTCAAGCCGGTGCGGGACAGGCAGGCGCCAGTCATGAAGTGGGTTACGGGTTCCATCGTGCTGGTGTTTCCTCCGCTGGTGCCGGGCATGCCGGAGAATGCCCGCGTCTCACTTTTCAGCAATTCGACGTTCTAGCAATTGTACGTTTCAGCGATAGTTCCTTTGGACTTGGCGTGCCCGCAGTGGGTTTCTATAATCCAGTGCAATGACGCCCACCGATAGAGTTGAGGAGCTACGAGAGCAGATCCGTCACCATGAGTGTCTCTACTACGGACTCGATGCGCCCGCAATTTCCGATGCCGCTTTTGATGCGCTCACTCGTGAACTGAAGGATCTCGAGGCAGAGCACCCTGAACTCGTCACCACCGACTCGCCGACACAACGGGTAGGCGGCAAGCCGAAAGAGGGCTTTGCCAAGGTCGCGCACTCGCGCCCAATGCTTTCGCTGGATAACGTGAACAGCGAAGAAGAATTGCGTGACTGGGATCGCCGCGTGCATGAGCTTGCCAGCAGCCCAAGGAACGGTGAGAAGAGCGGCGACATCCGGTACACCACAGAACTCAAGCTGGACGGTCTTTCGCTGGCGTTGCACTACCAGCCTGAGAAGCCGGGGGAGGCCGGAGCGGACGGACCCTCGCGTCTGGTGGGGGCGCTGACGCGCGGCGATGGCACAATTGGCGAGGACGTGACGACAAATGTGCGGACGATTCGCTCGGTGCCGCTATCACTCTCCGCGGCCAGACTGCAAGCGGCGGGATTGCCTCGAACCTTCGAAGTCCGCGGGGAAGTCGTCATGCCGATCTCGGCATTTTTGCGTCTGAACGAGGAGCGCGAGGCACAGGGACTTTCTCCCGCAGCAAACCCGCGCAACGCTGCCGCTGGCACCATTCGCACCCTCGAACCCAACGTCGTGGCCCAGCGTCGGCTGGATTTTTACGCCTACTTCGCCCTTGAAAATGGTGAGACCATACTCCCGGGACAAGTGGAGACCCTCGATGCCCTCGCCGCTGCGGGCTTTCGCGTGAATCCCCACCGCGAGGCGCTGGCAACCGTCGAGGACCTGATCGCATTCATCAAGCGCGCTGAGCAGCAGCGCGCCGATCTTGGATACGAGATCGATGGCGTGGTAATCAAGGTGGATTCGACGGCGCAGCAACTGCGCCTCGGGTTTACCGGTCGTGCTCCGCGCTGGGCGGTCGCTTACAAATTCACGGCGCGCTCAGCCGTCACTCGTGTGGATGACATTCGCGTGCAGGTGGGCCGAACAGGCAAACTGACACCCGTCGCTGTGCTGTCGCCGGTCTCAATCGGCGGCACCACCGTCAGTCGCGCTACGCTGCACAACGCGGATGAGATCGCCCGCCTGGGCCTGAGAATCGGCGATACGGTGCTGGTCGAGCGCGGTGGTGATGTAATTCCCAAAGTCGTTGAAGTGGCACCAGACACCAGTGAGGATGAGAAGCACCCGCGGGAACGGCGCGAGTTTCATTTCCCGTCGGCGTGTCCAGTCTGTGGCAGCGAGGTGGTGCGTGCCCAGGGTGAGGCTGACTATCGCTGCGTGAACGTGGACTGCCCGGCACGCCTGCGCGAAAGCCTGCTGCACTTTGCATCGCGTGGGGTGATGAACATCGAAGGCCTGGGCGAGGCGGTGGTGAGTCAGCTGATGGAGCGCAAGCTGGTGGCGAGCGTCGCCGACCTGTATGGGCTGGACGAAGAAGATTTGCGATCGTTGCAGCACACCGTATTTCGCAAGGATAAGAAAAGTGGGGAAATTGAAGAAAAGGTTCAGGCACTGCTTGGCCCAAAGGATAGACGAGCCCTACTCAACGAGATTGAGCGGTCAAAGCAGACACCACTCAACCGCGTTTTGTTTGGCCTCGGCATTCGCTTTGTCGGAGACAAGACGGCACAGTTGCTGGCCGAGGAGTTCGGATCGCTAGATGCGTTGATGAACGCATCAGCCGAGCAGTTGGAGCACGTGAACGAGGTTGGCCCTCGTGTCTCGCAGGCGCTCCGTGATTTTTTTGACGAGCCGCGCAACCGCGAACTGGTGGAGCGACTGCGTCAGGTAGGGCTCACATTTACAGCGGAGAAGAAGCAGCGATCTTCGCAACTGGAAGGGCTGACGTTTGTCCTGACGGGAACTCTGCCGTGCCTCTCGCGGGAAGATGCAAAAGCGCGGATTGAAGCTGCGGGAGGTCGCATCTCCGGGTCGGTGAGTAAAAAGACCAACTACTTGGTGGCCGGAGACGATGTAGGCTCCAAGCTGGAGAAGGCTGTCAGCCTCGGGCTGCCGGTCATAGATGAGGCGGAACTGCTGAAGCTGCTGGGCTAAACGGGGCGCTTCCTATCCCGCCCCAACGATTCTCCCGAAGTCACTTTCTCCGAGAATGCGAATGGGCTGTCCTTTAGCTATTAGATATTCAGCCTTCCGGTGCTTTGAACTCATCTCGTGACCATTCAGAACCCTCACATCTTCATCGCCGACCACAAGCAGTGTCGTGCGCTTCGTCACGCCGCTGTCGACTCGGCAACCGGAAGCTGAAGCTGCATTTGCCGCTTCGCGCCGAGGAATCGACAGTGCGCCCGTAAATACAAGAACTTCCCCATATAACTCGCCATCGGGATTACCGTATCTTCTATAGCCATGGATAGCAGTCAGGTCGATTGGCTGCTGCACGCGAGTAACCCACTGTTTCACGCCCAGACCTGTTGCAGTAATAGCGCGTAACAGCAGTTCACCAGTACACCGGGCATCTTCAAGAGCATCGTGTGCCTGGTACGCAATTCCAAATTGCGCGGCCATGTTGGAGAGTCCATACCCGGACTTCGAAAACTTTGGCCATGCTCTTCTGACGACCCTCGCTGAATCGAGCCAGGTACACGCGCATACCGCCATATGGCATCTGTCGCATGCACGGCTCAACGCTAGTCGGTCAAACGGCGTGTGGCTTACTACAATCCTGTCTTGCAGTCTCGATGTGACGTTCAAAAGGACACCTGCCCAGTTCGGAGCATCCTTCACCTGACTCTCATCGATACCATGGATCGATATATTTATGGGGTTGAACTCATCTTCAGGGTTGACGAGTGACACCCATGCGTCGGACAGTTCGCCATCATGAAAAGAGGCGATACCGATCTGGCAGATGCTCGCTAAATCAGCATTCGCTGTTTCAACATCGACTACTACGAAGTCCCGCTCCTCAACAATAACGGCGACCGGCAATGTATTTCTCCAAAGATGGATGTACAGATCCAAGCACCATTGATGTATTCGGCTAGGTAGCCAAATACATCATTCCAACTTCAATGGAAAGCGTGGTCCACCGGTCGGACGCCCACCGGGTCATATCTTGTGCTGGAGCCGGAATTTACATATCCGGTTCGGGATCGTGCGCAAGATTCTCAAAGCGGGTGAAGTCCGAGAGGAACGCGAGGTGCACCGAGCCCGTCGGACCGTTGCGCTGCTTGGCGATGATGATCTCCGCCTTGCCCTTGGTGTCCGGATCCTCCTCACCGTTTTCATCCTTGTTGTAGTAGCTATCGCGGTGGATGAAGGCGACTACATCGGCATCCTGTTCGATCGATCCCGACTCACGAAGATCGGAGAGCATCGGCTTTTTATCGCCACCGCGCTGCTCCGAGGCGCGGCTGAGTTGCGAGAGTGCGATCACTGGCACCTTAAGCTCCTTGGCGAGTGCTTTAAGTCCGCGTGACACTGCGGAGACTTCCTGCGTGCGGTTCTCGTATCGCCGGGCCGCCGGGCCACCCGTGCTGGCCGACATTAACTGCAGATAGTCCACTACGATCAGGTCGAGGCTGCCCTGGATCTGACGCAGGCGCCGGGCCTTGGCGCGCATCTCGGTGAGCGAAATGCCCGGGGTGTCGTCGATGAAGATTTTCGACTCCACCAATTCGCCGAGGGCGGTGGTCAGCTTCTCCCGTGCGTTTCCGGCCAGGTAGCCCATCTGGATGTGGCGCGTGTTGACGAAGGCCTGGGACGCGAGCATGCGGCGCAACAGCGACTCTTTTGACATTTCCAGCGAGAAGACGGCAACGACTTTGCCATCCTTAATAGCGCAATTCTGCGCGATGTTGATGGCCCAGGCGGT
>JANXZS010000101.1 GCA_025355385.1 Acidobacteriaceae bacterium | reverse complement strand
CATGTTCCTGTAGTTCTTTCTTATTTTGATGAGGCATTCATGAATGATTCCGCTGGTCTTTTTTCTCCGTTTACCCTTCGAAGTATCACTTTCCCCAACCGTATTGCTGTTTCGCCAATGTGCGAATACTCCAGTCAAGATGGCTTTGCCAATGATTGGCATCTCGTGCATCTGGGAAGCCGTGCCGTTGGCGGTGCAGGATTGGTGATGGCAGAGGCCACAGCGGTCACGCCGGAGGGACGCATCACTCCGCACGATCTGGGATTGTGGAAGGATGCCCACGTGGCCGGACTTGGCCGGATCGTTGACTTCGTGCATGGGCAAGGGGCGCGCGCTGGAATGCAGTTGGCCCATGCAGGGCGAAAGGCCAGCATGACGCGTCCCTGGGACGCCAGCGCTGCGGGGGAACACCTGCTCTTGCCCGCCGAAGGAGGCTGGGAGCAGGTAGTCGCTCCCAGCGCGGTAGCATTTGACGCGGCCTATGCGCAGCCCATTGCGCTAAACCGCAAAGGCATCGATGAAATCATTAACGCCTTCACTGCGGCGACGCGCCGCGCGCTCGAAGCGGGCTTTGACGTTTTGGAAATCCACGCCGCGCATGGCTACCTGCTGCACCAGTTCCTGTCGCCGCTCAGCAACCAGCGCACGGATGAGTTTGGCGGCAGCTTTGAAAATCGTACACGCCTGACGCTCAACGTGGTTGACGCCGTGCGCCAGCAGTGGCCCGAGGAATTACCGCTGTTGATTCGAATCTCCGCCACTGACTGGGCCCAAGGCGGGTGGAACCCTGACGAATCGGTAAAGCTCGCCAGCCTGCTGAAGAACCGCGGCGTGGATCTTATCGACGTGTCTTCCGGGGGACTGGTTTCGGGAGCCAGCATCCCTGTCGGGCCGGGCTACCAGGTGCCGTTTGCTGAGCGCATACGACGTGAGAGCGGTATGGCAACCGGCACCGTCGGCATGATTACCTCAGCCGAACAGGCTGACCAGATAGTGCGCAACGGGCAAGCGGACATCGTGCTGCTGGCGCGTGAGCTGTTACGCGATCCCTATTGGCCTCTGCATGCCGCCATCGAATTGAAGCAATCCGTCACCTGGCCCCCGCAATATCTGCGCGCGGCGGCACGCGGAACCACCAAACGCAATCCGGTAGCAGCAGTACCCCGATTGCCTAGAAAGTAGCGGCCGTACCCACGCAGGCAACCGGCAAAAAAAGAAAACGTGAAACCCGCAGGCGTGTGTCCTATACTTTCCACAGTGAACGCGCCCTAGTCGGGACCATTCGCCCCTGATAATGCCTAGTCGCCAGCCTAATCGACGTGCGCCGGAAAAGACTGAGATCCCCGATAAACTTTACTTCAGAATCGGTGAGGTTTCGCGTCTTTGCTCGGTGGAGTCCTACGTACTGCGTTTCTGGGAGGCTGAGTTCTCCCAACTCCACCCTAACAAGAGCGGTACGGGACAGCGCCTATACCGTAAGCGGGACGTGGAGATGGCGCTTCGGATCAAGGGGCTTCTGCATGTCGAGGGCTACACCATCGCCGGAGCGCGGCAGATCCTGCAGTCTGAGTCGCGGCGTAAGGGAGGGCAATCTGAATTGCCCATGATCGCCGCGCCAATCGCGTTCAAAGCCCAGGACAAGGCTGCCGGAGCGGCCAGAGGACAGAGCAATGCGCGCGTCGAGCGACTGCGCCGGGAGCTCCGCGAATTGCTGGGCATCCTCTCGGTCCCGGTGGGTGATTCTGAACAGTACACCCGCAATGTAAAGCGCTTCCAGACGCCGACTGCCAACCTCTTCGAAGACTGAACGTCCACGCATTCCACGCAGAGGAATAGCTCTTCAAACATGGTTATGAGAGTAGGTACGTGCGGCTTTGCGGAGGGGTGGCCGCGCCGTGATCGGCTATTCCGGAGACGACTGATCTGAATTCTTAAGCCGTCAACGTCCCAGGGCTGCACCGGCATCGGAGGTCGCGGCGACGGTGCCTTTAGTCATGAAGCGTTCCATGGCCTGCATCGCGCACCCCTGCCCGCACAAGTGATACATCTCAGAATTGCGGCTTTCCGCAGCGTTCCACGGAAAGAGAGTAAATCTCTGATTCGGCTGATCTTCGTCCCAACAGGGAACATCGCCCAACATCAACATCCACCAGTGATTGCTCTCGCCCTTCTTCTTCCCGCAAATATCGCAGTTGAAGGAAACGTCCCAGACCATATCGCTCACCTGCAATCTATCGTTCAAGGTCGAATGCCACCATAACAGTAGTCCCCCGGACATACCCCGCGCCAATGAAAAGGTGCTAGTGTGGAAATGGATTTCCGTTCTAAAACGCTTACGCACGGGACGACAATGAGGAGCTGAATTATGATCTGCACAAACTGCTCATCGTCAAACTTCCGACTTTCTCGCTTCCGCTGGCGGGATCTGGAAAGGCTTGCGTTGCTTCAATACCCGATCCGCTGCCGCAATTGCCACGAGCGGACTTATGGAGGCGTCATGCTTGCTCTGTACCTGGCGCAGTCACGAAGAGCCCGGAGACGCAAGCGTACCGCCGCTTCCAAATAGACACGCTGAAACCGCTCACCGGCGATGGTGGTGGAAGCATCGCCGGTTTTCACGGATCGCTGCTGTCACCATGATCGTGCAATTGAATGGACCCGGCAGTTCGCTAGCTCGCGAATCTCCTTCTTCAACTCGCTATACAATGTGGCTGCTGGCAAATGGGAGACAGCCTAAGCCCTGACGATGGATCTGGCGTTACTTGTCCCGGCGCGCCGCGTTGCTTGGCTCGAGCCTCACCGCTGCCATCATTTGTCATGCGGACTCTTAGGCCCTGAGGCCAAGTCATGAAAGGTCGTTCCATGCCCCACTGTTCTCTTTCTAACCTTTGTAAACTCGGCGCTTCGGTCGGACTCGCGTTTGCGGCCGCTGCGGCTCACTCGGCGACCCAGCCACTGGGGATTTTCGAGGGCCACCAGGATGTCGGCACCGTGCTCCATGCCGGCTCCGCGCAATACGACGACGCCCGGCATGCCTACATTGTCAGTGGCAGCGGGGAGAACATGTGGTTCGGAGCCGACGACTTCCAATTCGTTTGGAAGAAGGTCTCCGGAGACGTAGCCCTTACCGCAGATATCGCTTTCATCGGCAAAACCGGCAACAAACACCGCAAGGCCGTCCTGATGATCCGCCAGTCGCTTGACGGAAGCGCGGCGGCGGTTGACGTGGCCGTCCATGGTGACGGGCTAACGTCCCTGCAGTACCGCGATCCCGCCGGCTCCGACACGCACGAGGTCGAGTCGAATCAGTCTGCTCCGAGAACGGTAAGGATCGAGAAGCGCGGCGACTATATTTACGCGTTCGTGTCCGGAAAGGATGGTACGCTGCGACCGGCGGGCGCCGCCACTAAATTGGCGCTCACTGGGCCCTTCTATATCGGCATAGGCGTCTGTTCGCACGACAAAGACGCAGTAGAGAAAGCGATGTTTTCGAGTGTCAGCCTGGAACAACTACCCCTCGCGACTGGCAAGCAAATCCTGTACAGCGCAATGGAAACGGTCGCGATCGCCTCTACAGATCGGCGCGTTGAATATATCGCTCCCGGACGGTTCGAAGCCCCAAATTGGTCCCGCGATGGCTCTTACCTCGTCTTCAACAGCGATGGCAAAATGCACCGGCTTGCGCTCGACGGAAGCGAACCCGCGGTAATCGCCACCGATCCCCAGACCCATTGCAATAATGATCATGGCATCTCGCCGGACGGACAATTTTTGGCGATAAGTGACCAGTCAACAGAAGACAAAATGTCCCGCGTATACGTGTTGCCAATCACCGGCGGCACGCCGAAGCAAATCACGCAAAACGCACCTTCGTACTGGCATGGTTGGTCGCCCGATGGAAAGACACTCGCCTTCACCGGAGAACGCGGCGGCAATTTCGACATCTACAACATCCCGGTCGACGGTGGCACGGAAACGCGGCTGACCACTGCCGATGGACTCGACGACGGTCCCGAATACTCACCCGACGGGAACTATATCTACTTCAATTCAGAACGCACCGGGAGCATGCAATTATGGCGAATGCGCTCGGACGGAAGCGCGCAGGAACAAGTACTCACTGACGAGAGCAACGACTGGTTCCCGCACATTTCCCCAGATGGGCAATGGCTGGTATTTCTGGCCTATGAGAAGGGGGTCACAGGCCACCCAGCGGACAAGGATGTGGAGCTACGACTCATGTCGATAAAAGATAAAAAGGTCCATCTACTGGCGAAGCTCTTCGGGGGCCAAGGGACCATCAACGTCCCTTCCTGGTCTCCCGACAGCCGCCGACTTGCATTTGTCAGTTATGAGCAGTTTCCGATCGAAAGCATCCCGCAGAAATAGTATCGCCGACTTTTTCTGGCGAATTCGACCACAGATCTCGGATTGTCATCCATAAGACGCAATGGCGCTCTTACGCGATGAAATCAGCGAGAATACCAAGCGCGCCCTTACGCGAAACGCAATAGTCCACTTATACTGGCAGCCGCAGATTACTTTGCGAGATGCAAGCAGTGGTGTATTTTATGATTGCTGACGCCGACTGCAAAAGCCCCCGAAGGAACTGGCATTCGTGCTGGCCCTACTGGCTATCTCTGTCTTCATCAACTACATCGATCGCGGCAATCTATCCTCTTTCTGTTTTCAAATGCACAACGCAATCGATTGAAGATACTTTTCTGGGATCGCAGCGGGCTATGGGCTTGTGCGAAGAAATTGGAGAAGGGACGTTTTCACTCGCCCGAGTCAGACACGGCCGAGAACAAGATCGTGTTGAGTCATGGAGAACTGGCGCTACTTTTGGGTGTGATCGACCTAGATAAGACGAGCGAGCGACGATGGTATCGCAGAGTTAGTTCAGAAGAGCCTGGAACTACACGGAAGACTTTATAAACACTGACGGATACCTTCAGCCTGCTCAAGCGGCCGCCGTTCTGGTAGCCATCGACATCGCAAAGCTGCGTCACGATGTTCTCATCGAAGCACCCGGCTGGAAGAACCGCAAGCGCCCGATCCTGCCGAACACCGCGGCCGAGTTCCGTCTGTTAGCTGATTATCTCCATGATTGGAAGGAGGAAAAACCGGACATGGAGGCCAAGGCAATGCTAAGCGGCTACAGGCCTCCGGCTATGGCGATTTCACGGATGGTCAGTTGCGCACATTGCAGCGCCGAGTCCAAGTGTGGAGAAAGCAAATCGTACAGCAACTTGTCTATGGAACTGCGCAACCGGCCACAGAAAATGCCGATGAATTGGCTTGCACAGATAAAAACAATTAGGATGCCGCGTTGCTCTTACGCTTACGCATCATCTCCTGGATCGGGTCACTAAGCCTCTTAGTTTTCGCAACATTTATTGAAGCATTAGAGCGCGTCCGACACTTTTGTGACCCGGAATGCAGAGTTAAGGGATATCTGTCCGGGTTCAAAATGGATGCATTTCTACGATCGACGATAAAGCTCCCCGTGAAAGTCATTCTTCGTCTTATCCAGGGGAATTGCGGGTGAATGCGCCGCCGAAATCCGGATCCATCTCGGGCGTGCGTAGTCCAGCGATCTCGAGAGCTTGAAGCACAAACGAGTTCCACGCGAAGACCCGATGAAATCCATAGAATGGGTTTTTAGGTTCTGTCGGCAGATATTCCTGGCTGGTCGGGAAATCTTCATCCGTATGGATCTCGGCCCACAGCCGGTTCGCGATCGCGCGCTCCGCTCGTTTCCATCCATGCAACTTGCCTGTGACATAACCGCAGACTTCAAGCCTCATCCAACTACCACCGTTGTAGTACACACCATCCATTGTTTTGTTCCGATAACTCAAGGCATAGGAGTCGCTCACCATCGGGTGCCATGTTTCCGTAAAGTGCTTCCATTCCCTCTCTGGCAGGCCAATGTAGATCGGCCGCACCGAGCCGCCCTCCTCGGGGAAAGGGCAATCCCTTCTCGGCAACATAGGCGGAATGTGATCGAGGTGATTAATGACCATCTCATCGGTCAA
>JANXZS010000242.1 GCA_025355385.1 Acidobacteriaceae bacterium | reverse complement strand
TTTTTTTCGTTGGAGCACCGAATGGGATTTGAACCCATGAATACTGGTTTTGCAGTTCGGTATATTCGTTTATTTTCAGTTACTTACCGAGACTGCATCACCCTCTAAAGTACTGAAAAACACTACATGGAATTCTCTCAGTGGTGTGAAAATGGTGTGAAGGTCCTCTGTCTTTTTCTACGGCATCCGCGGTTCGGCGAGGCAGAGATGAGGCAGAGCCCGCGTGGAGGGATAGATCTTGGTCGGTCTATCGCCAGAGGAACTGCCGCCATGCCCTCGCCGGATCAGTCTTGTGAAAGACATCGCCCAGCGGCGACGCACCAAATCCGAGTGTTGAAAGTCGTAAAGAGGTCTTGCCTAATTGACGATATTCCATTTGCACCTCATGAGTGCTGTTCACTTTTCTATGCTGCAATGACGCAGAATTTAGGCTGAGACGATTGCGCAATAAACGTTAAACTGGTTTCTCAACGCTGGCCTAAAATCCCTGCCCTCGCTCCGCAACCAGCGCTCCCGCCTCCGGATCAGTATTCCCCGGCTTTGGCGTCACCAGGGGCGCGGCGAATCCGTAAAGTGCCACCCCCACGTAGCAAACCAGCGGCACAATGTATCCCAGCGCCATGCTGCCCGAACCGCGAGCAATCGCGCCCAGGATCAGCGGAAACACCGCGCCCCCCACAATCGCCATCACCAGCATCGATCCGCCCAGCTTCGTGCTCTCGCCCAACCCTTTCAAGCCAAGCGCAAAGATCGTCGGGAACATAATTGACAGGAAGAAGCTCGCCGCGACAATCGCGTAAGCGCCGCCCCATCCTGGCCGCGTCACCGCTACCACCATCAGCAGCACATTGAACACACCATAGAAACCAAGCAACTTGCTCGGCGCAATAAACTTCATCAGCGGAGTCGAAACAAACCGCCCCAGCAGCATCGCCACCAGCGAATAAATAATGTAGTTCGCCGCCGTCTTCTCGCCCACCGGCGTGTACTGCTTCATGTAGAAGATCAGGTTGCTCCAAAGGCATATCTGCGCGCCCACGTTCAGCACGTTCGCGCCCACCGCGAGCCACAACTGCGGATAGTGCACCAGCGCCCCAAAGCTTCCATGCCCCTCGGTGTCGCCCTCATGCTCGCTCGTCATCCTGGGGAAGTGCCTCCGCGACAACGCAAACGCAAACAGCAGCACCGCCGAGCCTAACGCGATATAGGTCGGCACCACGCGCATAATTTCCGAGTGGGTGTACGCCGCATACGTCCCCGCAGCCTTCATCTGCGCCACCTCATCGGGCGTCTTCTCAATCCCGGAAAAGATAAACTGCCGCCCAATCCACACTCCCAGGATCGTTCCCGGAGGATTGAATGACTGCGCAAAATTCAGCCGCCGCTCGCTCGTCGGAGCCGGGCCAAACTGCGCCATAAAAGGATTTGCAGCCGTCTCCAAGATCGATGCGCCGCAGCCTACCGCAAACAGCGCTACCAGGAACGGTACATATTGCCCGCTCACCGCCGCCGGCCAGAACAGCACCATCCCCGAGCCGAACAGGCAAAGCCCGCTCACCATCCCCACCTTGTAGCCCCACTTCCGCATCACCAGCGCGGCCGGGATCGCCATGCAGAAGTAGCCCGTAAAATTCGCCGTGGAAACCAGTTGCGCCGAGAACGTCGACAGCTCAAACGACTTCTTGAACTGCTGCACCAGAATGTCCGTCAGGTTGTTCGACATGCCCCACAGAAAAAACAGCACCGTAACCAGCACAAACAACGCCATCTGCCCCACCGGAAACACCGCTACACCCTTGGCGTTCTCTGGTGTCTTGTTTCCTGTCGATGTCGGAACCTGCATGCACACACTCCTGATATGTGTTTGGACTGCCTATGAGTTCGTTCTCAATCACCAATCTGTGCAAAGCAAATCCGTGGCCGTCCTGTCCTTGATCGGTTCAATAGGCCCCGATCGGTGCTATGCAGCTTGCCTGTTCACTCGTCGGTCCCACCACTTCCTTCAAAGATGAACCTTAACGTCCAACTCCGCGCCCTCCTCCGAATCCTCCTATGCCACCTTCACACTTACTTGGTTTCGAAGACCAGGACGGTAGCGATCGGGTCGAACGGCTTGGCGGGGAGTTGAACGTCGAGCGCATCGCCGGTCTGCGTCAACTTCAGCGGTTTGTGCGCGGAATCAGCCAGTAGATAAGCCCTGGTTACCTTGCGCGGAAGCTTGTCGAGGTGGAAGGACCCCGCAGGCCAGTTGAAGATTTCGATGTAGATCTTGTTGGGTGCGGTGGTGGAACGCCAATCCCAGGCAGGAATGAACTTTGGCTGGCCCTTCTTGTCTTTCTCGGTGGTGGAGAATGTGCCGGCTTCCGCGCCGAAGAGGGTTGGCTGGGTGCCGTAGATGGCTTCGCTGTTGACCTTGAGCCATGCGCCCATTGCCTGCAGACGCTCCGCCTCGGGCTGAGGAATGGTGCCGTGCGAGTCGGGGCCTACGTTGAGCAGATAGTTGCCGCCCTTGCTGG
>JANXZS010000023.1 GCA_025355385.1 Acidobacteriaceae bacterium | reverse complement strand
GAAGAGATCCAACTGGGCATCAAGAACGGTGTGCGCAAGATCAACGTCGACACCGACAATCGCCTGGCAATCACGGGAGCAATCCGCAAGGTCTTCGCCGAGACGCCAGAGAAGTTCGATCCGCGCGATTATTTGAAGCCGGCACGCGATGCCATGAAGAAGGTTGTTGCCGACCGCATGGTGCAGTTTGGCCAGGCGGGACATGCTGGCGACTACCAACCCATTGCAATCTCCGAGATGGCGAAGAAGTACGCCGTCGGAGAACTGGTCACCAAGTAGCGGTAAGCGACCAGGGCATGGAGATCGGATTGCGGGCACATGCCTGCAGTCCGATTTCGTCTTTGCAGACTTTTGAGATCCGGTGAGTTCGGCCTAGAACAGAAGCAGGGTTACTGTAAGGTGAGCCGCAGATCTCTACAGGCATTTTCATCAGGAAAATGCCTATATCGCTGACGCTGGATACATCACGCTATCCCTGCTTCTGCTCTAGATGTCGGTGAGCAGATCCGAGAGGTGGATTCCGAATCCCAGGGCCACTATCTCCAGCATAGGCAGGGAAATGGCCTTGCGCCCACGTTCGACTTCGCTGATATAGCTTCGGTCAATCCCGAGGAAGTTTGCCATCTGCTGTTGGGTCCAGTTTCGATTGTGGCGCAGCTCTCTCATTTTGAGCCCGAAGCGATAGCTGACGTCCAGCCTGGGTGGAGGCGCCGTTAGTCCATTGGCAGGGGAAAAGCGACTGGGCGCGTGGTCGAGCTGGGTCATTTTTATCATTGCCTGCGTTGGAGAACCTGAAAGCAAGGGCACTGTTGGTATCTCAAGTTTTGGGGTGGCTCTCCCCGCGTTCTCCGGCCAATTGGTCATGCAGCGTACGAGGAGAATGTCGGCCCTCCTCGACGGTAGCGGTCTGTGATTCCCAGGGAAGGCAACGCCCTTTATCTCTGCACTAAGCCTCCTTTGCAGGAAGTCGCTCGCAGTCAAGATTCGGTCTGTCGTCCACATTCGGTCTGTCGTCCACACGCGCCCGTGCCCATCCCTGCTAAGTTCTGCGAGTAATCATTAGTAACCACAATCTCTGCGCGAAGGATCTGACTATGGTCATCTACCTCGTCGGCATTTGTGCATTTGTTCTCGGCGCAAATCTTGGAGTACTCATTGCCTTGTTGCTACTTCACGGAAAGGCGGAGAGCCTCGCGCTGCACTGGATGCTTACCTCTCCGGTAGGCGTCGGGGACGAGCATCCGGCAGAGGAGTCGATGACTCCTGCATATCTTTGAAGCGCTTAACAGATTTTGGCGCATGAGCCCATCCCGTCATGGCTGTGATAACTGTATCGGCGGGTGAGACGAGAACATCAGCGATGGACTACAGACAGGATTTCAGCCAATGGAGCAATGGGAACACAAACGTCATGTCGTGGATGAGCGAAGGGCAAGGTGCAGTAGCAGGACGCTCAGTGTCAGGACTAGCACAAGGCCGCTCCGGAGGCATCCCGGGTAGCCCATGCCTGCGCACCTGTTTCGTCAGGAATAACCGCACTTCGATAGGCTTACCCGGAGACAGTAGAAGGGGAACGGCTCAAACCCTGCGAAACGCCGTGGGGGAAATTAGCCACAGTGGTTTGCGTAATTGCAGGCAGTCTTTCCCTTCTGAAGAGTTGGCTGTTGCCGACCTTGCGCTATCGTTCCGCCTCCAGCATCGCCTGTGTGGCCTGAAACATCTGGCGGATTCCGTCTGCCGCGAGGTCGAGCATACTGCCGAGGGCTGTTCGGGGAAAGGTCGAACGCTCGCCCGTGGCCTGCACTTCGACAAGCTCGTCGTCGGCGGCCATGACGACGTTCATATCGACATCGGCCTGGGAGTCTTCCTCGTAAGCCAGGTCGAGCAGTATGGCCTTCTCTACTATTCCTACGCTGACGGCAGCTACCAACTGGCGCAAGGGGGAAGCGGCCAAGGTGCCGGCCTTCACCATAGATTGCATGGCCAAAGCCATGGCAGCGCAAGCTCCCGTAATGGCAGCGGTGCGGGTACCGCCGTCCGCCTGCAGCACATCGCAATCGAGGATGACGGTACGTTCACCGAGGGCGCGGCGATCCACAACCGCGCGCAAGGAACGCCCAATCAGTCGCTGGATCTCGTGGGTCCGACCACTCACCTTGCCCCGCTCCGACTCGCGCGCTGTGCGCGTCAGCGTAGCCCGGGGGAGCATGCCGTACTCCGCTGTAACCCAGCCGCGACCGCTGTTGCGCATCCAGCCTGGAACTCCAAGCTCGATGGTCGCATTGCACAGCACGCGGGTGTTGCCGAGTTCAATCAATACCGAACCTTCCGCGGTGCGGACAAAGTGCGGCGTAAGTCGCATCGGCCGGAGCTCGTGGGCGGCACGGTTGTCAGAACGGAAGAAGGCTGCGGCAGAGGCGGACTCCAGAGAAGATGGGCGAACAGGATTAGTCATCTCTCTCATTCTAAGGCAGAGGATGCCAGGGGCAAGGGAGGGCCTGCAGTGCACGCTCTCTGAAGTCCTGACTAGATCGGGAACTTGCCTTGAGGCAGTCCTGAATCGGGCATGAGGTCTAAACGTTTGTTTGCAGTACTTTCTATTGGTTCTCCGCATTGGATGTTCCGTTTCGGGAATTCCACTGCCCGGCCATGCCCCGCTCTGTCGCTCGCCAACAATGTCTAAGTGCTTTGCGATGAGGCAACTAGGCTCAAGTCTTATTTTGGCACGAGGCATGCATTAGAAAACAACATTCCGACCCATAAGTGGAAGCGCATAAGCCCTGAGTGGCCGGTGCAACTTCCCCGACGTCGGACGCTGATTGGAAGAGGAAGAAGCCATGAAGTCGCTGATTCAAGTTCCACCTCCGACGCGGCAAAAGAAGCTCGGCCCGGTGCAATCCGGTTCAGGCACGGCCCGCCGGGTGATGCCGCGGGGATATACCGTCGCGGCCTTTCCCCCGTCTGAGTCCGCGGGGCGCGGCGGGGTGAGGTCCGATTGCTCGGCTGCGGGTATCTCCCACGATATTCGGAATA
>JANXZS010000320.1 GCA_025355385.1 Acidobacteriaceae bacterium | reverse complement strand
GGAATTCTCGCGTGGCGAGGACAGGTGGTGGAGTCGTCGCCGGGAAACCATCCGCGGTTGATGGGAAACATCGCTGATCGTGAGGCCCTTGGTGGGTACATTAAAGTCAATGACTGGAATCAGTATCTGATCATGGCAAGGGGCGGTACCTTCATCCATGTAATCAACGGACACCTTATGGCGGCGTACGTAGATGATGATCCCAACTCATCGAACAACAAGTCTGGTCTGATAGGTATTGAAATAGAGGGGACGCCCAGCAAAGTGTCAGTCCGAAATATCTGGATCAAGAAACTAAACTAACCCGCCAGCCGCGGGCGGGACACCGAACTATGGGCAGACTATCTTCAAGTCATTCCTGCGACCGCCAGCACGGACTCGGGTGGATTTGCTTTTGGCCATCGACCTGATTCGTTTGATTGGCCGCTCCGGCACCCCAATGAAAGGACACGATATGTTTTTGCAAAATAAGACGAATGCAAGCCAAGTCGATCGGCGCGCATTTTGCCAGCTAGCGGGAGCTACGGCGCTCGCCGGGCTGACAATCGGACCTCCGACCATTCAGGCGGAGGTCCACGATAGTCAGCCCGGTGAGCTTCAACATCAAACGGGAAATGGCGAATGGACCTATGCAGTAGTCCCTCACTGGGGTCAACTCCCAGAAGGCAAGAGCTTTGGCGGAACGCACGGTGCCATATCAAGCGACAAAGCGGGCAACGTGTACGTCAGCACGCAAAGCCAGACCGGCATCCTTGTTTACGATCCGAATGGGCGGCTTATACGCACCATCGCGACCGCGTATCCCGAGGTTCACTCGCTGCACTATGCCGAGGAAAACGGCGAGGAATTCTTCTACACTACGGTGCAGAAAGGCACCCCTGAGGAGAACTGGCTTTTTCTCAAAATTAAAACGGACGGCACCGTTGTGCAAAAGATCAAGGCTCCCCCCGCAGCCGGTTTCCACGCCCCAAATGAATGGCGTATCACGGCTGCGGTACCCGGCCCTGACGGCTCAATTTTTATCGCGAACGGCTACGGGGACTCGCGCATCTTCAAATTCAACAAACATGGAGACTACCAGTCGAGTTTCTCAGGTCATGGCAGCGAGGACGGAAAATGCGATTGCAGCCATGGTCTGGCCGTCGACTTGCGCTACGATCAACCCTTACTTCTTGTCTGCGATCGGGAAAATTTACGACTAAGTCACTACGACTTCGATGGGAAGTTTGTTGGCCATGTTACACAGCATTTGCGGCGTCCCTGCCAAGTGAGCTTTCATGGTGACTATGCCGTTGTTTCCGAATTGCAAGGCCGAGTCACCATACTGGACAAGGACAACATGCCCGTAGCGTTTCTTGGCGACAATCCACTGCGGAGCCAATGGGCAAATTACCAACTGAATCCGGAGAGCATTGCTGCAACACAATTCAGCGCGGCACATGGCTGCTTTATAGATGGTGCTGCCAATCTTTATGTCTCAGATTGGAATCAGGCGGGCCGGCTGACAAAGCTGACTCGGGTGGTCGCTGCGTAGCGTCCCGAATAGGCAGGCGCAAAATGGTCTTCCAGGTCTTTCACTGGACTCGTCAGATGCCCGTGAACTACCGAATTGCAGCGCCAAGTGAAGAAACTATAGGAGGTTGAAATTGGATAAGAGGCAGTTCCTGAAGGGCTCGGGCGTTTGTATTGCCGGAGCAATTTGTTCACGCCTTGCATACGCGGAACAACCATCGGTGCCTCGAACAAATTGGGCGGGAAACTACACCTATAGTACCGGACGAGTGGATCTTCCCAAGACCGTGGAGGACGTGCAGGCGATCCTCAAAACCCGCAACACATTGAAGGCGATTGGCACTCGTCATTCTTTTAATGGAATTGCTGACACCACTGGTGATCAAATTTCGCTGAGTGAGCTCAACCACATGGAACTGGACGAAAAGTCGCGCACGGTCGCTGTAGGTGCCGGTGTGCGCTACGGCCAGCTTGCTCCGTATCTCGATGCTCACGGCTATGCTCTGCACAACCTGGCCTCGCTGCCGCATATTTCGGTCGCGGGCGCATGTGCAACCGCGACGCACGGTTCAGGTAATAAGAATGGCAACCTCTCAACGGCCGTTTCCGCGATGGAAATCGTGACCGCTGATGGTCGGGTCGTTGTTCTATCCAAGGGACGGGATGGCGAGCGGTTTCGAGGGGCAGTCGTTGCTCTTGGTGGACTCGGCGTGGTAACGAAGGTCACGCTCGATGTTCAGCCAACTTTCCGTATGACTCAGGCCGTTTACGAAAACTTACCCCTTGGGCAACTTGAAAAGCACTTCGATGAGATCTTCTCGAGCGGCTACAGCGTGAGTCTCTTTACTAACTGGCAAAACCATCGGGCCACTCAGGTATGGATCAAACGCCGCGTGGATCAGGGACCTTCCTCCACGTTTGAACCTGATTGTTTCGGGGCAACGCTCGCAACAAAGAAACTTCATCCAGTCGCGGGACATTTAGCAGAAAGCTGCACCGAACAGATGGGCATCCCCGGTCCCTGGTACGAACGCCTGCCTCATTTCCGTATGAACTTCACACCAAGCAGCGGTGCTGAGTTGCAGTCGGAGTACTTCGTTCCGCGCGACAAAGGATACGAAGCCATTCTTGCCGTCGAACAACTTCGCGATCAGATAACGCCGCATCTTTTTATTTCTGAGTTGCGGACGATTGACGCTGACGATCTATGGATGAGCCCGTGCTACAAGCGACCATCCATGACAATTCACTTTACGTGGAAGCCAGATTGGCTTGTGGTGAAGAAATTGCTTCCACGGATCGAAGAGGAGTTAGCGCCGTTCAATGCCAAGCCACACTGGGCAAAATTATTTACCATGTCACCGTCGCGGCTGAAGTCACTCTATGAAAAAATGCCGGACTATCAAGCTCTCCTGAAAGAGTACGATCCGCATGCCAAGTTTCGTAACGAATTTTTGAACAGTAATATCTACGGTGGCTAAAGTCGATCCCGGTGAATCCGTGGGCAAACCTACCGGCGATCAAAATTGGAAGTGCAGCCCGAACTGCATCTGGCGCATGGCCACCTGAACGTATGTAATCTGTCCTGCCTGAGGCGTGTCAATTTGGTTATTTGGCAGACCAAGATTTACGTGGTTGAAAATGTTGAATGCATCAGCACTCAGTTCGAGCGATCTATGTTCGCTATGCAGAAAATTTTTGGCGATGGACATGTCGGAATCTACCAGGCCGGGTCCGCGCAGGGAATCTCGGCGCGCGTTCCCATTGCGGAAAGGTTGTGTGGGCTCAGAGTATGCAGCCGGGTTGAACCATAAGTTTCTGTCCTGGTGGGTGTTGACGGGATCTCCAATCACGTCAGCTCGTGCACCGAAATCGCTGTTCAGTAAAGGTGCATTGGCCACGGTCGGCGTAAACGGCAAGCCTGACGCAAACTTATGCACGCCACTCACTCGCCATCCCCCCAGCACCGCATCTGCAATGGCGCTGTCACCGAGCTTCCAATATTCGTCGCGCCCGAATGGTAGGTGAAAGTTGTGCTCCAGCGTAACCGTATTCGTACGATCCCACGTGGCTGGTCCATGGTCTGCAAGTACGTTGTATGCGTTGCCAAAATTAGAACCACCCTCGGTATTAGTCATGACCTTACCAAAGGTATAAGTCAGTAAGAAGCCGATGCTGTGGGAGAACTCTTTCTGCAATTTGGTCTGCAGACTGTTATAGCTGGAGTTGTCGCAATTGCAATATCGGTAAATCCCTTGTGTCAGCCCAAACTTCTGGTAGAACGGTCTGCGCGGATTGAAATCCCCGGGCCCTGGAACCGACTGATTCTCGTTCAGGGCCTCGTACAGGTGGCGCCCTACGTTGCCCACGTAAGCAACCTCAAATGCGAGGGTGGGCGTAAACCGGTGCTGTGTCGCCACGTTCCAGGAATAGGCGCCCGGTATGCGGTAGGTATTCAGAGGATACGTGTAAGCATTCATACCGATTCCATCCGGAAGTTTATAGCGACCGGTAGTGCTGACGGGCGGATTTGCAGCTGCGGGAGGCCCATCCAAAAGACTGAAGGCTGGGACGTAAGCGTTAATTGAGTTAACTACCTGCGGATTGACAATCGGAGGATTGTAGTCGGGTCCCTGCCCGAAGACAGAGCCGAAGTTAGCAGGATTGAAGGTCTCCCCGTAGCCGGCGCGCCAGACGGTACTTTCGCTGACCTGGAAGGCAATCCCAAACCTCGGGAGAAAACCGACGTTATATGGTTTGACTCCCATATTGAGAGGCACACTGCCAATCCCCGCCGCCAGCACATCTCCAGTTGTAGGGTCAAAACTGCCTGCGCCACCTGGACTTGCTGCCGTTTGCGGCAGATAGTTTTCGTAGCGAACGCCGTAGTTGACTGTCAGCCTTGGGGTCACACGCCAGGAATCCTGCAGAAAGAAGAACAGCCGTGTCTGGCGCAAACCAGGATGGTAATTTGAGCCCGTGTAATAGCGGGAGAAGTTGCTTGGCAGGCCAAGCAGATAGGAGCCAAGGCCGGTTCCGGAGGAAGCAGCGCCACTGGCAAGCTGATCTAGATCAAAGTTTCCAGTAGTCGAATCGTTGAATGAGATTTCGCCCGAGCGATGCGAGTCACTCGGTATTCGCTGCTGCTGACTGCGGCGAAGATCCGCGCCAAATTTGATCGTGTGATTCTGCACAATCTTCGTCCAATTGTTGACCCATTGGAACTGATTCTCGGTTTGTTTCAAAGGGCAGTTGCAGCCGTTGACTCCAAGCGAATATCCAAAATTGAAGCCACCGTTCCCGTTAATAAAAAATGCTGGCATACCACTCGTGCCGGGCAGGCCCGTATTCAAACCAGGAAGTCCGGCATCCGCCGCTGGAGTTGAGGCCCCGCCGTTCGGTTGCTGACGAATGCGATAGCGATAGAATCCAAAGCGTGCGTCGGAAATGAGGGTGGGACTAAAAGTGTGGTCGAAACCCAAGGCAAGACTCTGGTTGCGATCAATCGAAACACCGGAGATCCCAAACGCACTGGGTCCACCGGCGACATCGCCAAATGCCGCAGGGGAGTAGTTGTTGAAGTCAGAGATCGTGTAGCGTCCAAATAAGTGTGTGCTACTTCTCCAGTTGTAATCAATGCGCCCGTCGTATTGACTGCTGTCAAATCTTTGACCACCGCTCGCCACGTAATTATTGAAAATATCCGTGCCGCGATTCGGCACCGGAATCAGCGACAACAGCTTGCCCATGGGAACGGCAACGGGGATGACATTCACCACACCGTTTTGTGCAAAGACATTCCGACCGGAACCAGTAGCGGTGTCTCCGCTGTTAGGATCGAAGACCATTCCTTCGCGAGCGGGCACAATTGCACCCTCAGTCGTCCTGACGGTGGCGGGATTGCCGCATGGATTCGCGCTGACGGTTCCATCCTGGCAGAAGTATCTTCCCAGGATCGCAGTCAGATCTCCACTTCGCTCTGCCACTGTCGGGACAGTCGCTATCAGCGAGCCCCCGGTTCTACGGCGCGTTGCTTGGTAGTCGAAGAAGCCGAAGAGTCGGTCCTTGACAATCGGTGCGCCAACGGAGCCGCCAAACTGGTTCCAGCGAAGAGGAGGATTCAGCTTGGTGAAGGCATCGGATGCATTGGTAAGGTCGTTGCGCAGATATTCAAACAGCGATCCGTGCCATTTGTTGGTTCCTGACTTGGTGGTGGCTTGAATCAACGCGCCCGATGCGGAGCCAAATTCCGCGTCGTAATTGCTGGTGCTTACTTTGAATTCCTGCAGGGCATCCACGTTGGGATTCACAACGGCGATTCCGAGGATCGCACTCTCGTTCTCCGTGCCGTCGAGCAGAAAGCCATTGGCACTAAAAAACTGCCCGTTGACATTGACCGCAATGCCCTGCTGCGGGTTTTCGCCGGATCCGATCGTACTCCCGACTTGGGCGCCAGGAACCTCAGTCAAGAGATTCGTCACATTCCGGTCGAACACGGGAAGCTGCTGGATCTGACCTCCAGTCAAGGTCGTTGCGATCTCTGCGCGATCGGCGACAAGCAACGGGGTGGCATCCGTAACGTTCACCGTCGTGCGAACGTTAGCCGGGCTCATGGTGACGTCCACGCGGGTGGTGGCATCGATCTGCACCGTGGCATCGGAGGTATACACTCCCAATCCCGCGCTCTCCACAGTTACCTGGTAACGACCGGCGAGCAGATGCGTTTGCGAAAAGTTGCCGTCATTGCTGCTCTGAGTGCTATACACAGTTCCGCGATCCAGATCCTTGATTGTGACCGTCGCGTTGGGAATAATGGCGCCGGACACATCCTGCACCGTGCCAGACAGGTTACCCGAGACTGCCTGGCCGGCGGCGCCCGCGACGAGCACCAAAGACAGCAATAGGAGCGTGAGGACGTTCATCGGGCCGCGCAGTCGCTCATGCCCGCCCACAAGAGTTGAAATCCGGTACCGCTGGAGTAGAGTGTTGAGGTTTATGAACGCTTTGCTTCCAATTGCCATCGGATTTTCCCGCCTTTGTGATTGCAGGTATACATTGCGATTCGATTGCGACTTCTTATTACATTGGGCGTGCGATATCGATCAGGTAGTCCCGGCCGGTTCATCAATCTCTTTGTAGATCAACGCAACTCCAGCACGGTATCCGATCGCTCTTTCCTAAAACGGCTGCCACAAGACAAATACGTGAAGGAACTCTACCACTTGTTCGAGCGGGCACCAAGATTAAACGTTTCAAAGAAAGCCAACAGTATGCGATTTTTCTGTCGAGCCCCGTCCGTCGGAGGGTCCTGGGTCATGAAGGCAGGGAACGGAATTCGCCCTCGGTGGGTTCCCAGCCCGAGCGCATTGCACCCGCAAAGCAAGCTTCTGAAGCAAGAACATTAGGAGCGGTACAAATGCGCGCGGAATTCACCAATTGCACTGCGCTCCAATAAGTGTCAAACGAGAGTCGCACGACGAGTGCATGGTTCCGTAATCAAGTGTTGTGCACTGTACCTCGGATCACGGAGCACGCTCATCCCCCTTGCAACTAAGTCAGGCTCTGGGCGGCACGGGACCCGATAGAATGTCGAACGGGCTTTGCAACTGCCAGATAAAAGCTTCGGCTCGCGCGCAGCCGTTTTCCACTCCCCTGAAATGCGCGACCTGGTCCTGCAGGCTGTAATAGCGCTCGGGGGTTTGGCTGGCGTGAGCGTAACAGGCACCCCGTTTGCGCGCTTCCGCCTTGGTTATATCCACGTAGCGGGTGGGCGAGAATTGAACCGTGTCTTCACCGTCGGAGACCTCGTAGTAGTAAAGCGCGAACCGCTTTCCCATCTTCAGCCATGCGTCATAGCAAAGACTTGCGGTGGCACGGTGGTCGCGGTGGTTGTCCAAAAACCATTGCGTGAAGAGGGCATCGGGCGCTTCGGCGTCGAGCATCCGGGCAAAATTATCGTAGTGGGCATTGTCCACGATGGCATGACCATTTTGTTGGCTGGCATAGGCAGGCCGCGCGCCCAATATTTCACAGGCTCGCTTCGCCTCCGCGGTTCGCGTGTTTGCCGGCGTCGGCGGCCACGCTCCGTCATTCAGATAAAGCAGCACCACTTCGTGACCCTGTTCGGTCAGCGTGGCAATGGTTCCGCCGCAGCCGTACTCCGGGTCACCCGGGTGCCCGCCTGCAACCACGATCTTGAGCTTGCGTGTTGTCGCCGATGCGGCAGCGGTCTCGGCGACGATAGTGTGTCCCGCAGCGATGCCAGCCGCCGCTGCTGCGACTGTGCCGGTGAGTATCTTGCGTCGCGTGATCATCGATGGCCTGCTTTCAATTTTCCAAATCGTGGTGGGCGCTGCCATCGCGACGCCTGGTCTCCCCTGAGCTGGGGGATCGATCCTGCCATCGCTTTAATGAGAACAGCGCCAGATCATACGCAGGCGTCAGTCCGAGGGCAAGATCACCAAGAACCTCTCCCATTACGCTGGCAAACTTGAAGCCGTGGCCGGAGAATCCGGCAGCCAGCGTGACCTGGGGGTATTTGGGATGGCTGTCGATAACGAAGTGCTCATCCGGAGTCATGGTGTATAAGCAGGTCTCCGCCCGTAGCAGGCGACCAGCCAGCAATGGTAGCGTCCCGGCGAGGCGCTCCCTGATTGCAAGTTCGTCGGACGGCTGGATCTGGCGCACGACGGTGTCAGGGGTGCATATCTCGTCGCTGCCATGAAGCGCCACCTTGACCCCTTCCGAGGGCGGTCCGACCAGCGGGAATCCGTAGAGCATCCGCTCGCCGGCCTCCGCCTCCCACAAGTAGACGGGCATCCGCCCATGCTGGAAGATGTCAATGCCGCAGCGGGGCTCAAACCAGTAGGCCACTTGACGCGTAACCGTTAGCGGAAGTTGCAGGCTATCGAGCACTTGCGCTGCCCACGCGCCGGCGCATATTACAAGGCGGTCCGCTGAGTAATGAGCCTTCGCCGTGCGCACCGAAACACCGCCGCCTGGTGTCGCCGACCACTCCACAACCGGTTCGTCACAGTGGAGTTCGGCTCCGGCGACTGCGGCGCGCTCAAGTTGCGCACGCACACATGCCTCAACTAGCAGGTAGCCCGCGTTCCTTTCCCAATGCCCGACCATCTCGTCGCGCACCGCAAACGCCGGATAGCGATGGCGTATTTGCGCAGAGGAGAGCATCTCATGAGGAAGTTCGAACTTGCGCGCGCTTTGTTCGCTGCGCGAGACCAGATCGCCGTCCGGATGGCCGATCGCAAGGCAACCGGTGATCTGGAGAAGAGAATGACCGCTGTCGGCTTCCAGCCTTCGCCACAACTCATAAGACCGCAGAAGCAGCGGAACATAGCGCCAGTCTTCCCAATACGCCTGGCGGATGATTCGCGTCTGCCCGTGCGAGGAGCCGTTGTTATGTGGGGGAGTGAAGAGGTCAAAGCCCAGCACGCGGTGGCCGCGTTCCGCCAGTTGCTGGGCGGCGCTGCTGCCCATTGCTCCAAGCCCGACCACGATCACATTCGTCATCGAAATCCTTAGTGTGTCCACAACAAGCATGAATCAGACTTCAGCAGCGAGGGACGTCGCCGGATGTTTGCCCATGCCCGCGTGCGACTTTAGCCGCTTTTGTATTGCCACTTCTTTCCTGTAGCAATTTGTCGCGCTCTGTTTTTTTATGTCTTTACTGCGGCACCCCGTTGTACTCCAGGTAAACCGTTAGATTTACCACTCCGGCTTCCTTGCCACCATCGGAAAGCACCCAGTGCAGCTCCACCGGTGGTGCATTTTTCACCGCAGGCAGAGGTGTGGGAGTATTGAGGACAAGCTGCACTGGATACGTGCTGCGCGGTGCCAGATGGTAGATGACATCCTGCGCACCGGCAGTCCAGCCCTCAGGTAGCGTCGCGTGCAGTGCAACGTCGTGCGACACCGCGGAATCATTGTGAAGAAGCAGAGGTACCCATAGGGAGTGGTCACCCCCTAAGGCAGCCTGCGGCTTGACCAGGCCGGCGACCGAGGTCAGCGCATGGGCGCGATAGAACTGCTCGTAGAAGGCCCAGGGGCCACCCAGTTCCATGCTCAGCGGCGGCCGTACGAATACTCTGTAGCCGGGCGTCGGATCGTACGCTGCCGGGGCCAATCCAATTCCGTCTAGCACGTCCGCCTCGAGTGGGGATTTGGCCAGCGACTTTGCCAAAACAAGGTACTCCGGCATCTTGACGTAGCGGTCGATGTCGTCGTCGCTCTGCGTGGCATAGGCGTCCCACATGGACTTGTTCAGCGTTGAAATCGGCACGCCCCTGGCGCGGGAGACTCCAGTCGCAAGATACGTCGGACCATGGTGCTGTAAAAATTCCGGATGGCTGGCGTCGGAAATGTAGTAAAGCTTCTTTGCCTGCCAGGTGTGCAGCCCTTCACCATAGTTGCTGATGTCTGCGTGCGCACGGGGCGCGCTGACCTGCTCGGGGAACGCAGTGGGATCGCCGGCCATATCGTAGGCCTCGGTCGCCACCACTCCTGAGGCCTGGTGATCGCCGTGGTTTTCTCCCGCGACATACGCGGGCAGCCAGGTGATAATGACCTCCGGCCGCGTGAGGCGCACCAGGCGAACCACCTCTTCGAGGGCTTCGCCGTGGCCAAGCGTTTCGAGGGAGTGGAGCACATCCTGCGTCGGTGTGTCGGTACCGCGGAGGAACCACACATTGGTAATTCCAAGCACGGCCAGGGCGCGCCGCCCTTCCATCTCGCGTACGTCGGAAAGCGTCTTGCCCTGCTCCATGCCGACCGTGTTCCCGCCTGAGTTGCCCTTGGTGCTGAAAATGACGGCGGCGCGC
Source organism: Acidobacteriaceae bacterium (assembly GCA_025355385.1). Lineage (GTDB taxonomy): Bacteria > Acidobacteriota > Terriglobia > Terriglobales > Acidobacteriaceae > JANXZS01. The sequence goes on along the minus strand of JANXZS010000320.1, from coordinate 17,641 downwards.
TTGCCTTCGTCGAGCACGGCCTTGGCCAGATAGTTGGAAATGCCGGTGTCGTCGTCAGGATGAGCCACGATCACCAGAATGTCGGCCTTATAGCGGTCATCCGGAGCGGGGATTGTCGATGGGGCCTTGGGTGGAGTTTCGGCGAGCAATGGTACTAAGCCAAGCGCAAAAAATGCGCAGCCGCAGATTGTCAGGCCAAAAAATGCCGAAGCTAAGACCGGTAACCGCACCAGCCCATGATTCCCTATCCGTCGTTTCACACATCCTCCTGCAATCCAGTGCGCCGTAAGGTTAAAGCGCAGATTGGGTCAATCTCCTCGGCGGCACGACTACTTTATGCGTGCGGCTTCGTCATGACCAGCTTACCTCCACATCGGTTCAACCCTCTCGTGTGATTCTGCTTAAATTTACCGGAGATCGTCACTTGCAGACTCTCCCGCGTGCAACAGCAATGTATAACCTGAAGCGTGAACTCATTACGACCTTCCTCCTCTCCGCGTGCCGTCGGGTGGATTATCGCGATGCTCTTCGGCTTTAGCTTCGTCAGCTATATGGAGAGGGTCAACATCTCCGTAGCGGCAGAGCTCATGATGCCTTCCTTGTCGTTGAGCAGGGGAGAGATTGCCGCCATCTTCAACAGCTTTCTCATCGGCTATGCCATCTTCCAGGTACCCGCAGGATGGCTGGGCGACCGATTTGGAGCGCGGCGGGTGCTGGGTATTTCCGCCATTCTGTGGGGCGTGATCACGGTGCTCAGCGGTTTTATGCCCGGTGCCCTTTCGCGGACGGTTGGCGTTACCCTGGCAACTTTATGGGTGCTTCGCTTTCTGCTCGGGACCACCGAGGCTACGACTTACCCTGTAGCCGCACGCGCGGTCCACCTCTGGATCAGCTCTTCACGCCGCGGCTTCGGCAGTTCGCTCATGCTGATGGGCAGCTCCGTCGCCTCCGCTATCACGGCGCCCCTGGTCTCGTGGACCATGCTGCGCTACGGTTGGCGCGTTGCTTTCTATCTGACCTCGACCTTCGCCTTCGTGATTGCGCTGCTCTGGCTGCGCTTCGCGCCCACGCCACCGACAGTTGAGCAGCCAGCAACTGCTGCTCCACCGCGAACAGAGAGGTGGTTGAACACCAATGTCGTTCTGCTTTCCATCAGCTACATCTCCGAAGGCTATCTCCTTTTCACGTTCGTCTCCTGGCTCTACATGTACCTGGTGGAGGTTAGGGGATTCAGCCTTATTCAAGGAGGGATGGTCACCAGCCTGCCATGGGTGGCCGCTATCATCGCAACTCCTCTGGGGGGCCTGGTCTCTGACTACCTGACCGTGCGCTTTGGCAGGATTGCGGCCGCTCGTATCCTCATCATGACTGGCTACTCCTGCTCGGGGTTGCTGTTGCTGGCGGCAGCACAGGCACACAGCAGGTCAATAGCAGTGTTAGGCCTCTGCATCAGCCTGGGTTCACTCTACCTGGCCGAGTCTTCCTTCTGGACAACAGCCAACTTGATCGCAGGAGATCACGCAGGCGTTGCGGGCGGATTCATGAACACGATTGGACTCCTCGGGGGCGTCGCCTCAAATGCCCTTGTGCCTCTGCTGGTCGAACGCTATGGCTGGATCGCAGCCTTCGGCTCCGGTACTTTCATGGGATTATTTTGCGCCCTGGTGTGGTGGTTTCTGGGCAAGAGGCTTGCACTCCCGAACACAGTCTGACACCAGCTTCAGCGAAGCCATCTAAAAATCTGTCCTCATCGTCAGCTAATATCACCTGAACACTTGAAAAGAAGGCACCCATCCCCAATGATGACACGACCGTTTCTGCTATTGCTTGCTTGTCTCCTGCTGGCTCATGCGTCGGAGGGAGAATCCCAAGCGCCGCCATTATTTCAGCCGGACGCTCGTTACAAGGCGGATTTGCTGATCGTAATCGCCCATCCGGACGACGACATGGTGATCGGCGGTTACCTTGCACGTATCAGCCTCGACGACCGCAAGCGGATTGCCGTTGTCTACTGCACGAATGGGGATGGGGGCGGCAACGTCGTAGGCAACGAGGCCGGCGCAGCGTTGGGACAGATGCGCATCCTCGAAGCGCGCCGTGCGCTCTCCGCGTGGGGCATTGAGAACGTCTGGTTCCTGAACTGGCACGACACACCGGGCCAGAACGTGCTGTGGTCGCTTGATCGTTGGAACCATGGCCTGGCCCTCGACGAGATTGTGCGCCTCGTCCGAATCACCAGGCCGGAAGTGATCATGACTTTTCTGCCTGACCATGTGGCGGGCGAAAATCACGACGACCATCAAGCCGCCGGAGTACTGGCGACCGAGGCGTTCGACGCGGCGGGAGATCCAACTCAGTTTCCGGAACAAGTCTCTCCACCGAGAAATGGGGGCATGGCTAACCTCACCGAAGGCTTGCTGCCCTGGCAGCCGCAGAAACTTTACTACTTCACCGACGCGTTCGAGGATTTTGGCCCCTACTGGCACAATGCGGCGGAATTGTCGCCCTTTCGTAAAAGCATGATGGATGGCCGCGGTCCCACCTACGAAACCACAACCATATCGCCTTCACGCCGGGTGTCGTATGCACGGCTCACTGTGGACCAGCAGATCTTTTATCTGACCCAGGAAGGCTCTCTCGGCGAGCAGGCCCTCAAGAGCCAGAACTTCAAGGATTTCGCATATCCGGTGCGACTGATCTTCGGCAAGTCCGTGGTGGGCGGTTCGCCGACGGGCGATGTTTTCGAGAGAGTGTTGAAGAGCCCTGCGCCATTTGTGCGTGTGCGCGGATATGAGCCTGAGCATCCAGACGGCTTGTCTTTCGAGATGGGCGATCCGTGGCGTTTTTATTCGTTGTTCTGGAAGGCGCACAACCTCGATCACCTGGCTGAACTGATCCCCGTTCCCGAAGTGGCGGCGAAGTTCGGAGACAAGCTGAACATCGCGCTGCTGGCCTGTAATCAAACGCAGAGCCTAGCCGAGATAGCCCTGACGCCCGCTCTTCCCACAGGATGGACGGATCAAACAACATTCACGCAATATCCGGTGCGACCGGGCGAATGCTACCCCATTCAAGCACAGATCACTCTTCCCGCATCAGGCAAGCCGGAATGGCAGCAACTCACGTGGACTGCGGCCGCAGGGTCGCGACAGGTCGGCACCGTGAAGCTGCGGGTTTACGCTGGAGACAGCGGAGGGCTGCCACAATGAGTGTGGCCAGGCCAGCGCTTGCACACAAGCTCGGTAGCTTCGGTGCTAGTCAGACTTGTTTGGCCAGGATCCTACAAAGAGGAACTAATGCGTAGTCCCTTTCGGTTCCTTGTCTACTCGCTCATCCTATTGCCATGTACTGCTGCTTTTTCGCAGGATGTTGTCTACAATCCCCAGGGCGAACAGATTCCCGGGCCTCAATGCATGGCCGTCCTGGAGGGAGCTGCTGTCAAAGCGCGCATTTGCAGGCCAGAGGAATACGCCGCATGGCTCAAGGACATTCGGCATTGGCGCGATGAGAGGAAAGTCAGGATAGGCTTTGATGCCAGCGAGTACGACCGTCCGGAGCTCAAGTGGACACAATCCAGCTTTATCCAACCGCAGATGATGGTGCACGACCGTTATTTCTATGATCCTGTGACGCACTCCTACACCGTCGGCAAATACCTGGACGATCTGAAGATGCGTTACGGCGGCATCGACAGTGTGCTGATCTGGCACACCTATTCCAACATCGGCATCGACGATCGCAATCAATTTGACATGTTTCGCGATCTTCCCGGAGGCACCGACGGCGTTCGTGGGATGGTTGACGATTTTCATCGTAGCGGGGTAAAGGTCATGTTCCCCGTTATGGTTTGGGACCAGGGAACTCGGTTAGAGGGAACGCCGGAATGGCTGGCGCTGGCCAGGCAACTGACAGACGTTGGCGCTGATGGCATCAACGGGGATACGTTGGACGGCATGCCGCGCACTTTTCGTACAGTGTCGGACAGCCTGCACCACCCGCTGGCGCTGGAACCCGAAGGAGGTCTCGGCGCCGACGAAATGGTGAACTACAACAACATGACATGGGGCTACTGGACTTATGGCTTCATACCAACCATTAGTCGCTACAAATTACTAGAGCCGCGCCACATGGTGAATATCTGTAACCGTTGGGCGCACAATCATGTGGACGACCTTCAATTTGCGTTCTTCAACGGCATCGGTTTCGAAAGCTGGGAGAATATCTGGGGTATTTGGAACCAGCTCACGCCCCGCGACTCGGAGGCGCTTCGTCGCGTCGCGACGATCGAGCGCGCCTATAGTAACCTGCTTGTCAATGCGGATTGGGAACCGCATGTGCAAACCGTATCGTTCGGTATCTTTGCCAGCAAGTGGCCGGATAATAGCAGGACGCTTTGGACCATCGTGAATCGTAACCACTATCCGGTCGTAGGAGAACAGCTGCGAGTTCCTGCTGAACAGGGTGCCCGGTACTTTGATCTCTGGCACGGCGTTGAGATAATTCCCATCCCTCATGGTAATGAGGCAGGGCTGGCTTTCGAGATTGAGTCCAATGGATATGGAGCTGTTTTAAAGACGTCCAACCCTGATCCAAAGGACAAAGAGCTGCTGAGAATTATGAAGACGCTTTCCCTGAAGTTGTTGAATAGCTTCTCGGCAGAGTGGAAGCACCTACCGCAATCAATGGCTGCGATTGCTGCGACCCAAACGGCAACTACAATCCCGGCGGGAATGGTTGAAATCCGGGAGGGCGACTTTAACTTCCGCGTGAACGGTATCGAGATCGAGGGTATGAACGATGAGGGGGTTGACGTTCAGTATCCGGGCGAGCCGTCTCCGCGGCGTTACCACGATAAGGTCCTCCATATGAAATCCTTCTGGATAGATCGGTACAACGTTACGAACGCCGATTTCAAAAAGTTTCTGGACGCTAGTCAGTATCATCCTGCGGATTCGCACAACTTCCTTCGAGACTGGAACAGTGGCGGCTATCCCGATGGATGGGCGAACAAGCCTGTGACCTGGGTATCACTTGAAGATGCGCGTGCTTATGCTAATTGGGCAGGCAAGCGGCTCCCACACGAATGGGAGTGGCAGTATGCCGCACAAGGAACCGACGGAAGAAGATACCCCTGGGGCAACTGCGACTGGCTCGCCCCCGCGATAAGCGCCGATGGCCCTGCATGCCCATGGGGTAGTGACCCGAAGGCGGCGCCTGCGCCGGTTCCCGATAGGGGACGCCGTATGCTGCCAGCGAGCGATGTCGACGCGCATCCGAACGGAGCCAGTCCTTTCGGTGTCCTCGATATGGTGGGTAACGTGTGGCAATGGACGGATGAGTTTGTAGACACCCACACCCGCGCCGCGATTCTGCGGGGCGGAAGCCATTATCAACCGCAGGGATCAAGCTGGTATTTCCCGCAGGCGTATCTGCTGAGCGAGCACGGAAAATATCTGCTGATGGCGCCCGGCCTGGACCGCTCGGGAGCACTGGGCTTTCGTTGCGTTAAGGATGCGAAGTGATCAAGGATGGTGTTAAAGCCCACGATAGAGGCCGCCGTCCACCAGGATGGTCTGGCCGGTGATATAGGAGGCGCGTTCGGATGCTAACCAGACGATCACATCCGCAACCTCTTCTGGCTTTGCGAGGCGCCCGAGCGGGATATCTTTCGCAACCTCCGATTCGTACTCAGATGCACTGCGGCCACTTGTTTGCGCGTTCGTTTGGGCAAGTTCTTTGACGCGATCGGTGGCGGTATAGCCCGGGCCTACGTTGTTAATCGTGATGTTGTCTGGCCCGTACTGCGTAGCGAGCGAACGCACCAACCCTAGTACGCCGGTGCGCACCGAATTCGAAAGGATTAGTTCCGGGACAGGCTGCTTGACAGCGATGGAGGTGATGGTAATCAGTCTCCCCCATCGCCGCTGTTGCATATATGGCAGCACCGCCTGGGCAAAGGAAACGATGCTGCGAAGGTTTAGCTGGTAAGCGCGGTCCCACTCGGCCATGGTGGTTTCGGCAAATGATTTGGCGGGCGGACCACCCGCGTTCGTCACACAGATATCGATATTGCCAAAACGGCCGTGGACAGCATCGGCAAATTGGCGCACGCGATCGTCTTCGGCGACGTCGAAAGTTTCGGTATAGACTTCCACTCCGTGCAGGTGCCTCGCTTCCTCCGCGACCTGATCCAGGGCGTTCGCATTGCGGGCGCAGAGAGCTAGGTGCGTGCCCTCAGACGCTAGTGCGAGCGCGGTTGCACGGCCAATCCCTTTGCTCGATGCGGCGATAATGGCGACGCGATTTCGGAGTCCGGTTTCCATAAAATAAGTATATTATCTAGATCGATTCGCCTCCTGCGTCTAGCCGCTCGACCAGTTGGTAGCTGCTACAGCTAGGCGCATGTGAAAGGACCAGATAAAAAATATGACCACACCCGCAGAGCAGAAGACGCCCGAAATACAGCACATCCGATTCGAGGACATACCCGTCGAACACGTCAATCCGCTGATCGATCGACAGTTCGTTGCCGGCGAACGAAGCATGCTCGCGAGGCTGACTCTGCGGGCGGGCTGCGTGGTGCCAACGCACAGTCATGAGAACGAGCAGATCACCTACGTCCTCGAGGGCGCCTTACGGTTTATCTTGCCAAACAAAGAACTAGTAGTTCGTGCCGGGGAAGTGCTGGTCATCCCTTCCCATACTCCCCACAGCGCGGAAGCACTGGAAGATACCATTGATCTGGATATCTTCTGCCCGCCGCGCGCTGATTGGATCAACGGGACCGATGCGTATCTGCGCAAATAATCCCGATCAGTCTGGCAGCCGCAGTGAGTCGGAGAGACTGAATGTTTGATCGTGTATCAGCAGTTAAAAATCCCCTTCTGTAATATTGCGATCATGAGTCAACGATGAAGATCCGGCACCTGGTTTCGCTTGCAGTGTCGGCGGGTTTGCTGCTCCTCGCCAACTCCGGTGTCAGCCAGCAGATCGATCCGGCCATAGCTGAGCAGATCGCCGCCGTTTGGGCTATTGATAACCATGCCCACCCCGTACTGGCGCCCCCTCGCGACACAACGGATAGGGAATTCGACGCGTTGCCAGTTCTCTCGCTAGAGTCACAATCCGATCCGGTGGCCCTGCGGCCGGATTTTCCTTTGCTTGGAGCAGCGTGGAAGGATTTGTACGGCTTCGAGACTCCACCACCGCTTGATGCCGATGGGCTCAAGCGGTTGAAGGAAGCACGGGCACGGGTAAAGAAGCAGCGGGGCCAACACTATCCTGAGTGGATCCTCGATAGGGCCAGAATTGGCACCATGTTGGCAAATCGCGTAGCCATGGGCAGAGGCGTCCAGCCGCCGCGATTCCGATGGGTTCCATTTTTGGACGCGTTGCTGTTTCCGCTCGACAACAGTGGTATGGCGGCCGTATCGCCGGACCGAAAAGAATTTTTCGCGCTTGAAGAAGGAGTTCGCAGGCGATACCTGGCGGAAGCAGGGATGAGCGCTCCGCCAGCGACGCTGGATGAGTATTTGAAGGTGGTTGTGACACCAATTCTGGAGCGGCAGAAGGCCGCCGGGGCCGTGGCGGAGAAATTTGAACTGGCCTATCTGCGGTCGTTTGACTTTGCCGACCCAACCCGCGTGGAGGCCGCGAAACTCTACGCCAAGTGGGTCCAAGGCGGTAAGCCGGATGCGGCTGAGTACAAGTTATTGCAGGATTTCTTGTTCCGTTACATTGCGGTGGACTGCGGGCGCTTAGGTATGCCAATACAACTCCATGCGATGGCCGGAGCTGGTAGCTACTTCTCCATAGCTGGCGGGAATCCTCTGCTGTTAGAGCCGCTATTCAACGACCCGCGACTACGGAAGACCAACTTCGTGTTGCTGCATGGTGGATGGCCTTTTGTGCGGGAAATTGGGGCCCTCCTGCAGAAACCAAATGTCTATCTGGACATTTCTCAACAGTCCCTCACCATGACTCCCTATACGCAGGCGCAGTGGTTGCGGGAGTGGCTCGAGTGGGAACCGGAAAAAGTGTTATTCGGGACAGACGGGTACCCCTACTCCGAGGAATTAGACTGGCCGGAATCGACATGGATCGCGGCTCGGAATGCTCGCCAGGCACTGGGAATAGCGCTAACCGGCATGCTCGAAGATGATGAGATAAGCCGAAAGCGCGCTGGCGAACTTGCACGCGTGGTGCTGCGAGGGAATGCTGAGGCCCTGTACAAATTCTAAGGTTGGAGCTGAGTTTATTTAGGCCTCCGCACTTGGGCGGTCTGCTTTGCTTTTCGGTCAGGGCATTCTAGTTTTGCGGAGAGGAACTGCAGGATCATTTGCAATCGGGATCGAGCACCAATCCAGCCGCGTCGGTGTCGCATTATTTGGATGGCATGAAGTAGTGGTTTGTCTTGTCTGGGCCGGATGTGCGACTATCCGCCAGCGAAAGATTGATACAACTATCGCGGGCTGCAAAAGTTGGCTTCGGTCAACTGGCGATCTGACTTAAAATTTCCCGTCCCAACTCAATAGAGAGAGGTAGGCTTCTAGCGATGGCACTTCCGACAGAGAACGTTGGCTCACTTCCGCGCCCGGCAACGCTGCAGGCGGCACTCCATGATTACGATGCGGGCAAGATCAGCCGCGACCAGTTAACGAAAGAACAGGATGCAGCGTGCCTCGACTCGATCGAGCGCATGGAGGCTACCGGAGCGCCGATCGTTTCAGATGGTGAGCAGCGCGCGTCCAGCTTCGCCACCTATCCGCTGACTGACACGCTGGCCGGCACCGGGCTGGCAGAAAATCTTGTGGCCGATGGCCAGTACTTTGCCGTCTTCGCTGACGGGCATCATCGCCAACTGCCCCGGCTGACCGGCGGGCTATTCAAGTACAGGACCTATGCTGCCGACTACGTCAAGAAAGCGATGTCGATGGCGAAGAAGCCGCTGAAACAAGCGGTGATCGCTCCCTCCATGCTGGCATTGCTCTACCCTCTTGACGGCATAGTCGATGGCTATACGCGGGATCAGTTTCTCGAAGATTTGTGCAACGAGTGTGAGAAGGATATCCGCGGGTGCTTCGCCGCCGGAGCAAAGCGGGTTTCCATTGACTTCACCGAAGGCAGGCTCGCCTGCAGGAAAGATCCCAATAATCCCTGGACTGGCCGCGGCATGCTGGCCCATTTCATCGAACTGAACAACCGCGTCATCAACCGCTTTACCGCGAGCGAACGCGCGAACATCGGCATCCATACCTGCCCCGGCGGGGATTGCGATTCCACCCACAGCGCCGATGTGGACTACGCCGACCTGCTGCCCAGCATGTTCCAGATGAACGCAGGGTATTTTCTTATCCAGTTGGCGAGCGAAAAGGACAAGGAGCGCGTGTACAAACTTCTAGGTCAATACAGCCGCCAGGACGCCAATGGAGTCGCGCAGGTGTGTTTTATTGGGGTGATCAATCCCCTCAACCCCCGTGTCGAAACGGCGGAGGAGGTCCGCGATGATCTGCTACTGGCATCGCAGCATATTCCCAAAGAGCGCCTCGGCTCTACCGACGACTGCGGATTCTCGCCTTTCAGCATCGACAACAAGCCCAAGCATGGCTCCCCCGATGTTGCCCGCGATATCGCGTTCTTAAAAATTACCTCCCGCGTAAAAGGCACGGCGATGGCGTCGCAGAAGCTTGGAATGGGATGAGCCCGCACCGTTCGCAGTAGCCATCAGGCCATCTGCGTCTGGCCGCAGCGTGTTCGACCATTAAATTGAACACGCCGCGGCGATCTAAATCCTGCTATGCCCGCCAATCTCAAACCGTACCAACTACCAACCTTATGTGCTGGCGCGAATGGCCATCATTCAGTCCAAACCATCTGACAGTCCCTGCCTTATCTTTCTCCTTGATCAATTACCACGCGGTTACTAAAGCGTTCTATAAATCCTCAAGAAACACTCTACGATTGCAAGACGTTAAGATTTCCGGCCCGTCTGAGCCTTCTCGGCTTTTCTGATTGGCAAGCAGTCGCCCTTAGCTACCCTTGAGGTTTCCTCATGTATCTTTCTCTGCCTACCCTCCGTCGAGCGATGCTATGTGGCGTAGCTCTCATCTCTTCGTCCCAGCTCCTCGCCACCACCATCTCGCCCACAAGTGCCACTATTAACGAAGGCGCGAAGCAGCAGTTTACCGCCAGCGTGGCTGCCACCTGGACGACGAACTGCGGGGCTGTCTCCAGCGCAGGGCTGTATACCGCTGCCCTTTACCCCGGCACCTGCACTGTTACCACGACGGCCACCGATGGAAGCGGCAGCGCGTCGGCATCCGTCCACGTGGTTTCGCCGATTGTGATGACGCCGGTAACCGCGAACACCCCGCAAGGCGGGACTCAGCAATTCAATGCCAACGTGCCGGTTACGTGGATTGCCAAGTGCGGTTCCATCACCGCTGGCGGACTCTTTACAGCCAGCGCGCCGGTGGGCACGAAGTGCACCATTGAGGGTATCGCCAGCAGCGGCACGAAGTATACCGTTTGGGGATACGACAACGTCATCTCGTCGACGCCTCCCCCATTTTCCACCTCTCCTTTAAATCCATCCGTCGCGGTAAACACTACCCGCCAATTCTCGGCCAGCGCTACGGCAACCTGGAACGCGTCCTGCGGATCGATCGGAAGCACCACCGGCCTGTTCACTGCCCCCGCGACTACCGGGTCCTGCACGATCACCGCCACTGCGACCGGCGGCCAGACGGCTTCGACGACCGCCACCATCACCAGTAGTTCCGGTCAGGTCACCATCACCCCGTCAACAGTCGCGCTCCATGCCATAGCCACCAGGCAGTTCTCGGCAAACCAGTCCGTAACCTGGTCCACCTCCTGCGGCACGATCAGCGCCAGTGGGCTCTTCACTGCTCCCACCACATCCAATATCTGCACCATAGAAGCCACGGTTAGCAACGCCACGAACACGGCAACTGCCACCGCGGTCGTAAGCGTAGTGAACTACACCACCTGGAAGAACGGCATCTCCGGGACCGGCCTGCAAGCCAACGAACTCCTGCTCACGCCCGCTAACGTCAGCACCGGTAAGTTGACGCCCGGTTGGACTGCCTTCGTCGATGGCGGCATCTGGACGCAGCCACTCTATTTGAATGGCATCACCGCCGCAGGCAAAAGCCGCAACCTGCTCTTCGTCACCACTTCCAATGACAGCGTCTATGCATTTGACGCCGATACCGGCGCGCAGATCTGGAAGAGCAGCTTCCTCTCCACCGGCGTCACGGCTGTAGCGGGAGCCAGCCTGGGGATCAGTTCGCAGACCGGCATTCTGGGCACGCCGGTTATAGACTCGGACAAGCACCTTCTCTACGTAGTAGCGGAGACGTCCGAGAACAACCAAACCTATTTCCCCCACCGCCTCCACGCCCTGGACATCACCACGGGACTGGAAATGCTCGGCGGCCCGGTCTTGATCACTGATCCGGCTCTGCCGCTGGTCTGTAAATTCCAGCGTCCTGGCCTGCTTCTAGCCAACAACACCATCTACGTCGCTTTCGGTTCCATAGAAGACCGCACACCCTACCATGGGCTTCTTTTTGCCTTTGACCAGACCACGCTTGCCAAGAAGGCGGTCTTCAACGTCACCTCGTCTGGGAGTGAAGGCGGCATCTGGATGTCTGGAGCGGCGCCCTCAGCTGATAGTGCTGGCAATGTCTATATCTCCACCGGCAACGGCGATGTCAACGGCACCAACGCCTTCAGCCAGAGCATCGTAAAGCTCAGTCCACAGTTGCAGGAACTTGATTACTTCACCCCTAGCGACTACGTGACTTTCAACAAGTCCGATCTGGATCTGGGTTCGGGCAGCGTGCTCGTCGTTCCCGACCAGGCCGGTCCCTTTGCACACGAACTCATAGCCTGCGGCAAGCCCACCCCCATCTATGTCTTAAACCGGGATGCCATGGGCGGACGCGGCACCACCAGCGACGACGTCATTCAGCGCCTGGATCATCAATTGGGAAATACCGGCAGCTTCCGCGACTCTGGCCAGCCCTGCTACAACTCACCCGCGATGTGGCAGCAGAATGTCTACTTCGTAGCCAATCACGACGTCATGAAGATGTTCACCCTGAATGCGAACACTGGCCTGCTGAGCACAACCCCGACTTCGAAGGGTGCATATATCTATCTCTGGCCGGGAGCGGACCCGGTTGTCTCCTCGAGCGGAGACACCAACGGCATTGTCTGGACGATTGATCTGGCTACCAGCACACTTCGCGCCAATGATGCTACCGACGTAAGCAAGGTCCTGTTCGTCAGCCCCACACTGGGTTCAGCAATCCGATGGGCGGTGCCCACCGTAGCCAATGGGAATGTGTACGTAGGTCTGCAAGGGAAGGTGGTCTCCTACAGGGTTCCACCCACGCCATGACGCAGGCTTGTTGAGACTCGCCACAGCGGCCGATACGTGGTGCTGCGAAGCATAAGAGATTGATCGGAGCAGCTACGCCATCCAGGACGCAGGCCTTACAGTCGCGCTCGTGGCCTGCGCCTTTGCGGGAAGACTTTGCTGAGGCCCCAGATTCGCTCCCACGGGCAAAGGCGATCGAAATGCCTCTCATGTTTTGCAAAGAAAATATGCGCATGGCGGCGGAGAGAACTTCCTTCCGCCGCCACGGCGACCTACGTAAAGATGATTTGTCCACCTGCCGCTTTTTCGTAGAACTGCCCTACCGAAATGATACCGTCGACCTCGGCGCAGAAATCCTCGCGCTTCAGATGAAACATGTCCACGCTCGCCCGGCAGGCGTAAACCTCACCGCCAGCGTCGTGGATCATGGTAAGAAACTCGCCGACCGGAGGAATATCGATCTTCTCCATTTCTTTTTTCATCATCGATGTGGCGAAGGCCGACATGCCAGGCAATGCGCCCAGCAAAGTGGGCATGTGCATCCCGGGATTTCCTACGGTCGCCACCTTCAGATGATCCATCCGTTTGCTGATAATCGCGTCCATTCCAAAGAAGGTGAAGAAGAGCGAGACCTCGATGCCTTCCATGCGCGCGCCGTTCGCCATGATCAGTCCGGGATATACCCCTTCCAGCGATCCGTGCGATACCACGATAGATACGCGTTGTATGGGCTGAGGTGCAGTCTCGGTGACGCCAGAGACTTTTCCTATGGGTAGATCTGCTGTTGCCTGTGCCATGGTGCCGCTCTCCTCTAAATACAGCCCTTCGGTTTTGGAAGCCCTGCAATTTTGGACGCGCGCTTCGCAGGACCCTTGGGAAAGAGTTGGTAGAGTGTCTTCGTGTCCACGCCACTCTCTTTCGTCAGTCGGCGGATCGAGGGCGCGTCGCCTTCTTTCTCGAAGATCGTCCGCATGTAGTTGATGACTGCCCAATGCTGGGGAGTCAGGAGCGGAATGCCTTCCTGAGCAGCTATCTCCCTTGCCAGGTCTTCGTTCCAGTCAGCCCGATTGGCAAGATGTCCGTCCGCGTCCAATGCAAGTGTTTTTCCGACTACACTCATGGTTCCCATATGTCACCTCTCTAATGTTTGTGCGCCGGCCGGGCCGGCAGCCGTGCTTGATCCAACCAATTTAAGAAACGCGACGAGAATCGCGACACCCCGGCGGGCATCAGGAGAATTCATTTCTCGCAGGATCTCGAAGATGGACTTGTTGACGTTCATCGTCGCCTGAACGCTTCCGAAGCCATGCATGATCGACTCCACTACCTCGAGCACTACCGGCTGAAACAGCGGGCGCAGAATTGCGATCAGGCGAGGAACGCTGGCTCCGGCATGTTTCAGGTCTTCAACCGAGATCGATTTCACCAGCGAGTCGCCGATCCTCATGCCAGCCGAGGCGACCTCAAAGTAGCCTTTCTCCTGAAGCACCTGGCATCCCGCTACCGCCTGCTGGTACACATCGCGAACCACGGGCTGTACGTCCGCTATGAAGTCATTCGCGCTCTCCAACTGCTGCACTGCGGCGGTCAGCAGCTTCGCATCCACTAACGCCGTTTTAAGGAGCTGAACGATCTCCGGAGCACGAAGATTCATCGTGCCAAGTGTTGTGGTAGCTTCTCCGAACGCGTCTTTGACCACCGGCGGCAGATCCGCGATCAGGTTCTCAGCCTGGGTTCTGACTCGCTTGATCTGGGCGAGTTCCTCCACTATGTAGTCCAGCCTGCGCTCGATTCCCGCCATCTGCCCTTCAGCAACCGTAGTTGTCATTGTCATGCTCTCTTTCCTGCCATGGACATTGCAGAGCCAATCGGCAATTCGATACCGCGAAGCAGCAAATTCCAGTAGGTCCAGCGGAACATGAGCTTGCCGTAGTGGTTGATACTGCTCTCCTTCAACAGTGAGAACGGCCCGACACCCGGAAGAGGAAATTCGCCGGGCAGCGGCTCAGTCAGGTAGTTGAAGTCGATCAGCAAACCCTTGCCGAAACCCGACTCGATGAAGCAATTTGCGTGTCCATCGAAGCGGGCAGTCATGGGACGACCCTCGATATGTTCGAGAAAGTTTTCAAAAAGAATTTCTGATTGGAAATGGGTCACCGAGCCTGCCTTCGAACTGGGCAGATTGGTGGCGTCGCCGATGACAAACACATTCTCCAGCCCATCCGCCAGCAGAGTCTCCTTGTCCGTCGGGACAAAGTTCAGCTCGTTACCCAGGCCGCTGCGCTCAATGCACGCGTCCCCCATGTTGGTGGGCACCGAAACAAGCAAGTCGTATCCAACTTCGGTGTCGTCCCAGGCAACCAACTTTTTCTCTTTGCTGTCCACCCGCGCCAGGCCGAAATCCGGCGTCACCGTGATCTTTTTACGTTCCAGGAAGTCACCCAGGACCTGCGATGCCTTCGGCTTTGTGAAAGCGCCCGAGAGTGGCGTCACCAGGTGCAGATCCACCTTGTCACGCATGCCTCGCTTGGTGAAGTAAGCGTCAGCGAGAAAGAGGAATTCCAGGGGCGCCACCGGGCACTTAATCGGCATCTCGGTGATACTCACCACCAGCTTGCCGCCCTGCCACCCTTTTAAAAACTGCCCCAGCCGCTCGGTTCCGCGAGGCGTATAAAAGTCGAACTTGCTCTTACCCCATTCTTCATCCAGCAGACCTTCCGTCTGCTCCGGATGAATATCCGCTCCCGTAGCAATAATCAGATAGTCGTATTTGAGGGTGGAGAGGTCGCTGAGCACAACTTCTTTTCTCCCCGGCTCGATGTGATCGATTCCCGAAATGACCACCTTCACTCCCGCAGGTAAATACTGGCGTCGCGGCTTCACGGTGTCCCGCAGGCTATAGGTCCCGAAGGGGACGAAGAGAAAACCGGGCTGGTAATAGTGCTTCTCCGAGATGTCCACAATGGTCATCTGCCATTCCTGCTCATCCAGAACAGGCGCCAGCTTGTTGGCCATCATGGTGCCGGCGGTACCACCACCGAGAATAAGCAGATGACGCATCATGTCTCCTTTTTCCTGAGCCTGGTGCCTGAGTAGAGGCGGCCCGGCCTAACGTGTCGCATGAGCAGAAAGTATTCTTCCGCTTGAGTGCGCTCGATCTAAAAGCTCCGCGAGAATCCCACCGTGAATGAGTTTTCCGACAGCCGGCTGGTTACCGAGGTACCGGGAATCGGGCCTTGCGGTGAGAGCCAATTCCCTGTCAACGCATTGCGGAAGGCGTGATAGTAGGTAAGGTTAAGGTCCCATTGGTCGCTCAGCTTCTGCACGATGCCGCCCGAGAGGTGATGTTGCACTATTGCAGGGGCCGGTGTGTTGAGGAACGCATACTTGACCGGAATCGGGTTTTGCGAATAGTTGTATCCGACAATCACCTTGGTGGTGGACCGGATCTGTTGCTGCACCCCGCCGCCCGCGGCCCAGATATTGCGCCACCCAAAACCCGCAACCGAATCATCCGGGTCAAAGCCTGCTTCGTCGAACCCCGACGTACTGTGATAGTTGAACCAGCGCGCATCCACACCAATGCGTGTCCCCTTCGCCGGCGAAACACCAACACCCATGGTCACTAACTGCGGCAGATTCATTTGGAAACGCAGCGTTTGCGTTACTCCAGTCAAATCCTTGCTCTTCCAGTTGAACTCCTGGAACCAGACGGGGGAGTGATAGGCCACACCCGCGCTGACGACGCTGTTGAACTCATATTGCAGTCCGGCTGTAGCGCCAATCCCGAGAGCTTTCGCGTTAGTGGCAGCCGACAGGTAATACGGCATCGTGCTGCCCGCGGTCACCGGGGCGGCAAACGGAGCCGGAATCACCTTCAACATGGAGAATGCGGGAGTCACGGATATTCCCGCTGATAGCTTCATCGTGATCGTCCGCGAGACTCCGAACGGCACCTCCAGCAATGAATAGTTTGACTTGATCTTCCCGAAGCCGAACCCGTTCGGTGGCTGTGCCGTGAGGATGGGATTCGAAAAGTTGGTGCTCGGTTCGTAGTCCACTCCAAAGCCGCTGACGGCGAGAAGAGCGAAGTGAAAGGCGTTGCGACTTGCCAACGGATGGTAGATGAAAGCCAGTCCGGGCATCGGCGAAGCATTGCGGTGGCTTACCGTCGTTCCCTGCATGGTCATTGCGGGAAAGCCCGGACCGAATGCGCCGGCATTCACCGTGCTGGAAAGATCTCTCCACGGCACGAAGGCGGTAGCGTGAAATTCCAAACGCTTGCCCAGGAACCGGGTACCGCAAGCAGGGTTCCACGCGATCGAACCCGTCGCATCCAGACAGATTCCTGTATCAGCGCTGCCCATTGCCTCGTTTACCGGCCCTGCACCATGCAGAAAATGGCCGTCCGTAGCCAGCAGACACGAACAGCAGAACATTGGCAACGATGCCAGTAGAAAGTTCCTCAAAAGCTTCCGCCCAGTCCAACTCTTCCCTACGTCCATATACCCTCTCGAGAAGCACGCACCCGCCTCGTTCTCGACTAGCGGCACATTTGGGTGATGATCTCTGAGTAGTACAAAAGCACGCCTCATTCCAAACCGAAGGTGTAAAAGAATGAGGGATTTAAGGCGGTACGGTCTTGACGTTGCGACGTTTGGTTGCGACTTAACGTGTCACGGTAGCAACGAAACGTGTCGCACGCTGAGGCTCTATTCCAGCCGCAGCTCGCGCATCTTGCGCCACAGCGTAGAGCGGCTCAGACCCAGTGCCTTAGCGGCCTCCGCACGGTGCCAATGGTGGGCTTCCAGGGCTTGAATCAAGTGCTCAGATTCAGGAGACCGAAGCACTTCGCTGCCCGCTTCAGAGTCGGGAGTTCCCGAGAACGCCGCCGTCAGCGGACTGGCGGGTGGCGAGGGATGGCGTATCTCTTCGGGTAGGTCTTCCGGCAGAATCGTCTCTATCTTCGAGACAGCCACTGCATACTCCATGACGTTGGCCAGCTCCCGCACATTCCCCGGCCAGGAATAGTCGAGCAGCAAACGCATCGCCTGCGGCGACATGCGCCGGATCAGGCCATGCTGCGAAGTAACGCGGCCTAGCAGGTGGGCCGTCAAGGGAGAGATATCTTCTCTGCGTTGCCGCAGAGGAGGCACTTCGATCGGAACCACGCACAGCCTGTAGTACAGGTCCTCCCGCAGGCGGCCCTGGCGCAGCGCAGTCTGCAACTCAACG
>JANXZS010000024.1 GCA_025355385.1 Acidobacteriaceae bacterium | reverse complement strand
CTACCGCCTCAAGCAAAGCCGCCGCAAACGTCCCCCATCCTCCGAACGTTGACTCTACCCCCGAACGCGCCTCGGGGGACAAGGGCCGCTTCCGCTACGCTCCAGCGCCCCTCCTCCCCCCAATACTCAACAACCTGACTGCCAACTACTGGCCTACTTTTACTCTGCCCCATTGGCCTGGTTTTACTCCGCCCTTGACAACTGCGTCTGATCGGTTGACCGCCGATCTACTCGCTGTCTTCGTCCTCAGCAGATTCATCGCCGCCCCCGTCGCCTTCAAGCCAATGAAAGGTGCCGGCGTCTTTCTCCACGGTGTGTTGGAAGAACTCAAAGTCGGCTTTCGAGTATAGATTGAAGTCGAGATCAACACCGCCCCGCCGAGCTCCTAACTTAGGATTTGAGAGGTGCGATATCCAGAATTGCTTATCATCTGCAAACCTCCCCTTCTGGATTACATTTGCACGTCTTGCGGACCGATCTCCTGGTCTGAATTCAGCGTGGCCCAGTTTTCACGATAGGCCTGTTGAACAAACTTGTTGAGGCGAATCGTCTGAGCCACGCTCAAGCAATTCGTAGATTCGTCCGCATGGCGATGCAAAGCAACTGCCTGCCCCGCCGTCGCTTCGTATAGGGATTCGTCATCTTACCGAGGATGGAACGTCCCGGACGGAAACCTGGACCTCAGCGCATGACCTCTGCGCGATTCGTAGATTACGACGGTTCGTCGTAATTGCCGGAGGGGCTACCGGGCGGGCACTGCATTTTCTGCCTCCAGCGCACTTGAAATGCGTGATCCAGATAGACCGATCGTTTGCCTCGCATCGCCGCGACCAAGCCATCATCAAAGGACTCCAATTGTTGGTATTCGGGGCTCAATACGATAGAGCCCGAGGGATCGATAAATCCCCACAGGCCGTTCTGCTGCACTGGACAGAGCCCTTCCTTGAATTCACGGGCCTTCTCCCAACTCGGCTCTATCGCGATGGAGCCGTCTCTGCGCAGGAATCCCCATTTGCCATCGGCGGAGAACGCTGCCAAGCCTTTGTTGAAGCTCCCCGCCGTTTCGTACTGGAAGGGGAGGGCGACAGCACCCTGCTTATCCACATAGCCCCAATTGCTCCCCATCTTGACCGGTGCCAGGCCTTCGCTGCAGCCCGCAGCAGCATCATAGAGTGGCTTGATTACAAAGTTTCCTGAAGGATCGATGAAGCCCCACTTACCGCCAACAACCACGCGAGCCAAGTCATCCTGGAAGCTGCGGGCGAGTTCGAATCGCATCGGGAACGCATACGTTCCGTCCGGGCGAATATATCCCCAATGCTTGCCCATGCGAACGGGACTCATACCAGAGAAGAAGTTCCGTGCTTCGTCAAACTGCGGAGCGAGAACCATGGTTCCCCTCCGATTGATGTAACCCCACTTATTGCCGACCTTCACGGCGGCGAGGCCGCTGGCGAACGCTAGGACCGCGTCATAACGAGGAGAAAGCCGAAGCACGCCATTTCGATCGATGAATCCCCAGTGACCACACTCGTTCACCGGAAAAAGGCCTGAATCGATCTTCTCCGCGCGGAGTCGCAACTGGAAAGCTAATCCAGTCGCGGCTCCCGTTCGAAGGAACACGCGACGCGAGATGGTTGGCATTTATGTTCTCCATGGGTGGGTGCGCGGGGCGGTGGTTGAATGTTTCTGTCGCTTGGTCATCAGTAAGTGAATCGGAGGCTTACCTGAAACACGCGTTGCGTGCCGGTGCCCGTTGCACCGGTATTGAGCTGGGTTGTGATCTGGCCGAAGTTCCCAGAAGAATAGTTCGTCGCTGGTAATCCATACTGCGAGTGATTGAAGACGTTGAACGCCTCTCCGCGGAAGTCCATGCGAAACCGATCGAAACCGAGCAACTCTTTCTGAAGCGACATATCCATCTGCCACGTTCCCGGTCCGCGCAGGAGATTTCTTGGAGCATTGCCGAAGGTGCCGGAGGCAGGAGTCGTGAACGCCGCAGGATTAATCCAGTGCTGCGGAGACCGGCCTTGGAGGGGAATCAACGAAACTCCAGGGACAAGGTTGGGCCGCTGCGGCGAACTGGAATTGCCATCGGGAATCGTCGATGCGCTGCGTGACAGAGTGACGTTCAGCGGAAGCCCGGTGCGGGCCAGCGCGAGACCGCTCAGTTGTGTGCCAGTCAAAATCCTTCCTAAGACGCCGTGGTTGAAATACGCTTTACCGCGCCCAATGGGTAGCTCATACACAGAACTTGCGGTGAAGTACGAAGTTACGTCCTGATCACTGCTGGCGCGCTCGCAGACGCGGCAAGCAATATTCTGTGGATAGGCCTGTTCGCCGCCACCGGTTGAGCCATCATTTGTAGAGTGAGACCACAAGTACGTGGTAGTGAACAGCAATCCAGAGGAGAAAGAGCGGTTGAGCGTAGTTAAGAGACCGTGAAAGTTCGCGTTGTTCCCCATCTTCTTGTAGTCGACTTGACCGAAATTGGGTAGAGGCCTCGTCTTGGTGACCGGATCTAGAACATTGAGATATGTACGCGAATTGAGGTGAGCGCCATGGCTGCCGACATAGCCAATGTTTAAGAGAACCTGCCCCGGCAGCTTCTGCCCTACGGAGAGGCCCCATTGGTTCACCTGCTGATTGACACGATTCCGGGCCAGGCCACGTGGTGCGACAGCGATCGTTGCTCCGAGTGGCAGGAACGGATCGATTGGGTAGCTTAAACCCGGGATCTGCGCGCTAGTGATAGCCAGGCTCGAAGTAAGGTTGTTCAGCGGCCCAGTGAGGTCACCGAGTTGGCCTTCTCCGAAATAGAGTCCGTAACCTCCCCGTAGAACAGTGGAATCGTGCAGGAAGGAGGGCGACCACGTTACTGCCAGACGCGGACCCAGATCTATACGGTCCGGGAAATACCACTCGCTACCCAGCGGACAGAAGCCTCCGCATGTCACCGGATCAAATGGCTTCGCCCGTCCATGAACCTCATGAAACACGCTAAAGTAGTCGTAACGAAGGCCGAAACTCACGGTGATATTGGAACGGAGTTTATACAAATCCTCAGCGAAGCCGTCGTATTCAGTCTTACGGGCGCCCTCGGTGGCGACTGCCGACTGCACACTGGCGGAGTCCATCTTATTTGCCGCAAAATTTGCCAGGCTGGTGTACGTCAACTGCGTCGCTACGGTGTTCCCGAGGTTGATTTGTACGCGCCGAAATCCGGCACCCGCCTTGATGCTGTGCTTCCCGAAGGACCAGTTGACTGTGTCGTCGCCGCTGTAGGCGGTCGAGTTCTGCAACTGAAAAATATTGTTATTGAGAGTGGTGAATCCAGGGACGGCAAGCTGGAATGGAATCTGGCTGACTTGCTGATTGGTGAAGGGCGTGCGATTGACCGAAAACTTGGTGCTGTTCAGAAGAGTCGCACTGAAACTGTGTTGCAAGGAAATCACGGCGTTTTTCGGATCGTCCACTGTGGCGAGCCGATCAAGAAGGAAGCCGCTGCTATTTCCCAAGGGCGACTTCAACCGTCCCTGGTCAAGATTGAACCTGAAGAACGCTGAGGTTTTGGACGTGAATTCGTGATCGATGCGAACCAAACCGAAGTCTTCGTTCTGCGAGTTACTGCCCGAACCCGACCAGTTATCGATACTTGGATTGCTGGTGTGCGTCTGCCCTGCAGGATAACCGGCCAGCAGGGGGATGACCGCAGGCGCGCTTGCCTGCAACTGGGTGATGAAGGACGCACTGGGAACAAAGCCGACAAGTGGCTGGCTGATTTTCTGACGCAGGGCTTCATAGTTAAGGAAGAAAAATGTTCTGTTCTTCCAGATAGGCCCACCCAGGCTCGCGCCATACTGATTCAGCCGAAAAGGCAGTTGGCTTGTGGAAAAGAGAGCGCGCGCGTTCAGCACGTCGTTGCGCAGAAACTCGTACACGCTAGCATGGAACTGGTTGGAGCCGCTTCGCGAAACCACATCTCCCTGGCCGCCAGACGACCCTCCAAACTCAGCCGAGTACATCGCCGAATTGACTCGGAATTCCGCGATGGAGTCCGACGAAATCTGGATGCGTAGATCGGATTTCTGAGATTGACGAAGGATGCCGGTCGCATCGACGCCGTCAAACAGTATCTTGTTGTCATCCAGTCCATGGCCCGCGAACCGGATACTGGTCTGATTCCCACTGCCGGTATTGATCGCGCCCGGAATGAGCATCATCAACCCGGCCCAGTTGCGGCCATTGATGGGCAAGTTCTGAACCTGCTCGGATCCAATTAGGCCGCCGGTTGTGGCGGAGTCCTTGTCAATCGGGGCTTCGGCGCCAGAGACCGTAACGGTGTCATTCGCCGTTAGACCCAGTTTCAGATTAATGGTTCGGCTCTCTCCCACTGTGAGACGAAGGTTTTCAACCGTAGTAGGGGAAAATCCTGGTGCCGTCGCTGACAGGGTGCAGTCTCCAATGGGCACTGCGGGAAGCGCATACGCCCCAGCGTCGCTCGAAACCGCAGTCCGCGTGAAACCCGTCTGCGGGTAGGTGATGGTGATTTTGGCTCCTGCAATCAACGCGCCAGTTGAATCTGTGACAGTGCCTTCGATGTTGGCACGATCAACCTGCGCAAAAACAGGGGCAGCCGCAGTGCAGATGCATGCCCAGACGGCGACAACGAGAAGACGGCGATGAGAGTTCATTTAGTACGCTCCTGTACTGGTTCTGAATCCTGAAGCTTCCGGGCCGTTAGTTCTAAATCTGCTGCAGACCGCCGTCCAGCGTAGCGGGCCGACGTTCGGGGGCTCTGACCTTCATGTTTTGCGCTGTTTGGGGGTACCACGCAGCGAATACAGTTCTTCTTCTCGCCTGAAGCGCCCTTCGGAGACAAACCATTCGTCGTCCCGGTGATCGCTAGCGGCAATTTCAAAGTTTGACGGAGACTAGACATATGGTCATACCATTGTCAACAAAAAAATATACGCTTGATGCTGCGATGAGGGGACGATTCCCGACGTCCGAATATCGTACTGGCCCACACACGTCTTCCGATGTCAGCCTATTGCGCATCGTCCTCTGTTATGGTATGACCATATACTGTTCACGTTTATAAGAACAAAGGCCGCATTAACCGGAGGTTCTCGATGTATGGTTTTTTATCGCAGCATGTTCTCCACGTCATCGCTGTACTGTACGCCGGCTTAACTCTCCTCACTGGAGGCACCGTCGGCAACGCACAGAATCGGTATTCCATCACCCAGCGGATATTGATAGGGGGACAGGGTAGCTGGGACTACATGACAGTGGACGCAAATGCGAACCGGCTTTACCTGGCGCACCAGACGCAGGTGGACGTGGTAGATCTTGCAACGGGCCAGCTCTCTGGATCGATTACGGGCCTCACGCGCTGCCACGGCATTCTGATTCTGCAGGAAGGCAAAACGGGTTTCATCAGCGACGGGGGTGCAAACCATGTTGTAGTGTTCGACCCGGCGACGCTCAAGATTGTGGCGACCATTGATGCGGGCAAGAACCCAGATGGAATGGTGGCTGAAGCCTCCACCGGCACTCTGTGGGCCTTCAACAACGCGAGTAGCGACGTAACCGTGATCGATGTGGCTAGCCGCAAGGCGATCGCCACCATCGCGATGCCAGGCAAGCCGGAGTTTCCCGCGACTGACGACCTTGGCACCATCTACGTCAATATCGAAAATAAGAATTCGATTGTGCGGGTGGACGCCAAGACTCATACGATCACCGCGGATTGGCATTTGAAGGGGTGTGACTCTCCTTCCGGGCTGGCGTTCGACCGTCAGGGCAATCGGCTATTTTCCGTTTGCGACGGCAAGGCGATGGCCGTGACTGACGCGAAAACGGGCAAGTCACTGGGTGTCGCTCAGATCGGGGACGAGCCCGATGCTGCGGCGTACGACCCGAAGACCAAGCTCGTTTTTGCTTCCAATGAGGACGGCACCCTGAGTATCGTTGACAGCAGCCAAACCGGATATCCTACCGTTCAGACGTTGAAGACGATGATCGGCGCGCGGACCATGGCGCTCGATTCCGAGACCGGGGATCTGTATACGATGAGCGCGGAGCTTGGCGACATGCCTAAGCCCACCCCCGGCATCGCACACACCCGGCGGACGCCTCGACCGGGCACCTTCACAGTTCTGAAAATTGCGCGTTGAGTCAGAGCTAATGCGCGCAACGCCACAAGTAACCCGAACGCACCGGGCCGGACGGTCGGTAACCGGTCCTTTAGATGAGTTTGCCAGATGGGGAACATAAACATTGGTGACCGAAAACCCGCCATCACGTGCTGTGATTTCTCTGGGGTCCCAAGAGTCGTCGCAGACTCTCGCCCCCCTATTCACTAAGGTACGGCGCCGTGTCGCTCCCTTCCTTATCCTGCTCTACTTCATCGCGTTCCTCGACCGTGTCAACGTCAGCTTTGCGGCGCTCACGATGAATCGCGACCTCCGCATTTCTGACGACCTTTTTGGCCTGGGCGCAGGCATCTTTTTCGTCGGCTATTTGGTTTTCGCCGTTCCGAGCACACTCATGCTCCGCCGTGTGGGCGCGCGGGTGTGGATTGCCGTATTGATGGTCACATGGGGACTACTTTCCTGCAGCATGGCTTTCGTACAGGGTCCCCGCTCATATATAGCCGTGCGCTTCCTTGTTGGAGCCGCCGAAGCGGGGTTCTTCCCGGGAATCATTCTGTATCTAACGCTGTGGTTGCCGGGATCGGCGCGTGCCGCCGTGATGGCCCTCTTCACCTTCTCCATTCCCCTCTCGAACGTCATCGGAGCCCCGTTATCGACTTACATTCTCACGCTCGGCGGCTGGTATGGTCTTCGCAGTTGGCAGTGGTTGTTTCTGCTTGAAGGACTGCCGGCTATCTTAGTGGGGCTGACTGTCCCATTCGTACTCGCAGCCAGTCCTAATACCGTGCGCTGGCTAACCATCACAGAGAAGCGAACGTTATTCGAGTCAATTGTCCGCGAAGAAATCGGCGATGATGTGTCCACATGTGCTCCACGCCGGCCCACGGTACGTGATTGGCTGAGCAGACGGTTGGGGCTTCCAGCGACAGTCTATTTCTTGCTCATGGTCGGCCTGTACGCGCTTGGGTTTTGGGTGCCGCGCATCCTATCGGCCCTCAATGTAGCTGACCGCCGCCTTGGCTGGCTGACGGCCATCCCTTTCCTTTTCGGCGGCGTCTGCATGCTGGTGTGGAGCAAGCGCTCGGATACGGCACACAGCCGCTCCGCCTATCTCGCAACCGCTCTTGCTGCCGGAGGCGGCGGCATGGGCATCGTGGCGCTCGCTGCCGACTGGCGTGTGGCCCTGCTCGGCTTGTGCATCGCTGCGTCGGGTATTCTGTCGGCGATGCCGGTGTTCTGGGCATCCCTCAGCCAGCGACTCGCCAAGGCAGAGTCCCCCGCCGCCATGGCCGCGATCAACTCAGTGGGCAACATCGGCGGATTCGCCAGCCCCTATGCAATCGGCTGGCTCCTCAAGACCACGCACCACTACAGGGCGGGCCTACTACTAACCGCCGTAAGTCTGGGCGTCGGAGCACTGCTGGCGGTAGACCGCCGCACGTCGAGATTAGACGAGGCTCGCACCGCATGACCCTACCAAGCCACAACACGGAGACGGCCTACCCCCCCGCCGATAAGAGCGAGAAGCTGCGCGGTCTTTTCAAGCAAGTCATGTGCGATGTGGATGTCCGGGCGGCCGTTAAAAAAGAGATTTCCTGCGTGGGCGAGGAACTGAGAGTGGGAGGCCTCAGGTGCAACATCGAAGAACTCGACCAAGTCCTCATCATTGCCCTCGGGAAAGCTGCAAACCAGATGTATCTCGGCGCTCTGGAGGCTCTCTGCCTTGCATTGCCGAAGGATTGTCGTGTCGAAGCCGTTGTCGTGTCTCCGTTCGCGTCGCCAATCCGGGAGCACACACTGTTCTGCGAAGGAGCGCATCCCACTCCCGATCTCCGCTCTGTGCACGCAGCCGATACGATCCTGGGAAAGCTGAAAGGCGTTGATGCGCGCACTGCCGTCATTTTCCTTGTCAGCGGCGGCACCTCTTCGATGATTGAGCGTCCTATCGTGCCTTCCATCTCGATCGAGGATCTCGCTCTGTTTTACGGTCAACTCATCGACTCAGGTCTCGGGATCGAAGAGATGAATATCGTGCGTAAACACCTATCGGCGGTTAAAGGCGGCCGTCTCGCGCAAGTTGCCAGTCACGCCCGATTTGTCTGCACTCTGATCGTTTCCGATGTCCCCAATGGAGCGTCCGCGTCGGTCGGATCTGGCCCATCCATTCCGGACGCCTCGACCCGTGCTGACTGTCGCCGCATCCTGCGCGGCCTCGCGGCCCGCGAGGATATCCCGCCCAGCATCGAGGCTTTCTTCGCTAGTCCGGCATTCGTAGACACTCCAAGTCCGGACGACGCCGCGTTCGCTCACAACAGCTGGCGTGGCGTTCTTTCCAGCATCGATCTTGCGGCTGCCGCCTGCGCCGCTGCCAGCGACGTAGGCTTCTACGCAGTCGTCGATAACACCTGTGACGAATGGGACTACATCTCTGCTGCGCGGTATCTCTTGGAGCGAGCAACCCAACTTCGAACTCAGCACCGCAGATTTTGTCTGATCTCTGTTGGCGAGGTCTCGGTTCAAGTTATAGGCCCCAGTGGTCGTGGCGGCCGCAATCAGCAGTTCGCCCTGTGGTGTGCGACTGAACTTTGTCGCAGATCGCTCGACTTTGCTGTTCTGAGCGCCGGCTCGGACGGCATCGACGGACGCAGCCCTGCCGCCGGCGCCGTCGTCGACTCCACCACGTGCGAGCGCGCTCGACTGTACGGCCTCGACCTGAGCCATAGCCTCTCACGCTTTGACGCATACACCGTATTCGAGGCGCTGGGGGACTCGATATGCACGGGTCCTACCGGCAACAACCTGCGTGACCTTCGGATCGTTATGAGCAGTTAAGCAGCTAGACTTGATGAGGGCGGTACCGGGAAAGGATGGCAGCACAATGAGAAATCCGCAACTTCGACGCGATCTTCTTGTGGAGTCAAAGCTCCGCAAGGTCCAGAAGAAATCGATAAGCGAAGACATAACAGAACAGATTATGGATTTGATCGCCAGCGGCGACCTCGCGCCGGGCCAGCGGCTCCCCACCGAAAGGGATCTCTGCATCAACTTCGGCGCTAGCCGGTCCTCGCTGCGGGAAGCGCTGCGGTGTCTCTCGATTGTTGGCGTGCTGGATGCAGGTGTCCGCGAAGGCACATCCGTTGCTGTGAACGGCGACAAGTTCCTCGGCAAGGTTATGGAGTGGCGTCTCATTACCGAAAAACATGAAATTGTCGGCCTAATGGACGTTCGAAAAGCGCTTGAGGGTCTCTCCGCTTCCAGCGCCGCCACCCGCGCGACCGATGGAGACATCCAAACTCTCGAGCAGATCCTCGCCCGCACCAAGAAAGCCGCGAACGACCCGAAAATGTTCAGCGCTCTCGATCTTGAGTTTCACATTGAGCTCGCTAACGTCTCTGGTAACGCCGTCCTACGTGACCTCGTGTCGATGATCCGCTCCCAACTGGCGCGGGTCCTCACGAGGGTCCTTCTTCTGCCCAACGCTCTCCCGCTCTCCTACGAGGAGCATTCAAAGATCGTTCAAGCTATCAAACGGCGCGATCCTCAGGCTGCTAAAGAGGCGATGGAAAACCATCTGCAATTGGCCGTCGAGCGCTACCGGGCTTATAACGATTCACCAACCCTAGCTATGGGAGTAGATGTGCGTATGCCTCGGTCACCAAAGACCATCCGCACGGAAAAGAAGAATTCGTCGAACAAAAACCAGTCGCCCATAGCGTCAACGAATGGCCGCGCGCCCTCGTCCCGCAATGTGAAAGCAGCTCGTGCATAGCGATACGGTTGAGCGGCCCCGTCCCATTACTGCGCCGATGGGAGTTCCGACAGCATTTTCAACGATTGTAGGCTCCGCAAAATTCTTAGAAAATTCCAAGATTGTTTCCGTCGAAGGGCTTGACAATGGTATGACCATATACTATGCTCAGCGACATTCACTATGCATTGTGGAGTCAGCCCACGGGCCCGCAGGCGTCGACCTCGCACCATGAAGGAGTAACGATATGACGACAACCTCTGGGAAGCTGACGCTTTTCTTCTTCGCATCAATGCTTGCCATCTCCACTGCCTTGGGGCAAATCGACCGCGCCAGTCTGAAAGGGACGGTTACTGACTCCTCCGGTGCAGTTGTACCCAATGCTGTCGTCGCCGTTGTTTTTCCTCAAACTGGATTCCAACAGACGGTTAGCTCGACAGGTGCAGGCGAGTACGTCTTCACGGGGCTGCCTTTGGGATCGTGCGACCTTACGGTCTCCTCGGACGGTTTTGCGAAGAGGCGAGTAGACCACATTGTCCTCGAAGTTGGACAGGTGCGCACGGCGGACGTACAGCTTGGTTTAGCATCCAGCACCGAGGCCGTTGTGGTGAACGCCTCCACGGTGACGATGAACAAGGACGATGCCACTGTAGGTGGGGTCATCGACTCCATGCAGGTGCAGAACCTTCCTATCAATGGGCGTAACTGGGCCGCGCTTGAGCTTCTTGTACCGGGGGCCATAAACACCGGGAGCGGCAACCAGCTCACCATCCGTTTTGCGGGTAGGGCCATCGACGACAATAAGGTCACCTTCGACGGTGTGGACGCGACCGGTATCCTGCGCCAATCACAAAAGCTGGACTTGCGAGTCCAAATATCCTCAGAGTCGATCGCTGAGTTTCGCGCTCTCTCGACTGTCTATCCCGCGCAGTACGGTGGTACTACGGGCGGCCAAATAGATGTTGTCTCGCGAACCGGCAACAAAATCTGCATGGTAGCGTGTACGAGTTTTTCGCAATGACGTTCTGAATGCTCGCGCACTGTTCTCCACCAGTCAGCTTCCGCTTCGCCTCAATCACCAGAGACCGGTTCACTCTAAATTTCCGCGCCGATGTCTTCAACCTCTTCAACCATGCTCAGTACGGCGCGCCATCGGCCGTATTCAATACTGCAAGCTTCGGCCAGATCACCACGCAATCAACGGCGGCGCTACCGGTACAGCGACGCAGCGGGTGGCCCAGATGAGTTTGCGCGCAATCTTCTAGTCAACGAATCGGATTTCAAAAGGAGCTTTGCCCTATGCCCCAACTCAGCCGCCGTACTTTCGTCCACCTTGGATCCGCTTCCGCCATTGTCTGCGCGGTTCCCCTTCGTGGGCAACAGGTTCGCGTCCTGCTGCCGGTTAACGTCTGCGGTAGCTTCGGCTACATCGACTCTGCGGGTTCACTGGTCGTGCCGGCGAAGTACGACGCCGCATTGGCGTTTGCGACCAACTGGGCGGCAGTGCGGCGGAACGGCAAGTGGGGCTACATCGGCAAGAGCGGAAAGGAGACGCTCGCGCCGCAATTTGACGAAGCTCGTAATTTTCGTTGGAACTGCAGCCCGGTCCGGATTGGCGCGCAATGGCATTTCATTCGTCCCGATGGTAAAGACGCGTTTCCGATGCGCTTTGACGTTGCACGCAGCTTCCAGGACGCTCGTGCCCGAGTTTCACTCCATGGCAAATGGGGCTTCATCGATCCGTCCGGAAAACTCGTAATTGAACCGCAGTATGACACGGTGCATGGCTACAGCGAAGACATTGCGCCTGTACAGATGAACGGCAAATGGGGATTCATCGACAAGACGGGCAAGACCGTCCTGCCTTTCCACTACGATTCGGTCACCAGCTTCAATGCTGGCGTCTGCGCCATCCTAATAGATGGCAAATGGGGTTTTATCCGTCACGATGGCTCCTTAGCTCTCCCCGCAATTTGGGAAAAAACTGGGGAATTTTCCGAAGGTCTCTGCCCGGTCAAGAAAGATGGTCGCTGGGGTTTGATCGACATCACCGGAAAGCTGGTCCTTCCACCGACCTACGATGAGATGGACTCCTTTGACAACGGCCATGTCATGGTCACCCAGAACCATCAGCTTATGTATCTTGACAAGAGCCTAAAGCCCATCTGGAAAGAGCAGATGAATTGCCCAGCCGGCACTTCCCTCACTATGTTCAAAGCCCCGTCATAGCTGGAGCGCCATCTCCGGCGCGACATAACTACCAGATCTCACTTTGCAGGCCGCGCTGGTCCATCTAGAAATCCTCCTGCTGACGGACCACAGATTCGCCGTCGCAAACGGCCTGTAAAGAGTCCCATGTGAGTCGGACGCAAGCCGACTCGAGCGCTACATCGACGGTCCGGTGGAGTCGTTCTCGCGCCAGAAGCTGAGTTGACAGCCGCCCCATTCTTGAACGCACGTTCTACCACGCCGCACAATGCCAGAATGCGGGGTGCAGGCGTCTATAACTATCGCGGTAATGAGGCATGATTTTCGCTCAAGGATTGAGCGCGGTTGATCAGCATACTACTGGTGGCGTTATCCCCAATACACAAAGGAAAAACATGTCAGAAGCTCACCAGGGCTATATAACGCTACTCCGATTTCTTAGCCACCTGATCCCCCAGAGTGTCTTTGGGTTGCTGCTGCTAATGTCCAGTTCTTTGAGTTTCGGCCAATCGAGCTGGTCTTTCGCTGTTTCGGGCGATTCGAGGAATTGCGGTAACGTCGAAATGCCGGCGATAGCCCGAAAAATTCACGAGGAACAATCGGCGTTTTACTGGCATCTAGGCGATTTCCGTGCGATGAAAGATTTCGATGAGGATCTGGTTGCAGAGCCGCGAAACTCCATACAAAGAGTAACGATCGAGGCATACCAGTCTGGAGCGTGGGCAGATTTCCTAGAGCATCGTAAGCGACCGAGCAACGCACCTGTTAGCGGGATGGGGTTTGTGATGAACTCTGGTCATGAGTGTGGATGCTGGCGTGTTGGTTGGTCGTCGTAGCCGTGGGGAGATCGAGCGGCTGGTTGCCTTGTACGGGTCGAGTGGGATGGGACGGCTGGAATTTTGCCGCGGTCAAGGTCTGGCGCTCAGCACGCTGGGCCGCCATTTGAGAAAACAACG
>JANXZS010000207.1 GCA_025355385.1 Acidobacteriaceae bacterium | reverse complement strand
AGCAAAGACGCTCTACATCGAACCTGGAAGCCCCTGGGAGAACGGCTACTGCGAGAGCTTCAACTCCAAGTGGCGCGACGAGTTCCTCAACGGCGAAATCTTCTACTCGCTCAAAGAGGTGCAGGTCCTGACGGAACGCTGGCGGGTTCACTACAACACCATCCGTCCCCACTCTTCGCTCGGCTACCGACCGCCGGCTACGTGTGGCACTGCAATCGGCACACGTTTTGCTCTTGGCTGGCCATGGCGAGAGCCACAACGAAAGAGATCCAGGAAGCCGCTGGCCACAAGACGATTGTTACGGCAGCCCGGTATTCCCACCTGAGCCCTCAACACACCCAGTCGGTGGTCGACCGAATCTCCTCAACAGCCTCGTCAAAGCATGAAATACCAATAGCCATCAAAACAGCCACCAACATGAAATAGAGTTTGCTGCAGCGAGGCTATACTGCCAAATCGCACGTCGTATGTCCTAAGTTATATAGCGATTTCGTTGGTGCCCGGAGGGGGACTTGAACCCCCACAGCCTTGCGGCCTGCGGCTTTTAAGTCCGATCTTGGACTTTTCCACAAGCCTCTGTAAAAGAGGTAGATACCAAATTAACTTACTATTTATCAATATCTTGATTCAAGCTATCCAGATGACTCGAGTAGACAGAAAGCGTCAGAAAACCCGGTACAAACAGCCATCAAAACAGCCACCAACGCTGCAGCCAATAGAAGCTTGCGGCGAAGAAAATGGAGCGCCGCGAATACTCGCAACGACCGGCTGAAAGCGGATGGTCTGACCCATGGAGTCTTCGGGCAGACGAGCTGCTTATCTGTATTCCAGGTCATTCCTGCGGAGAACTGATTATGTTCCTTGGGAGCTAGTCGTCATGGTGGATTCTGGATCGGCCTGGCGGCTCTATGGAGTTCGCCGCTTTGACGACTAACCCGTTTCTCATGAAGTGGGACCCTTCCGAATAGCCCTACCAGCCCCTACACGTAACTAAGCGTTGTTCATGAGTGCTAAGCTCTGTTCTCATCAAGTCACAATGGGAGGCTCCTGTCCGAGTAACCTTCTCCTTAGTCTTATCATCCATGCGGGTTAGGACAGGCGAGTCGTTGGCGGAGTTTATGTGCGACTCAGTAATTTGTGAGTCGAGTCTCGGCCGTAAGGAAGGAATCCCGCTGCAACTGATCGACAGGCAGGGTCTCCTAGAAAGTCAGCCGTGAAGTGAGAACGAGAGCGTGGTTGTATGCGTGATAGTGGGACGTGGCAATCTGCATACCGCTGCCGAAGATGAACGCGAGACGATCTTTGGGATCATGACGCAGCTTGATCTTGCTTATCATCAGCCCTGTTGTCACGAAGGTCTGATTCTTGCCGTCGTTCGGACCCGAATGGTAAAAGCTGGAATTCATCTCTAGCTCGGGCCAGAGGATCTTCGCCAGCCTGCATTGCGCTACGGTGTTCCAGACGATAGTTCGACCAGTTACATTGCCACCTTCGACAGGCAACAGTGCACCAATACTTGACTGCACATCGAAGATCCCAAAGCCCTTTCCGCCGACAAATGTGGGAGTGAAAGCGGCGTGGGCCGCTCCGTTGTTGTAGCTCCCAGTTGGCAGGGTCCACAGGACCTGAAATGCTGTTGAGTAATTGCCATGCTTCTCATTACCGGAGAAAAGGCGGTATTTCGCAACCATTGAGAAGTCACCCCCACCGTCGCGTACTTTCGGATTGTTGTGAACAATATAGGGTGGAAGATTCACGTCGACTTCGGTTTTGTAGTAAGGGATGAAGTTGAAACCCTTGCTGTTTCCGTAGTTGACGGTGGCAAAATGCGTCGGCGTATAGGAATGGGTGAGTTCTGGGCGCACCAGCTGCACAATGCCGGAGGAAGGAGTGATTATAGGAACGGCCCACCCAGGCTGTTGTGCTGAGGTGGTGCGGACACGGTTTTCCCACGCAGAGAAGAATGTCGTTTGCGACGCGCAAGGCAAGGTGGAAAGTGCGGTGACGGCAAACGTAAATAGGGTAATGAGACGTTTCATACTTCTTCCTTCTAAATTCCTAAATCAGCATCACAGCGCAGATCGCTGTGCCTCTTCTTCGTCAATCGGACAGCTAAAGCCGTGTTGAAGTGCCGGGGTACTCGATTGCCTGACTTGGCAGTTGAGTACCCCGAGGCGGAGTTTGCCTATCAACGTCCTGCAGCCGTGAGATCACCTTGCTCCCGGGTCTCGAACGATGCTTCGAGGCCGGTCGCAGGCGTCTTGTCGCTATAGGAATGTCCGGTAAGTAGCCCCAGGATGAACCATCCGAATAGCGCTGCTCCAAGAACGAACAATGTGTCGCCGGGGATGCGCATCCAGCGTAGCGCAACCATTGTCGGTGACTGCATGAACTCCGCAGAACGGTGCGTACCAGGTTCCATGCTGGATGGACGCCCATGCCTGGAGTAGTCCAACGGGGAGCATGCTGAGGAGAACCATGAAGACGAGGCCGAAGTTCAAAAGCCAGAAGGAGGCTTTCAACGTACCGTCTTTCCAGGTGCGCCCTGACTTCAAGGCTCGCAGGCAGAACAGAGTAAGGCCGAGGTTCAACGTGCCGTAGACGCCGAAGAGAGCGGTGTGGCCGTGAACAGGAGTGAGGTTGAGGCCCTGCATATAGTAGAGCACGATGGGCGGGTTGATGAGGAAGCCAAAGAGTCCGGCACCGACCAGATTCCAGAACGCAACCGCGACGAAGAAGTAGATGGGCCACTTGTAGCTTACGATCCACGGCGCCTTTTCCATGGGACGGGCGAGACGCAGGTTTTCCCATGCCTCGAATCCGACGAGGGTGAGCGGTACGACCTCGAGTGCACTAAATATCGCCCCCAACGCGATGACTGCAGGAGTTGAGCCCGCAAAGTATAGATGATGGAAAGTGCCAACGATTCCGCCCGCCAAAAAGATGCAAGTCGAAAAGAGTACCGTCTTCGTCGCGCTGCGGATCTCGATCAGTTTAAGACGGGTGAAGAGGAACGCAATCACTGCCGTTGCGAACACTTCAAAGAAGCCTTCGACCCAGAGGTGAATGACGCACCAGCGCCAATATTCGGCGGTGACGAGGTGGCTGCGCTGGCCGTACATGAGGCCCGCTGAATAAAAGAGCGAAATTGCGATACTCGAAATGAGAAACATTGTGAGTAGTGGGCGGTCTTCGCTCTTGCGCATAAGCGCAGGCTTGAGTGCACGGACCATCAGCACGAGCCACAGAACCAAGCCGACAAACAACAGGATCTGCCATAGGCGGCCCAGGTCAACGTACTCGTAGCCCTGACTTCCCAGCCAGAACCACATGTTTCCAAGCGTTGCTGAATGCCGAGCCACTCTCCTGCGAGCGACCCACCAACGACCAGAATCAACGCGCCGAACAATACGTTGACGCCGAGCCGCTGAAACTTAGGTTCATGTCCGCTGACCGTCGGACCAACGAAGAGGCCAGTAGCGAGCCAGGATGTGGCAATCCAAAAGATTGCGATCTGCAGATGCCATGTGCGGGTGACGGCGTAGGGAAGGTATCGGTCGAGCGGAAAGCCGTAAAAGCCCTGACCCTCCACACCGTAGTGAGCGGTGATGGCCCCCATCAAAATCTGAACGCCCCACAGGATTACTACCACCAGAAAATACTTGATGGTGGCAAGCTGCGAGGGCGTGGCTCGAAGGCCAAGAAAAGGATCCGTCCTTGGATATGGGCCTTCGACGAGGACCTTCTCTTGCGAGGAGTACCACCAAACGAGACCGCCAATGCCGGCGAGCAGGCAGACGAAACTGACAATGCTCCAGAAAACGGCACCGGAGGTCGGCACATTCGCAACCAATGGTTCATGGGGCCAGTTATTCGTATAGGTCGTTGCAGATCCTGGGCGCTCGGTGCTGGCGGCCCACGACGTCCACCAGAAGAAGGAGGCGAGTTGATGCTGTTTCTCCGGATTGGTGAGCGCTCCGTGAGGGATAGCGTACTCTTTGCGGCCTGCGGCAAAAACGTCTGTGTAGTAGGCAGTCAGTTGCTGAATTGCCGCAGCTTGATCGCCATCGACGGTTACTCGATTGCGGGCTGCGTCGTAGCCATTGGTCCGCATCGTGCGGATCAGCTTAGCGTTGAGCACCGCTTTTTGATCGTCGGTGGAGGATGCGAAGTCAGCGGCTCCGGCTTGTTGGGCCCAGGTATCCAGGAGGATTACGGATTCACGATGGAGCCAGTCTGCGCTCCAGTCTGGAGCAATATACGCGCCGTGCCCCCAGACTGTGCCAATCTCCTGGCCACCGATGGATTGCCAAACTCCCTGCCCGTCGGTAATCGTGCTGCCGGTGAAGAGCAGTTGACCGTCGGTGGTGTAGACATCCGGTATGGGAAGGGCCTGGCTGATCATCTTCCGCCCAACTCCTCCGAGAATGGCAAAGGATGCGACGATGACGATTGCGAATGCTATCCAATAACGTCTATATGACATTGCGTTTCCTCGATTGAGAGTTGGAAGTGTTCTGCGATTGAAGCGATAGAAAAGCGGGGCCGAAGTAAATCGTGAGTGCGAGGTTCAGGACAAAGATCGCGAGATATGCGTGCCGCGCCGGAAGTTGCGCGAGCATATGAGCGCAGGAATGGATCATCGATTCGAAGAAGGGGACCATGTTGTGTCTCAGAGCGCTGCAGTTACGGTAGCCGGGACGGAATCCGTATGCAGGGACTTAAGTCACAGGCGGCCCTTAAATTCAGCAGAAATCGCATCGGGAAAGGCTCGCGCCTAGCCGTTGTCCGGAATTGGCTGACCGAATGCCGACCGGCCGAGGAGCATGGTGAGCGACATGTTCAGCGCGAAGACCAACACGGCGCAGAGCTCAATCATGCCGGAGACCGGGAGGCTTCTCCACGCAAAGTGTGCAATACCTTCGTAAGCCAGCGGTTCGGAAAAGACGCGCAACGTGCATCCAGCTTGCAGTAAAGCGAGGCTGACGAGCATGAGCCGCTTACTGAAAATGGATCGGACTCCGGTAAAGTTCGGCAGAATGCGGGGTCCGATGGAGAAGACCATGGTAGCGGCAAAGCCAACAATCAATGCGTGACGCGACGCGCCCCAGATGCCGCCGTGGACATCGGCGTTGGCAGCCCACACGCCCATTGTGCCTGCGACGATGAGCCACACATACGAAATCCGAATGAAGAATGAAAAGCTGGGATGGATTCCCTGTACCTTTGCGGGCCTGTGGGGACGCTCTGCAAGATGCAGGGCGCTGCCTATCGCGACAGTGCTGGCTGCGATGAGAATCGTTGCCACCCTGCTCCAGCCAGCGACTCCGCATAGAACTCCGGCTACGACGAGACCAAGTGCGAGTCGAAACTGACGCGCGTTCGGTTTCGAAATCGAAAGGAATGCTTGCAGCCAGCGAACAGAAAATCCCCAGACACAAGGCACAACAAATCCCCAGCCAAGCAGCACAAGATACCTCTGATCCAAGGCAGGCGGGAATGAGGGTGACGCGCCGCTGACGGCGAGATGAATGCACTGAATGAAGTTGAAGACGACCGCGGCAGCAAGCCCCGCAGTTCCTATCAAGACGGAGACTATCCACATCTCCACCCCCGAATTCGCCTGACCGCGATCCACCGGTTTAGGGAGTCTGTGATTGGACGTGGCCTTGCTCAAAAGCTTGGTTGAACACATCGTGTCGACGCATCACGGATACGTGAAGCGAGAGTTGCCACGTTTAGCGATCCTGGCTGAGAAAGTTGTTGCGCGGCACGAACCGACGACGCCACAACTGTCCGTCATCCAATCAACCCTGGCCCAACTGGACGCGGAACTGATTCATCACCTTGGCAAGGAGGAGCTTGTTCTTTTCCCGTACATCGTAAAATTGGAGGATGCTCGGAACACTGGAGCCAATAGACCGGCAAGCTGCTTCGGAACAGTTGCGAACCCGATCGCAATGATGACACAGGAACATGATGCAGCCGGAGCGATGCTGACAGATCTTCGCCGGCTGAGCAATGGTTTCGTCCCGCCGGACGGCGCCTGCCCTACCTACCATGCTTTCTACGACGGCCTCAAGGAGTTTGAACAGGATCTGCAGCAACACATTCACCTGGAGAACAACATTCTCTTCCCGCGCGCGGTTGCGATGGAGGGCGCTGCCGTCTAGTGTGAATATGCTGGCCCGCTGGACGCAACATATTGGGGCTTCTCCTGGAGAAGCCCCTTCACTTTTGG
Organism: Acidobacteriaceae bacterium; assembly: GCA_025355385.1. Taxonomy (GTDB): domain Bacteria; phylum Acidobacteriota; class Terriglobia; order Terriglobales; family Acidobacteriaceae; genus JANXZS01. The sequence continues at coordinate 9,443 of JANXZS010000207.1, read as the reverse complement.
TGTTAGAAATGGTGATAATGTTCGGATCTAAATCGTGCTCGCCCTAGTCGAAGGACGCCGAAGTATTCATTTCAGCCTAGTCTTTTTTCGCAAGCTCGTGGTCAATCTCGTGATCGACGCGAAACACGTAGCGCAGCAGTGCTGCATTGATGAAGAGAAGCACCGTAGACCCTCCTGCCGCTGGGACCAACGTTTTTGTTTGACCGGATAGCAGAGCCTCGGTTGAGACGGTGAGCAGCCACAACTGCACAATGACTGTGGTTGCGACGAGAACGAGAATTGCAGTAAAGAGAGTAGTTCCCTGGCGGCGCAGACTCATCTATGCCTCCAGTTCTGTGGCAAAGAGTTGGTCGCCTCGCTGTTCGATTTTTACGCGAGGCAGCGCACGTGTTGGCGGACCGGCGATTGGACTGCCACGATCCACTTCAAACGCCCCTTTATGGCACGGGCAAAGAAGCGAGTTTTCAGATTGGCTGTACACCACTGCGCAAGAAAGATGCGTACAGACCTGCGAATATGCGACCAACTTCCCTTCCGGCGTTCGAACAGCGATACAGGGGTCTTGATCGGTTGGATAGCGGAACAAAAGTGACGCAGAAGTCTCCAACGCGGATGCTGGACCAATGTGCTGTACCGAAGAGGAGCCGCGGTGCAAGACTCTCCCGGCAAATGCGGTCATCCAGTTCGCAGCTGCCAACAGCAATGAGCCCAGCGTCAGAAACTTCACTGTCTCTCGGCGGGTGACATAGTGGTCGCCCTCCCATTCGATGGGAAAATCACGCTGCCACTTCGGAGCTTGGCCGCAAGAGGCGCAGTCCTTCTTTTCCTCGCTCATTGTGCGCCCTCCAACATCAACGCAACATCATAAGGATCTGCCGCCAAGGGCGACGGGGTACCAGATATCTGTACGAGTGAGACATCGATTCGTTCGACCTCGCGCGGAACCATGACATATACCTTGGTCTTCACAATCTCCTCGCCGAAACGCCACGTATTGATCGGAATACCACTCCGGGTGCGTTGAATCTCTTCCATCGTCGTGTATGTCAATGCGCCCGACGGGCAAACCGAGGCGCACATCGGCTTCTTGCCAATACTGCTGCGGTCGTAACACATATCGCACTTCATCATCTGGTCAATCTGTGCGCTGTACTTCGGGACGCCGAACGGGCACGATACCACACAATTGGAACACCCTATACAGCGGGGCTTCAGGGAACTCTGCACCACTCCGTCGGGGGTCTTCTTGATGGCGTCGGCCGGGCAAACGCGCGCGCAGATCGGGTCTTCGCAGTGCATACAGACCTGCGGAGCAGTCTGCACACTGTCTGAGCGTTGAATCGTCTCCAGGTGGATCATGCTGACTCCCCGATGCGTGTCGCATTCGGCGCATGCCTGAACACACGACTGACAACCTATGCAGCGCGAGTGGTCGATGAAGAATGCTGATTCGCTCATCGAATGCCGCCCGCCTCCATCTCGAGCTTCGCGATCGCATCGGTCGGCTCTTCTGTCTTGCTTACTCGAACGGCGCAGATCTTGAACTCAGGAATGTTAGACACAGGATCGATCGCACGAATCGTGCAGTTGTTTGCCGATCGGTCGAGAGGCCAGTGGTACGGAACAAATACCGTGTCAGGGCGAATCGTCTTCACTAACTGCGCACGCACCACGATTTGTCCGCGGCGACTCTCCACTTTCACAAAGTCGTTGTCGGCGATGCCCAGTTTCTCCGCGAGGCGAGGATGTATTTCGCAGCGTGGCTGCGGATACTGCTCCATGAGACTCGCGATTCGACGCGTCTGCGTTCCAGAGAGGAAATGCGATACCACGCGGCCTGTGGTGAGAATGATTGGATATTCCTCATCTGGCATCTCCGCCGAGGGATGCCAGTCAATCGGAATGAAGTGCGCCTTGCCATCGGGATGTCCGAACTTCCCACCCTCGTAGAGGCGTGGAGTGCCGGGATGTCCATTCTCCGGACACGGCCAGAACAGCCCATTGTTCTCCCCGATGCGATCCCAGGTCATTCCGGAATAATCGGAGACTCCGCCCTTCGACGCAATGCGCAGTTCTTCAAATATTTCGCGAGGAGAGTTGTAGTTGAATTTGTCAGCGTGGCCCAGCCTGCTCGCGATCTCATTAAGGATCTTCCAATCCTCACGAGCTCCGTCGGGTGGCGTCACGGCGCGGCGATGACGGATCACTCGTCCTTCCACATTCGTCGTTGTGCCATCGTCCTCTTCCATCAACGATCCTGCGAGCACGATGTCGGCATAGCGGGCGCTCTCGGAAAGAAAGAACTCGATATTGACGTAAAACTCCAGCTTCTCGAGCGCAGCACGCGTAAAGTTGGAATCCGGCAGAGAGACGACGGGGTTGAAGCAGATAGACAGAAGCCCCTTGATCTTCCCTTCGTGAATGGCCTCAACCAGTGGGACGGCGGATAGCCCCTTCTGTGGAATGGATTCCTCAGCCACACCCCAAACGCCCGCAATATATTTACGATGTTCGGGATTGCTTATGTCGCGATTGCCGGGTAGCTGATCGCACTTCTGGCCCTGCTCACGAGCTCCCTGCCCGTTTCCCTGGCCAGTGATCATGGCGTAGCCGCAACCCTCGCGTCCAATACGCCCGCTCGCAACTACCAGGTTAATGGCCGCGAGGCAGTTATCCACTCCCTTCGAGTGATGCTCAATTCCTCGGGCATGTAGCAAGAAGCTGGTTGGCGCCGGACCCCACAGCTCAGCGGCTTTAACAATCAATTCCGCGGGAACTCCCGCGATCTTCGCAGCATACTCGGGTGTGTACTTCTTCACCGACTCGATCACTTCATTGAATCCCGTGGTGTGCTGTGCGATGAAGTCGCGATCAATCCAACCGCGCTCAATCATGACGTGCAGCATGCCATTGAAGACGCCGATATCTCCGCCCGATCGCACCGGGATGAAGAGATCCGCATTGCGCGCGATTGGTGTCATGCGTGGATCGAGGATGATCAGCTTCCCTCCATTATCGCGTGCCTGCCAAAGGTAGTCAGTGGTAATGGGCGCACACTCGGCGATGTTGGCACCTGCGACGAGGATGACCTTGGCCTTGGGAATGTCGCTCCATGGATTCGCGCTTCGGTCGATGCCGAATACTTTCTTTGAGGCAGCGCCCGCGGAGACCATGCAAAGTCGTCCGTTGTAATCGATGTTGGCGGTTCGCAGCGCGACGCGCGCAAACTTGCCCATAAGGTAGGCTTTTTCGTTGGTAAGCGACGCTCCAGAGAGGATGCCGAACGCATCGTTGCCATAGGTCTCCTGAATTCTGCGAATTTCTCCGACCACTCGTTCCATTGCCGCATCCCATGCGATAGGAGCGAAGCCTTGACCTTCGATACGTTGCATGGGACTCTTCAATCGGTCCGGGTGCTCGTCCTGCATATAACGCTTGACGCCCTTTGGGCAAAGTTTGCCTCGATTGAACGGGAAGCTTTCCCAGGGTTCAAAGCCCACCACTTTATTGTCACGGACGCGTAACTGAATGCCGCACTGCTGTCCACAGAAACAACAGTGCGTTTTTACCAATGTCTCGTCCTGGCCGGTGTGGGCCCAGCCGCCGGGCGGTACTGAGTGCATCGTTGGTCCGAATTGCTTTACTAATTCTGGAATATCCGTAGGAAGCTTCGCCATCGTATGCCGGTCCTTTTATCTCCCCCGCACGTCGGTGCCGAGAGACTTCCAAAGCCCATCCTGTGCCAGTGCAAGGTTCTTGCGGCGGCAGGCGGGACACACGTCCTGATAGTGTGTGCCATCCGCTAGCTGGTACTTGATGCAGAGCATCTCCTGAAGTGTCTTCAGGTCTTCCATCTGCATTTTCGATCCGTAAGGCTGCGCACAGCGCACGCAGATCGCCTGCTCGCCTTCGATCCCGGCTCTTTTATAAAAGTCAATCGCAAGCTGAGCCGGGCGTTGGAAGATGTGAAAGAACTTCCCAAAGGGTAGATACAGTAGAGTGAGAATGACGGTGATGGCATGCAGCTGCGAGAGAAACACGTAGTGCAACCCGTGCATCAGATGCGTTGAGGCTGTTAGAAACAGCCCTGTAATCGAGATCGCAAACAGCATGATCAGCGGCAGGAGATCGTTGGCAAACTGCTGCACAGACATGGCGCCATGATCCCTGCTGCGTCTCCAGAGAGCGAAGAATACCCCGATCAGAACCATCACGGCTGCGATATCGAGGATATTGAAAGTCAATTCCGCAATTGGCGTTCCGAGGCGAAAGCTTCCCACGGGAAAGCCAAACATGAACGCCTTGTAGATTTCCTGGCTATCGCGGGCTGTCTCAAATCGCACCCAGCCAAAGGAGAGCGGAAATGTAATAGCCGCGGCAAGAAGACATCCCCAGGCCAGGAACCAATGCGCCGTCCAGCGAAGACTCGAACGCTTCTCGATAAAGCGCTGCATCACAAAGTTGTCCAGGAAGATTCTGCCCAAGTGGGCGATGTTTGCGGGCAATCGTCTTGGTTGAAGAAATACTTGCCACCCTCGGCGCCAGTACAAACGCGTCGGGGGGCGCCGCAACCACATGGCATACCGGTAGCCAAGTCCGAAAGCGGCCAATACCGAAGCGCCCGCATAGGAGACTAGCGCCGGATCGAAGTCCTTGAGCCCTCGACTGCCTATCACTATGCCAATTACCAAAACCGAAGCGGTGGCTGAGCCCCAGGCGAAGGCGTGGAGAGTGTCGGAACCTCGAACTGAAAATTCCGCCTTCTTCATATTGTCCTATCGCACAGGAACGGCCTCAGTTTGTAAAGCGGGTTTCCGCAACAAGATCACCAAACATAGGAGGGAGAATGCCCCGAGCAACACGAAGCCTATTGCAAAGCCTCCGGTCTGCTGTTTGATAAAGCCAAGTAATAGCGGGGGGAAGAAGCCACCTAACCCGCCCGCTGCGCCAACTAGCCCGGTTACGCTGCCCACTGATCCGGGAAAATATTCAGGCACTAATTTGAACACTGCCCCGTTGCCCAGACCAATGGCCGCGGCCATTCCCAGTGCGCCCACCGTAAACGTATCAATCCTTGGACATGCCAGGAATAGCGACATGATGGCGGTTGTGGGGAACACCCATTTCAAAATGGTTCGCCCACCCACTTTGTCAGCCAGAATTCCACCGACCGGTCGCATGATCGTAGCCAGGACAACAAACCCGGCGGTTCGGATGCCCGCATTCTGTGGAGTCAGCTTGAACATCTCCGTCAAAAAGATGGGAAGGTACAGTGCCATCGCGACGAAGCCGCCAAATGTAAGAAAGTAATAGAGACTCAGCACCCAGCTTCGGCGGTCGCTCAACGGCTGGACCGTATCTTTCAAGGACTTGATTGCACCCCGGCGCGGAGCATTGCGCGCCAGCAACGCAAAGATGAGCAGCCAGATGGAGAGCACGATGCCGAAGGTCCAGAATCCCCATCGCACACCGGCTGCCGCCGCGATGAACGGCGCTCCAAACGCGGCGAGAGATTGACCTATATTTCCGGCTCCGTAAACCCCCAGAGCAAATCCCTGGCGTTTCGCGCTGTACCATCCGCTGACGAAACCGACGCCCACGGAGAAGCTCGCCAGTGCTATCCCGATGAAGAATCCATAGATGAGGAGACGATGATAGTCGAGCGGCGTTCCCATCAGGAATGCGGGAACGATGGAGAGCAGCATTACGATGCTGAAAATGGAGCGCCCACCAAAACGATCGGTCAACATACCCAGTGGAATGCGGCCCAGGCTGCCGAGCAGCACTGGCACAGCGACGGCGACGCTTTTTTGAACCGACGTCAAATGCATCTGCCGACTCAGGATTGGCATCATTGCGGAGAGCGAGCCAAATACGGCGAAACAGAAGGCGAATGCCCCTGTGCCGAGTGCAAGCTGAAGTTTCGGGGATGACAGTGTTGCCATGAAAAGTCTTACCCTTCAGATCGATTCGCGCTAAAGGCGAATCGTCCACTTGATCAGATCATGAACCTTCTGCAATCCAGAAGGACTTAAGTCACAGCCCAGAAGACGTCGGCAGGACCAATGAACTCAACCGCGCGCTGTCTTGCAAACTAGATCTACTACCAGAGCGGCCCCGATTTGTGTTCACAGAATTAGCTCAGAAAAAATGAAGTCTGACTTCTTCGGGTAGGAAGTAGGCCCCTCCTCGCACAGCCGAAGCTGCTCATCATCTTTCGCAGGATTCTGATGACGGGGCCGGTCGCTATTCTTAGGTAGGCACCTGATTCAAAGCCAGATCAATTAACATCCAAGCCCAACTACGGCGATTATCCTTCAGCCAGGTTGGGGTCACCTCGACGATAACCGGTCGCTTCCCGAAGCATCTCGCAAAAGAACACGCTCTACGACGGTGACAACCTTGACGTCCTTCAACGGTACGTGAAGGACGAGTCCGTCGACCTCGTTTACCTCGACCCTCCATTCAACTCCAGGCAGGATTTACAACGTCCTCTTCGCGGAGAAAGATGGGTCCCTCTCCAGTTCGCAGATTCACGCCTTTAAAGACACAGGGGAGTGGAACATCGACGCCGAGTGCAGCTACGAACATATCGTCGACAGGGCGGCCACATAGCCGACGCCATGCGAGCCTTCCGCACCTTGCTCGGCGGCAGCGGCGTGATGGCCTACCTCGCCATGATGGCCCCAAGATTGGTCGAATAGCGCGGCGTCATCAAGGTGCAGGCAGACCGGATTGTATCGCAATGGCGTCCTCCCAAAGCCCAAGAACTATACCTATGCCTTCCCCAACCTGCTCACCTTCCACGACGCCCCCACGGTGATCGAACAGAAGTTGTTCGTCATGTACCTAGAACACCGAATGAGGACTTTCCACGGAACTTTCCATGCCAGCAACGACTACGCCATGTGGTATGGATGGAGCGAAATGCAGAGAGATCTGACGGAAATCAGGGAATTGGCAGAAAACATGCGCAAGAATCACAACACTGCTTCCGCCGCCGCACCAAAATAACGGTGAAAGCAGAACAATCCGAAAGTGCGATATGAGGGCTGATTCTGAAGCGATGAGAGGCACTGTTTGCCGGTACACCGAGTGACGCCCCAGTGCCCCTGTAGGGTGCCAGCTGGCGTTAACCCGTCAACCCGGACTGTGGATCACTTGCGGATTCATATAGCGATCGTGAGCATGTTCCTGTTGGTGGCGCAGTTTGCAGGGTCTCTTTATGGGGGTGGCGCAGTTTCAGGCGTGGTGGAGGTCTTATTTTGCCATTAACGCATGACGCAGTCGCGCATGGGCGCGGCGGGCGGGATAGGACAGAAGCGACCGGCACATGTGCTTATAGAAGTAGAGAAGTAGAGAAGTAGAGATAGATAAGTAGATATAGGTAGTGCTTAACAGACCAGATCAGTCTGAGTACGCCTGCATCCTCCTGTCGATCCTGCATATCCGGGAGCGGATCAAGAAGGTTGCAAATGCCGGAAATAGTAGAAATCACCCATTTACGCAGTAGAGCCTGACTGAGGCCATCTGGATATGGCTCCAGCCACCGGGATATGAGCTTAAAAAGCAGCGCCAACAGGGCACTTCAGGCTGCTTAGGTCTGCATATCCGGGAGCGGATCGAGATGGTAGCAAACAGGGCGAAACGGAGGGAGGGACGTAGTCTGCAACGGCTCTACCGCACGTGCTACGAAGGTTGCCTTGGTCTCGGTGACAGTGTCGTCGATCGATACGCCGGTGCCTTCGTTAAGGATTTCCACGCCGTTGATTCTTGCGCCTGCTGCCGCACCGTACTCGTTGGAAGCGGCGAGGGTGATGTCGAAGGGCAGGATCTGATCGGAGTACCAGGGTGTTGCCAGCTCGGAGAGCCCGCCAACTGAGGAGAGCGTAAGCTCTTCCAGGGAGTCGATGGTTGCGCCGATCGAGGGACTGATCGAGCGGGTCAGGCCGGCCTGAAAGACAGCCGAAGGAGACGCATTGTCCGGATTGATGTACTGCGGACGGATCTCGTCAGCCGAGGAGACGAACTTGCCACGCACTTTGTAGAACAGATAGAGGAGCGAGTGGCGGTCGAAGTTGATCCATATGAGGGATCCGGCAATGCCACGCTTGTTGCGGGCGTATGCGCGTGGATCCGGGCTGCCCATGGTGTAAATGGGAGCCTTCTCACGCGTGATCGAGTAGGACAGGATTTTGGCAGATAACACTCATGAGTATATCCTCACAGTAGATGTTATCCCGGCGGATCTTGCTTGACAGGATCGCCCCTTCAGGAGCTGTGCGTATATGAGTATCATAGATACCGAGCCCAGATTGTCCTCCCATTTCGCCGCCGTCCGCCGCCAGGCCTGGGGCAAGATGTTCGGCACCGCCATCCGCAAGGTCCGCGAGACCAGAGGCCGGTCGCTCGAGGACACCGCCCAACTGGCCGGCATGGAGACCTCCGAGTAAGCCGCGATCGAAGCCGGCTATGTTCCACTCGACCTGGCCATGTTGCGCCCCATGGCCGCCGCCATGGAAATCAGCTACGACCAGATCGCCCTCCTCGCCGTCTTCTGCCGGGGAGCCTGGGAAGAGTAACGGGGCGCGCTGGACCTTCCGGGGTACTGGTACAGAGTACTCATAACCGTATAAGCTCACCTCTTGAGAGGGAGGTGAGTGAAATCAGAAAAGCGGAAGAACCGCAGGTGAAACGAATGAACCTGAACGTACCCCTGGAGTTGCACAACTCCTTCAAGTCGATCACGGCCTCCCAGGGCGAGAATATGACCGATGTGTTGCTGGAGTTCATCCAGAACTACATCACCAAGTACGCATCCCCCGCCCCGAGGCAGAAGGGACGGCGCAGGTGAAGCGCGCCGCCCTTTATATGAGGGTCTCGACCGTCGATCAGCACCCAGAGACCCAGCTTTACGATCTCCGCCAGATGGCTGCCCAGCGCGGCTACGAAATAGTCCATGAGTATACGGACATGATCTCCGGTGCCAAGGCGCGGCGGCCGGGGCTCGACCAGATGATGAAGGATGCCCGCCGCGGCAAGTTCGATGTGGTTCTGGTCTGGGCCTCCGATAGGATCGCCAGGTCGGTCAAGCACTTCCTCGATGTCCTCGACGAGCTGAACCGGCTGCATATCGAGTTCATCTCGTTCCGCGAGCAGATCGACACCGGTGGCCCGCTGGGCCGAGCCATCGTGGTCATCATCGGAGCGATCGCGGAACTGGAACGTAACCTTATAGTAGAGCGGGTGCGCGCCGGCATGAGACGCGCCAGGCTCGAAGGCCGGCACATCGGCCGCAAGCCGCTGGAGATTGACCGAACTGCCATCTTCAAAGACCACCTGAGCGGACAGAGTCTCAGCCAACTCGCGAGATCCCATCGCGTTTCCCGCTCCACCGTCTGCCGCGCGCTGCGAGTCCAGGCCCCAGTCAACATGGAGAAATC
>JANXZS010000223.1 GCA_025355385.1 Acidobacteriaceae bacterium | reverse complement strand
CTGGGCTATGCGGGTGCCCTGCTCCTGGCCAATCTTGCCCGCCTCCGCCATTACGATGGGTGTCACCTGGAGAAAGTGCTGGCCCTCAGGCGTTTTGTAAAACGCGATCGCCTTGCTCGCGTCGTCCGCGGAAAGACGCTTAGCATAGGTCGGGTACAACAAGGTTGGGAAGTCGATCTTGACCAGGGCATCTTCCAGCTCGTTCCAGATTGAATCGGGAATCCACTCCGGCGCGCTAGCACGTTGCGACATTAGAACCTGATGCGCAAGGCTGCGGAGCATGGTCTGGGTTCCGGCGATATTGAAAACCTCCCGCGTCTGCTCGAGCGTGATGGGATGAGCCGGTGGAGCAGCTTCGGGCGACTGGACGGCTGGAATATCGGTCGGGCGAGCAGCGGGCTGCTGGGCATACGTCGAGGTAGCGAAAAGAGCGGCCCAAGCCGCAGCCGCAAATAGCTTGTTCATCGGAAATCTCCTCAATTTCAGCGCGCGAGCCCTCTTGTAGTGTATGCCGGCTGCCGATCTTCCGCAAAAATACCAGTCCAGGCTCGGGATAGAAAGTCAGCCTCTCGCGTGTTTTTCACGCCGAGAAAACCTGCATGCTCCATCCGATAAGAGCCACCGAAAGAAGTGGAATTGCAAAGTGGATTGAGAAGTGACAAAGCAGCAGAACTGCGAGACGACGTGGAGGACCTCTCCACGCCGCCTTGCCCGGGAGAAACTACTCGTCGCAGTTGATGGAATCTCGACCGAGGAACTCCGCCGACTGGCCAAGCTCTTCTTCGATGCGCAGCAACTGGTTGTACTTTGCAACGCGGTCCGTGCGTGAAGCAGAGCCGGTCTTGATCTGTCCCGCTCCAGTAGCGACGGCCAGATCGGCGATGAAAGTGTCTTCTGTCTCACCTGAACGGTGGGAAATAATCGACGCATAGCCATAGCGGCGGCCGAGTTCGATCGCATCCAGCGTTTCGCTTACGGTGCCGATCTGGTTGACCTTGATTAGGATGGCGTTAGCCACACCCTCCTCAATCCCGCGCTGCAGACGCTCGGTGTTGGTGACAAAGAGATCATCTCCAACCAGCTGCACCTTGTCGCCGATCATGTCGGTCAAGGCCTTCCAGCCTTCCCAGTCGTCCTCGGCCAGGCCATCTTCGAGCGAAATAATTGGATACTGACGCGTCCAATTCTGCCAATAAGCGGCCATCTCTTTGCTGCTCAGTTCGGTCTTGTCGGATTTCTTGAATACGTATTTGCCCGTTTCTTTTACGTAGAACTCACTGGCCGCGGGATCGAGTGCAATCGCAATCTGCTCACCCGGCTTATACCCGGCCAGGGTGATCGCTTCGAGCAATACTTCAATGGCTTCAACATTGGACTTCAGCGACGGCGCAAAGCCGCCCTCATCGCCAACTGCCGTGTTGTAGCCCCTCTTCTTCAGCACTCCCCTCAGGGTGTGGAATGTCTCCGCGCCCCAGCGCAATGCTTCCGCAAAGGTCTCCGCACCCACCGGCATGACCATGAACTCCTGGAAGTCAACATTGTTGTCAGCATGCGCGCCGCCATTCAGCACATTCATCATCGGGGTAGGCAGGATGCAGGCGTTGACGCCTCCTATGTAGCGATAGAGCGGCAATTGCAGGGCGGTTGCGGTGGCGCGGGCCGCGGCCATCGAGACTGCCAGAATGGCATTGGCGCCGAGGCGGCCTTTGTTGGGCGTGCCGTCGATGGAGATCATGGTCGCATCCAGCAAACGCTGGTTGGCAGCATCCATGCCAATCAATTCGGGAGCCAGGATGCTTTCGACATTTTCTACTGCCTGCAGAACGCCCTTGCCAAGATAGTGGGATTTGTCGCCGTCGCGAAGCTCTACCGCCTCATGCTCACCTGTAGAAGCGCCGCTGGGAACAGCCGCGCGCCCCATGGCACCACTCGCCAGAATAACTTCCGCCTCAACCGTCGGATTTCCACGCGAATCAAGTATTTCCCGTGCACGAATTGCCGCAATCTCTGTCATATCACTCCTCAAAATCTTGTGCCGTAAACGATCTTTCAGTTTGGGGCGGCGATCTACGGAAATGGAGTCACCGGCAGTGCCGCCAATAGTGTCGATGAAGCAGCTCTCTGGCTTGTTCAGAGGAGCGCCCCCTCCCTGATATTTTGCTTGTTCTACGGAATTCTAACAAAGCGACGGTGGCATGGTTGTGAAGTTCGTCACAGGCCCCGCAGGCAGAGCGGAACTCGACCGGGTAAAAACTAGCTAAATCGGCACCTTTCTCGGCATTAACGCTTATGGTGCGCCCTGTCCGATGTCTCTGGTCTGCCCTAAGCGCCTAATCTAGCCTTAGTACATGGGCATCCCCAGATCATGGGAGTGTTCCGATCAAAAATGTCTGAGACGAAATTGTGTGGCAGCTCGCCGACATAACCAGTCATCCGGCGCCAGCGCCTGAACGTTTGGAGCATAAGCATGAATCGATATTCGAATCCCCTTCTCATTTCCGCTGCTGCCCTGGCGTTGCTGGCGCATGGGGTTGGCGCCCAGGACCATACCAAGCCGAGTCCTTACCAAGGCGTCTCCGAGCCACCTGCAAGTGACACGATCGTGGCCTCCCCGGATACCCCTGTGCTGGTGACCAGACCCGCACCCGCGTCGAACCCGGAGCCTCCGGTGGTCGCCGCACCCGCGCCCGTTGTAGAGTCGGTCAAGCCGGCCTACAATCCCGACGCCGAGATCGTAACCGAGAGTCGGGTGACTAAGTTGGCCTCCGCCACTGCCGGTTCCAGCCTGGAGCCGACCCTCTATCAGCGCTCCACCAACCCAGACGCGGACATCGTCCAGGTGGCGCCAGCGCGTGCCGGAGAGTTGGAGACGGGAACTCTGATCCGTGTTCGCCTGCAGCAGGCTCTTTCCACTTCAAAAACTGTGGCCGGGGACCCCTTCACCGCCATCGTTATGTCCCCCGTATCCCAGTTGGGCAAGGTCATCATCCCCATGGGATCGGAGGTCAAAGGCCGCGTGGTTTCAGTTCGCGCCGGAAAGACCCTTCGTGGTAACGCGACGATGCGACTCCGCCCAGACCTGGTCACCATGCCCGATGGCTCACGATATATGCTGCACGCAGAAGTAATGCAGGCCGACGGCACATACACGAAGGCAGGCAGCGAAGGCACCATCACTACTAAGTCTCAGCTGAAGCGGGACGCGATCGAGTATGGAGTGGGCGCGGGCGGCGGGGCCCTTATCGGCGCCCAGGTTGCCGGGGGCCCCGGAGCAATCGTAGGTACAGCCATAGGCGCAGGCGTGATCACAATTCACCTGCTGCTGCAAAACCACCAAGCGCAACTTGCGAAAGATTCAGTCCTCGTCTTTGGGCTCACAGAGCCGATGACATTTACAGCCGTACAGAACTGACAGCGAATATCACAGTCGGGCATCGGGAGCGCACAAGTGCTCCCTTTTTTTGCTACGAAACTTGACGGCGCACCCCCCTCCCGTTGCATCCTCCTTGGGCTCGTCAAAGTGTCCCGAGGAGATCTCATGAGCACAGATTCATGCAAGAAGTGAGCGCCGTTCCGGACGGCTACCATACCTTTACTGCGTACCTTTACATTGACGGCGCCGACAGGGCCATCCGGTTTTACGAGAAAGCCTTCAATGCCAAGGAACTTGTCCGCATGCACGATGAAAAGGGCCGAGTATCCCACGCCGAAATCCAAATTGGTGACTCGCGCCTGATGCTCTCCGACGAACACGCCGAGATTGGTGCCTACGGTCCTGGGCATTATGGCGGCACGACGGTTGGCCTAATGCTTTACGTGGAAGACGTAGACACTCTGCACGCGCAGGCGGTGTCAGCGGGAGCTAACGAAGAGCGCAAGCCGACCGATCAACCCTATGGCGACCGAATGAGCGGAGTCATCGACCCCTTCGGCCATCATTGGTATCTTTCCACCCACATCGAGGACGTCACACCGGAAGAGATGAAGCGCCGCATGGGGCAAAAAAATAGCGGGACAGGACTGAGATGAATCGCGGGATTGATCCCAGTGGCGGAGGGCTGGCCGGGTTGCCTAACCCTCCGCTCCGTTAGGCGTATGCTCCAGCAAGCGCTTCCAGTTCTTCTGATTTCGGCGGAAGGATTTCTTCAGATCTTCCAGAATGCGCTCGAAGTCAGTGTGCTCGTGCAAGCTGTTCCACGAAGGATTCTTCGAAAACCAGGGGTAGTTTTCATTGCCGAGATAAATGGCGCGCCGCAGCCAGTGCAGCGCTTCACTCTCATCTCCCTCCACGGCAAAGTAGGTTGCCAGGCGGTAGGCCATCTCACTGTCCGCTTCCGCTGCCGAGAGCGATGCTTCGTCAATGAACGACGCCGCCCGCTCGCGCTCGCCGATCTGCACGTAGCAAATCGCCAGCGTTGGCAGCGCAATGCGCATGCTGTCATCGTCGTGGATCACCTCTTCGAGTATCCTGATCGCCTCGCGTGTATTGCCCTGCCGCATCTGCTGGTAGCCAAGCGAAGTGCGCAGCAGCGGATGACGCGGCTCGAGTGAAAGTCCCTTCTGCAGTTCTTCGTCAGCGAGTTCCAACTGATTCTGATAGTGGTAGACACGTGCACGATGGTTATAGACCACCGGAGCATTGGAGGGGTTCAGCTTGAGCGAGCGACTGAACTGGTAAAGGGCTTCGTCATACATGCCGTCCAGGCGCAGAGTAATCCCTGCCACCATGTGCACATTCCAATCGTTGGACGCGGTCTGCAGCAGATTCTCAATGCCGTGCCGGGCACTCTCCTTCTCGCCGCGCGAGAGCAGCATGTAAACGCGATAGAGGTTGGCTTCAACCAGGCCCGAATCCAGATCCAAAGCTTTGTCAAATGCGCGCCGTGCCGTCATCACGTGCATTTGCCCGCCGATGCCGTGGCGCACGTATTGCAGGTTGGTCACACCCAGTCCGCTCCATGCCGGGGAAAAATTCGCGTCCCGCGCGACCACTCTCTCGAAGAGTTCGCGTGCCTTGTCCAGATCACTACGCGATCCACTGCGCGACATGAAGGAGGAGAGCATGGCGCGTGCCTGCAAATACTCCTCGGAAAGATTTTCCGCCAGTGGTGCGCTGCGTACCAGCCGGTCGCGTTCGGACTGCGGCTCAAGATGCCCCAGGCCCTGCAGCGTCGAGAATACCTCGTTCGAAATTTCCGTCTGCACCGCAACCAGGTCGAACGAGGAAACACTGATTGTCCCGCCCGCATGTACACTCTGTCCGGGCACGTCCAACAATTGCCAGTTCAAATCAAAGCCCTTTTCCGAGCGCAGAAAGTTGCCGGTGAGCACATACTGCACCAGAAGCTTTTGCCCAATGGCGAGCGGATCCAACTTTTGCAGCGGTACCGACATCAGCGAACTCGACGGTCTCACGATCAGCGAAGGGATACGCGCCAGCCGCGCGGCAATCGAGTCTGCCAGCGCGAAGCCATACAGCGGGGCGACCTCTCCCGGGCCGAAATTTGAAAACGGCAACACCAGTATCGTATTCTGCTTCGAACGCGTGTCGGCTGACTCGCGGAATCGCTCCGCAAGCATGGACAGGAAGCTGGTCGCGCGCTTCTCCGTTTCCGCAGAGGAGACGGGCAGATTGGCCGCCGCATCGCCAGGAATAATCCCTGTCTCAATCTGCAAGGCTTTCATGATTGTCTTGAGCGCCTCGCGCACGTCAGCCGCAGACGAGTAGCGCTCCGCCGGGTTTTTCTCCAGGCAGCAGAGAATCACACTGGTCAGCTCCGATGGCACCTGTTCATCCAGCGCGGGCGGATCAGCAAACTGGATAGCGCGAATGCTCTGAATCTCCTCCCGATCGGGACGCGCAAAGGGATGGCGTCCGCTCACCAGTTCATACAGCATCACCCCGAGCGCAAAGATGTCGCTCTGCACGCTGCTCTGCCCGGTGACAAATTGTTCCGGCGCCATATACGCAATCGTGCCGCCGCGTGCAGTGTAGGTTGCCGCCATCGGGCCGGTCTTCCGCCGCGACTTTGCCGGATCGAACTCCCCTTCGTCGGGATTGATACGACGAGCAAGGCCGAAGTCGAGAATCTTCACCAGTCCACCATCGGTCAGCATGACGTTGGCAGGCTTCAGATCTCTGTGGAAGATGCCTAGCGTATGCGCAGCGCCCAAACCGTCTGCAATCTGGATACCGACCGAAAGCACCAGCTGCAGGCTTCCCGGCCCCTGCGCGATGAGCTTGTCGAGCGATTGCCCGGGCACATACTGCATGACGATATAAGCTTCTTCGCTGGATTCGCCGACCTCATAGATAGCGCAGACATTCGGGTGCTCGATAGCCGAGGCCAGTCGCGCCTCACGCAGAACCGTGGTCCGCATCTGCTCAAGAGTCAGCGCGCCGCGCTTGAGAATCTTCAGCACGACCGGCCGCATAAGAAGAACATCGTTAGCGAGGTAGACGATGCCGCTACCGCCCGCGCCAAGACGACGAATCAGTTCGTAGTGTTCGATTACCCGACGCTTCATGCCTAAGTCTATCGGGTCAGCTTGTGTGAATCATTGCAGGACGAAGAATCGGCGAGGATAAACGGCCAGCTTTTCCTCGCTCGTACAATCAGATATATTTCGCTGTCAGCGCAAATTCGTCATTCGGTGGATGGAATAGCCATCGTGAATTACGCTGCAGGCTCGTGAGGAGAAGAAATGAAGCGTAGAAGATTCGTGCAGGGTGCGATCGCAACAGGAGTTATTTTAGGGTGTGATCCAGACTTTTTGCGCACTCTCGCAGCGCAAAATGTACCAGCTCTGCGGGCGAAGCCAACCGACCCCGCCGCCACCAAGCGCGTTCTGGTCGTCTTCAAGTGCCACCTCGATCTGGGATTCATCGATACGCAGGCCAATGTCATCCACAAATACTTTGATGTGTATTATCCGCAGGCGCTTAAGGTCGCGGCGGAGTTGCGTGCCTCTGGTGAAGATCGCTATGTTTGGACGACGGGATCGTGGCTGCTCTACGAATATCTGGAGCAGGCCCAGCCAGAGCAGCGCAGGTTGATGGAAAGTGCCGTTACTTCGGGCGACATCGCGTGGCACGCGCTGCCCTTCACCTGGCAGACTGAGATCATGGATCGCTCCCTCATCGAAGGCTCCCTGGGACTATCGCAAACATTGGATCGGCGCTTCGGCCGCACCACCACTGGCGCAAAAATGTCGGATGTACCCGGCCACTCGCGCGGCATCATCGCACCACTCGCCGAACACGGCGTGACCTTTCTCGACATCGGCGTCAACGGAGGCAGCACCAGCCCGGCGGTGCCGCCACTCTTTCTGTGGAAAGACAAGAGTGGCGGTTCGCTTGTCATGATGTATCACCGCGATTATGGGGGAGTGGTTCAGGTTCCCGGCACCGATCTCGCCGTGGACATCGAAGTCCGCACAGATAACTCGGGTCCTCACACGCTCAAGGAGATTGGCGAAATCTATGAGGGCCTGCACAAGCAGTTTCCCAATGCGAAGATCACTGCCGCCAGCTTGACGGACGTAGCTAACGCCATCCATCCCTCTCGCAACACACTGCCAGTGGTCACGGCCGAGATCGGCGATACGTGGATCTACGGCGTGCCCAGCGACCCGGTGAAAGTAGCTCAATATCTTGAACTCGCCCGCTTGCGAAAAGCATGGATCGCAAAAGGCAAATTTCGCGTCGGCGATACGACGGACATCGCCATACTGAGGCATCTATTGCTCGCCACGGAACATACGTGGGGAACCGACACGAAAACCTGGATGGACTTCGATCACTACACCCCTCACGACCTTTCGCAGATGCTGAATTCTCCGAAGTACAAAGTGGTGACCCATAGCTGGGAGGAGAAGCGCGACGACCTCGCACTCGCAGTCGCCAGTATGCCGCCTGAGATGCGCGCGGAAGCGCAGGGAAAGCTGACAGCCTTGCGCCCGGCCGAGCCCAGGACGTCCGGCTTGAAGTCGCATGAGGCGGGCAAGGCTATCGAGTCGCGCCATTTTAAAGTTGGGCTCGATCCCAGAACGGGCGCGATCAACATGCTTCAGCACAAGCCCACCGGACGCGAGTGGGCATCGGCGGCAAATCCCCTTGCCCTCTTCTGCTACCAGACGCTGTCAAGCGCGGATTACGCCGTCTTCCTGCGGGATTACCTGAAAACGAAGGAGTCGTGGGCTGCGCAGGACTTCGGCAAGCCAAACATCGATCACTTTGGCGCAAAGAGCCAGACGTGGTCGCCTGCGCTAACCTCCACTTGGTTGGAGACGACACCCAAAGGTCTGCGTGTGCTCTCGCTTCTGAAAATTCATGATGCCGAGAGCGCACGCGAGGGTCGCGTGGCATGGCCCCAACGTATGTATCTCGAAATCCTGCTGCCAGATCAGGAACCCATCGTCAAGATCAACTTCTCCTGGTTCGACAAGGTCTCAAATCGCATGCCCGAGGCACTCTGGTTGAGCTTTCTTCCTGTCACACAGCAGGCTCAAGGGTGGTCGATGGAAAAGGTGGAGCAACAGGTTTCCCCTTTTGATGTCGTCGCCAGCGGCAATCGCCATATGCATGCCCTCTCTGGTCCCATCGCTTACAAGGACGATCGAAGCGGGCTCTCAATCGAATCGATGGACGCGCCCGTCGTAGCACTCGGCGAGCGCTCTCCCATACACTTCTCGAACGAGCAGCCCAATTTCTCCCAGGGAATCCACTTCAGCCTTTTCAATAATGCCTGGGGGACGAACTACGTTCAGTGGTTTGGCGAGAACATGCGTTTCCGTTTCCGTCTGCGCGCGTGATGACGCTATCCGCAGACAGCAGTTCTGCCCGCAATCTCTGCGGGCCGTTTCTATTTGATTCGATAAAGACTTGACCGAGCTGCATATTCTTCGCTAATCACTAACCTAATGTCCCATCGGCCGACTGCTCAGTGACTCATCGGTCGGTTCCGCTGGCGCCAGCTTGGCCAGCCTGGTACCGCGCCTGCCCAGCAAATACATCGTCAGACCAAAGAAAAACATGATCAACCCCCAAATGAAATTGATGTTCATGCCCATGGACTTCTCATAAATACTGCTGCCCCAGGTGAAGACCCCGAAGATTGTCATCATGGCGCCGGTAATTAAAAACATCAGACCCATCGGAATACGAAGGTCGAGATTCATATAAATTCCTTTCGGCTCGGGATTTTCACAGTAGGTGTAATCGAATGAGTAGAAGTCGGCGCAGCTTTTCGCTCAAGAACAGCTGCACAGAATATGCGTTATCCAAAGCACCGATACTGTGAAAAAGCTTTCGGCTTACCTGAAGATGACGTCAAGGACAACCACCATGACGATGAGCCCATAGGCGATCGTCGAAGGCTTCTCGTACCACGCCATGTGATGCTCGACCGGCTTCTCCGTCAGCGAGTAGACCAGTCCAACCAGCTCCGCCTCTGGCTTGGGTCTGGTCATCAGGCTGATAAGAACGGTTATGAAGAAGTTTACCGAAAAGGCCCAGATGGCCCCATAGAAGTTCATCGCCATGTCGCTGGGATAGACATGCAACAGTCCCAGCCAGCCACCATGCAGGCCCGCGTGCGCATGCACTGGCATGGTCAGTCCGTGGTGCAGAATAGCCGCGCCCGTACCGCTGACCAAGCCGATAAACGCTCCGTGTCCCGTCGTCCGCTTCCAGAACATGCCCAGCAGGAAGGTGGCGAACAGTGGTGCGTTGACGAAAGAGAACACTAGTTGCAGCGTATCCATGATGTTGTTGAAGGACGTCGCCGCATACGCCGCACCCATGGAAAGCAAGATGCCCCCCACCGTGGCCCACCTCCCCATATTGAGGTAGTGGCGATCGGTTCCACCCTTGTGGAGGTAGCCTTGATAAAGGTCGTAGGTCCAGACCGTGTTGAAGGCGGTCACGTTGCCCGCCATGCCAGACATGAAGCTGGCCAGCAATGCCGTTAGTCCGAGCCCGAGGATGCCGGTCGGGAAATAGTGCAGCAGCATATTCGGGATTGCGAGATCGTAATCCAGCAACGCCGTGCCAGACGTATCCCGCATGACCTTGCCGCTGATGGGATCGACTTTCGCTGGAATAAGGCCCTTGCCCTCTTCCTTCGCAGCGACCATCGTTCCATCCGCAGACCGAACCATGGCCGCCGCCGGACCAACATGGGTCGTTGGTACCGAGATTGCGATCAGGCCGGGCAGGATCACCAGAAATGGAAAAAACATCTTCGGCACAGCAGCAATCAGAGGAACGCGCCGCGCAGCTTCTTTCGTCTTGGCAGCCATCGCCGTCTGGATGACGAGGAAGTCCGTGCACCAGTAGCCGAATGACAGCACGAAGCCCAGCCCCATTGCCAGACCGAAAATATCAACGCCTAAGGGATTGGTACTTGCACTGGTCATGCCTTGCCAGGAGTGGGTATATGCCGTGGGTAGAGAGGCCTTCAGCCCTGTCCACCCACCCACATTGCGCAGCCCTACCCATACCAGCGGCAGAAAGCCCGCGACTATAAGGAAGAACTGCAGAACCTCGTTGTAGATAGCGCTCGTCAAGCCACCCAGGAAAATGTAACCCAACACAATGAGTGCCGAAACGACGATGGCGAAATGAAAGATCCAGCCGACGGGCAGGCCAAAATGAAGGAAGAGTCCGTCGAATACATGCAGCGTCTGGATCAGCCGCGCCATTGCATACATCGAAATCCCAGAGGACACTACCGTCATGCCGGCGAAGGTGCAGGCGTTAAATATCCGCGTCTTATCGTCGTAACGCATGCGCAGAAACTCGGGCACCGAGCGGGCCTTCGAGCC
>JANXZS010000182.1 GCA_025355385.1 Acidobacteriaceae bacterium | reverse complement strand
GTTCGAGCTGAGATACTTAGCCTGTCGCAAACGAAATACCGCGATGCGACAGGCGTTCTCCAACCACCAATCCTTCGGTGGCTGGGAGTCACCCGGCGATGTCATGTGTTCGCTCATTTAGTGGAAGTCGTGGGACTGCGTTGGGGCTGCGGTGACGTTCAGCTCTTCGATGTGCCTGGCTCGGATGTGGATGACCTTATCGACGTTTTGCAATGTCCCTTCGACCAGCAGGAAGCGAGCATACGTCACCAGTGAACGGTTCCGCTCGTATAGCTCTGGATCAATGATCGCGTTGGCGATGCCGGTTTCATCTTCGATGGAAAGGAAGATGAAGCCGTGGGCTGTGCCGGGGCGCTGTCTGACAATGACGCAGCGGGCGATGCGAGCCTTTATTCCGTGGCGAAGCATTCGGAGATCGTCGGCGCGACTGACGTTCATGTTCCGTAGCTGGTCGCGGCAATGTGCCATCGGGTGACGGCCTACGGTGACACCCGTTCCGGCGTAGTCGGCAACCATGCGCTCTTCGGGGTTCATGGCCTGCAATGGCGAACTCTGCTCCTCGTCTTGATCCAACGATTCAAGGAGCGGCCCTGCCTGCCGTCCTGCTCTTTGGACTTGCCAGAGGGCATCTCGACGATGCGACCCTTCCCCAATCGAGTTGAGCGCACCAACCTCGGCAAGTGTGGCGAGGTCGGCACGAGAGAGGGACGGTACTCGACGTGCGAGTTCTTCGATGGAAGCAAATGTTCGTTTCTTCCTCGCGGCCTCAAGTTCTAAAGCGGCTTTCTCTCGAAGGCCACGGGCAAAGCGAAGGCCAAGACGGAGCGAAAACGAACCGTCTTCTTCGCGCTACAACGTACACGGCCAACTCGACCGCATCACGTCGATGGGCCGCACTCGAAGTCCGTGACGCTGCGCGTCTTTGACGAGAACGGCGGCGGAGTAGAAGCCCATTGGCTGGTTGTTGAGGATGGCGGCGGTGAACGCTCCGAGGTAATGGAACTTGAGCCATGCACTTGCATAAGCAATAAGGGCGAAGCTGGCCGCGTGGGACTCAGGAAAGCCATACAGCGCGAAAGAACTGATCGACTGGATGATCTCTTCCTGGGCCGTGATCCCCACTTGATTTTTATCCATGCCCTCGCGGAGTTTGATCTCCAAAGCTCGCATCTTGTCGGCAGAGCGACGGCTGCCAAGTGCACGACGCAACTCTTCCGCTTCACCTCCAGTGAAGTCCGCGATTGCCATGGCGATGCGAAGCAACTGCTCTTGAAAGAGCGGGACGCCGAGAGTCCGTCAAAGCACCGGCTCCAGTAGCGGATGCGGATAGGTAATCTCCTGTCTTCCTTGCCGCCGCTCCATGTAGGGATTCATCATCTTGCCGACGATGGGGCCGGGGCGGATGATTGCGACCTGCACTACCAGGTCATAGAACTTATCCGGATTGTTGCGAGGGAGCGAGGCCATCTGCGCCCGCGACTCGACCTGAAACAATCCGATGGTGTCGGCCTTGCGTAGCGAGGCGTACACCTGCCGGTCGTCGTGTGGTATCTGTGCGATGTCTACGGTCGTCCCGTAATGCTGTGGAATCAGATTGGTGCAATCCTTCAGGACAGCCATCATGCCCAGGCCCAGCAGGTCTACCTTAATGAGGCCCATGTCGCTGACATCTTCCTTGTCCCACTGGATTACGTTGCGGCCTGGCATACTCGCCGGTTCGATGGGAACAACGGAAGGCAATTGTCCTTGGGCGATAATCATGCCGCCTGAGTGCTGCCCGAGATGTCGCGGCAAATCGAGCATACGAATCGAAAGCTCAAGATATTTGGCGATGCGAGGATGCGCGAGGTCGAATCCCGCAACGCGAAACTGTTCCTGCATCGTGTCGGTCGCACCCTTCCACTCCCATGCACTGACGAGTTTGGTTAGGCGGGTCAGTGTGTCTTCGTCGAAGCCCAGCGACTTGCCTACCTCGCGAGCTGCCGACTTCCCTCGATAGGTGATGACGTTGGCACACATCGCGGCTCCCAACTGACCGTATCGGGTGTAGACATACTGGATTGCTTTCTCGCGGTCTTCTCCCGAAGGAAGGTCCAAGTCGATGTCCGGCCACTCGCCGCGAACCTCGGAGAGGAAACGCTCGAAGAGCAGTTCCATCCCTACGGGGTCAACGGCGGTGATGCCGAGTGCGTAGCAGACGGCGGAGTTGGCGGCGGAGCCTCGGCCCTGGACGAGGATGCCGTTCTTGCGGCAGAACTCCACGATGTCCCACACGATGAGGAAGTAGCCAGCGAGTCCCAGCTTGGCGATGAGTGCAAGCTCTCTTGCCACTTGTTTCTCTGCACGTTTGCGAAGGCTGGCGCTGCTCTTTGCGCCGTAGCGATTGAGCACTCCCTCCATAGTCCTTTTATAGAGAAAGCTGTCCATCGTTTCGTCGTCACCCACCGGGTAAAGCGGAAACTGATAGCCCATGTCCTTCATCTCGAACTGGAGGCGCGATGATAGTTCGCGTGTCTCGGCGATGGCCTGGGGTATATCCCGGAATAGTGCGGCCATCTCGTGAGCTGGCCGTAGGTGGCGGTTGGCGTTGTGCTGCAAGAGCAGGCCCGCGCCATCGAGCGACGTGTGGTGCCGGATTGTCGTCAGCACATCTAGCACTTCTCGCTCGAACGTAGTCGCCATGTTCACGCCATTCGTCGCTAAAACTGGCAGGTGAAACTCTCGTGAGAGGGACAACGCTGCATCGTTCCGAGCCTCCTGTTCGCGGATGCGGTGGCGTTGTAGTTCGACGTATACGTTGTTCGGGCCGAAGGTCTGAATGAGCGAACTAAGAACTCCTCGCCCCTCATCCATCCCGCCTCTTTCGAGCGCAGCGGCAAGCGGCCCTTCATCGCCGCCGGTCAAGCAAACCACTCCTTCACAACGCTCCTTGACCTCGCGAAGCGTAGCGACACCCTCACCCTTCGTCTTCTGTCTGAGC
>JANXZS010000175.1 GCA_025355385.1 Acidobacteriaceae bacterium | reverse complement strand
CCGAATGACAACATAAAGCGCGCGATCCAACGCGGCACAGGTGAGCTTGAAGGCGCGAGTTATGAAGAGATCACCTTCGAAGGCTACGGTCCCGGTGGCGTGGCGGTTATCGTCGAAGTTACAACGGACAATCGCAACCGCGCCGTCAGCGAAATTCGCCACGGCTTTACCAAGAACGGCGGTAACCTCGGCGAGTCCAACTCGGTGCGTTTCATGTTCTCGAAGAAGGGTCTGATTGCCATCTCGAAGAACGTGGCTGATGAAGAGAAACTGATGAACATCGTCATCGAGAACGGAGGCGACGACCTCAACGACGAAGGCGATACATGGGAGATCATCACCGAGCCCGCTGCATTCGAGGCGGTTGCCAACGCCATCAAGGCCGCCGGGATCCCAACCGAGATGGCGGAGATTACGATGCTCGCCTCCACCTACACCAAGCTTGAGGGTGCGCCCGCAGCACAAATGATTCGTCTGCTCGAAGTGCTGGAGGACATGGACGACACGCAAAATGTCTACTCCAACTTCGACATGGATGCGAATCAAATGGAAGCAATGGCGCGTTAAGCGGTAAGTCATGAAAAGAACCAGAGGCCGCCATCATCGGCGGCCTTCTTTTTGGCCGGGTTACTCCGGGTGCTGAAATTTTCTAATCGAAAAGGCTCGAACGTATCTCATGCGAATTCGTACCCTCTTTAATTTTTGCCTGCCGCTGGTTGTGTCGATAGTTTCCTTACCCGCTCAGAAGGTCCTGGGTCAGAAGCCTGACCCGCCGCCGGCCGCAGTTATGGCACGGGGCGCATGGGAGTTCGGCCCTTTTGCCAACGGAGGGTTCGGGACAGGGGATCGTTCTTCCTTCTCGTTTTTCGACGTGGGCGTCCATGCCGGCAACGTTTTGACCAGCCCTGTGGGGCCCGGCATTTTGAAGGGCCAGTTTGAATTTGCGGCGGAATTGATGCCGCTCTGGCAGGCATATACGCCCGCGCCTCACCTGCAGAACGTGAGCTATGTGGCCGATGGAGTCACGCATTTCGCGCAGATTGCAGTGAGCGGAGGCACTTTTACCGGTGTCAGCCTGACGCCAGTGATCCTAAGGTGGAATTTGCAAAGCACTCATAAGATGGTTCCCTATATTCAGGGAGCGGGTGGGCTGATCTGGACCAACCACAAGTTCCCGCCGGATTTCCTGGTACCGGAGGGTGTTCCGGGAAGAACAAGCGTGTTTAATTTCACGCCGCAGTTTGGCGTGGGCTTTCACTACTTCGTAAAGCCCAAGCGCTCCATTGCGTTCACTGCGAATGCGGTGCACATCTCCAGCGCAAGCCTGGGAGACCGAAACCCAGGCGTGAATGCCAGCGTGCAGTTGCAGCTTGGCTATACCTGGTGGAAGTAGCCGGTTTTTACGGGAAATAAACGATTTGTCGCATGAAGAAGGTAGATGAGCGAAACGGCAGTCGATTCAGAAGCGGGGCCAGTCCTCGAATGCGTACCCAACTTCTCCGAAGGTTCTGACGAGAAGAAGGTTCAGTCCATCGTCGCAGCAATGCGGGTGGAGGAAGTGTGCCTGCTCGACTGGTCGCTCGACAAGGATCACAATCGCTCTGTAGTAACCATTGCCGGTCCAGCGTCGAGGGTCGTCGAGGCAGCAGTTCGCGGAGCAGGGAAGGCCGCGGAACTGATCGACCTTACCCGGCAGCAGGGAGCGCATCCCCGCATTGGCGCAGCCGACGTGATCCCATTTGTGCCGCTTTCTGGCTGCACGCTTGTACAGTGCGCAATGCTGGCGCGGCGGGCAGGGCTGGAAATCTGGAAGCGCCACGGAATCCCCGTTTATTTTTACGAGGCTGCCGCTGCCAGACCCGACCGAGCCTTGCTCGAGGACGTCCGTCGCGGTCAGTTTGAAGGATTGCGGGACGCGGTTCGCAAGGAGGCTGCCCGGCGTCCGGACGTCGGCGGCCCCGATCTGCACCCAACTGCAGGAGCATCGGCCGTGGGAGCGCGCAAAGTTCTTATCGCCTACAACATTTACCTGGAAGCGAACGATATCGCAGCCGCCCGTGCAATCGCGCGCGAAATTCGCGCCTCCAGCGGCGGATTGGTCGGGGTGAAGGCGATGGGTGTGCTGGCCCAGAGACATGCACAGATATCCATGAACATCACTGACTTTGCAGTGACGCCGGTCTCGCAGGTCTTCGCCGCAGTTAAAGAAATAGCGGCGCGACACAGTACCCGTCCGCTGTATGGGGAGTTGATCGGATTGATTCCTGAAGCTGCTTTTGAGCGGGAGAGCGAGTGGGCCCGTCAGTTAAATGGGTTTGACCCTGAGGAGAAGATCCTGGAGCGCAAACTCAAAAACCCGATGCCGTGGCCAGCGGTAAGATAGACAAGCAGACAAGCAGAGCGTCCGATCAAAAAGTGGCGTTTGAGCGAAATGCGAGTTGGAGCGGCTGCGCTCCGGAGGAAGACTAAAAGTGAATATCTGCAAGAGCATGTTTCAACAGTGCGCGGTAGTGGTGACGTGCCTGATTCTGGCCGCACCGGGCTTTGCTGCCCAGCTCGGTGGCGACGCACGCTCGGCCATTCCCAAGGACCTGCAGCAGTTGATCGTGGTTGATTATCGCGCGATGCAGAATTCGCCGGTCGCCATGCAGTTGAAGAGCCGTGTATTGCCGCCAGAGATCAAACAACTGGAACAGGCGCTCAAGGTATCCGGCCTGAACGAGAACCATGACGTCGATCAGCTTGCCTTTGCCGCCTTCCGCCTGAGTGGCAATAGCGACAACACCCGCACCGTGGGAGTTGCGCAAGGACAGTTCTCGGTCGCGGACATTATGGCCAACTTTAAAAAGCATAAAGTGAAGCCGACCATCCTTCGCACCAACCGCATCTATCCCATGGCAAATAGCGGCATGGTGATCACCTTTCTTGACCAGACCACCATGGTATTTGGCGCGACAGACGCTGTGCGTTCCGCACTGGACGCGCGCGATGGTCTGTCGCAAAGCCTGCTGAACAACGCCGGAATGGTCGACATGATGCAATCGGTCGATACGGAACCACTATGGAGCGTCCTGGATCAAAAGGGCACACAGACGATGATGCGCTCGGTGCTGGGCGACGCGGCGCAGTTGGCGGACTACGAGACTATCAAGAAACGCCTGTTGAGTTCGCGCTACACCATGAACTTTCAGAACGGAGTCAAGTTCAACCTGGACGTTATTACGCCCGACACCTTCACCGCTGCCACCATGTCCTCACTACTCAACGCTGCGGCGCTGTACAAGAAAGTGAGTGGCACTTTGGCCGAAAAACAGGCCATCGACAGCACCAAGATCGATTCTGATGCAGGCAAGTTGGAAGTACGCTTCGCCGCATCCGACAGCCAGTTTGCGAGCTTGCTGCAGTCGCCGCTGTTTCAATCTGTAGTGCGGTAGCAGATTTGTAACAGTCAGAATTTCAAATAACAGGGCCGCTGATGTTGTTGACCCACATTAGGGACAAAGTTGTGGGGCTACACTGTGCCTTCGTATTCGGCGAGCGGAGCACGCTCGACATCAGGTGTCACATAGTTCTCACAGCGTGCCGAACTCCGATGCGTCCGGTGTCATTTGCCTACGATAAGCTGCGGAACCCAGGTGACCACGCCTGCCTTTTTGATAGTGACCAGCAACGTGCCTTCCTGTCCCTCATCCAACTCTGGCCCGACCGATTGATGCGTTTTGCCTTCCGCATCGACGAAGTCGAGCTTCGCCGATCCGGACCCTTGTATCTTGAAGCGATAGTGGTAATTTGCATTCGCATCCAGATTCGTGGTCCCGAAGCTGGCGCTGGGGTACTCCAGCTCGACCAGTCGCAAAGAGGTTCCGCTCTGGTTCAGGATTGTGGTCTGTACAAAAGCAGAATGACAGCCGCATAAAACGCAGAGGGTCCCAAATGCAGTCAGGAAAGCCGCGCGCCTCACGGCGGGGGCAACGCAAAATTGATCGGAGTTCATAGCCAAGTCTTGCGTTCCAATACCCTCGCCGTCAAGACTACGCCGGTTCGATTGTTATGTAGAGTGATCGGGAAGCCGAGCACGTTCCACACCCACTCCTCTCCCTTGCGGGGTAGATTCAGCAATCCCCGGTATGTTCGATCGATGTAGGTTTCGCGTGTCTCGGCAACCGTGCGCAGTATTTCGCGCCAGTCCGGTGCGAGTTCTGGCATCTCCCGAAACATGTTACGACCGGGAAACCACTCGCGGGGATGGCCGAGCAGGCGGGCACAGGGATCATTCACGTACTGCCAGTTGCCCTCCGCATCCAATACCTCCAGCACCACGTCATCGCCCATGGCCATATTGATGCGCGAGTAAAAAAAGTCTCTGGCGTCAACCACGACCGGCTTGCCCCGGAGCTTCGCTTCGAAGGAGCGAAGCGCAGTTATCAGGTCGTCAATCGAACTGTAGCCCTTGAGCAGGTGCATGTCCTCTACTCCGCCAAAGCGCCGTTCGAGCGTAGCGGACAGGATGATGATTGGGACCTCGGGTCGCCGTTCGCGCAGTTCGGCTGCGACCTGCGTGCCGAATTTGCCTGCTCCCAGGTGATAGTCGAGAACCGCGATGTCGATGTCGTCTAGCATGGCTTCGGCTTCTGCAATGGTGCTCGCGGTCTCACTAAGGTATCCGTACTTGCGGAGGATTGCCGAGCGCAGCAGCAGATTCTCCACGTCGTCATCAAGCAGAAGCACGCGGATCGGCTCTGCGACAATTTGTTCGCCGCCATTGCCGTCGTTTGTACCTCTGCTGGTCTCGTCTATGGGCATGTTAATAATTGGATGCAAGAACTCTTAGGATGTCCAGTTCACTCTTTGGGAGAGATTTTTCGCTGCAGTCGCTTCAGGTCGCGCGCTAGTTCGGGGAGGCGGCTGAAGGCATTGACGGCCCTCAACCACTGGCCATGCTCGAACCCGGGGGAACCGCTGATGACTTTGCCCGGTTCGATGTCACCATGGGTGCCCGACTGGGCCGTAATAGTGACGCCGTCACCGACGGTGCAGTGTCCCGCGACTCCGACCTGCCCCGCCAGTACTACATTCTTGCCGACGTGGGTAGATCCGGCAAGGCCCACCTGGGCGCATACCAGGGTGTCCTCGCCGATCGTGCAGCCATGGCCCACGGTGGTCACATTGTCGATCTTGACGCCGCTGGCTATGTGCGTCTCTCCCACTGCGGCACGGTCCACGCAGCTCTGCGCCTGAATCTCTATGTCATCCTCCATGCGCACTATCCCGGACTGCAGAATCTTATGCCAGTGGCCCTCGTCATCCTTGGCAAACCCGAAGCCGTCCGCGCCGATTACGACGCCGTTCTGCAGGATAATGTTGTCACCCAGCACGCAGCCCTCGCGAACCACCGCATGAGCATGAGCGAAAAAACGCTTGCCGATCCTCGTGTTGGGGTAGATGACGACATGGGGCAGCAGGGTAGCGTCATCCCCAATAACCACTCCCGCACCGATGACTACGTAGGCGCCCACGTGTGCGTTAGCGCCGAGCGTGGACGCGGGATCGATCACGGCTGTGGGGTGAATGCCGGGTGCATACACGGGAAGCTGGTAGAAGACTTCAATTGCCCGGGCAAAACCGAGGTAGGGATTGCTGGTTCGAAGAGTAGCTGCGGGGATTTCGGGGAAGTCCGGCTGTACCAGAACAGCACCGGCACGCGTCGATTGTGCGTGAGCCGCGTACTTGACGTTGGCAACGAAGGTGACTTCGCGAGGACCGGCTTCCTCAATTCCGGCGACCCCCGTAATCTCCAGATTGCCATCTCCGCGACATTCTGCCTGCAGGATGCGAGCAAGTTCTGCTAGCTTCATGGTCAAGATTGTAAACGCCCGCGCCGCGCACGTCAGGCAGTAAGGTTTTGCTGGAAGAGGCTCTCCTGTTCCGGGGCAGCGTCCTTGCGTTTGGCGGCACCGATCACCGCCAGCACCTCCAACTCAACCACCGAGCTTCGCGGCACGAAGATGCGCTGCGTGTTCGCGCGGGTATCGGGTGGGGTTAAGAAGAGGCCTTCCTGGTCGATCAGGGTGACGTCGTTCGCGGCAAGCCCCTCAATCAAATCTCCATCTCTCAACCGCAGACGGAGCCATAGACCTTCGCTCCTGGGACGTGCGGCAAAGTTTTTGCGCAGCAGTCGCTCTGGATTATGGAGCTCACCAGAGTTGAAATCCCGGACAAAGCAGACCCATTTCACGTCTTTAAGTTCGTAGCTGGCAACCTTACCGGCGAGATCGAGGAGCTCGATCTTACCGCCCCCGGCAAATCCGGTGGGAGGCAGATACCCGGCCACCCAGTCGCGGGTGAATTTACGCAGGATCGCTTTCTTACGACTGTCGGACATCGGAGATCCTACAATTTTGATAGGAGGGGGGCCAAGATGACCCTTTCACGCTCGAATTGTCGCATGCATGCCAACTGCAGCAGCGAAAATAGTGCAAAACGGTAGCCAATGACGTTTGCATATGATAAGTTGTTGCTTTGCAATGCACGGCCGCCAGCTACTAACTCATTATAAGAGATAAAGTTAGAAGTACACAGCGCGACCGTCGGAGCGGTAAGCCGAGTCCATGCCCGATTACATCTATCTCCTAGAAAATCGTCTTTCTCCCGGACAGCAGAACGCCCTCAAAGTAGTACGCGAATCTGCTCGCGATGCGCAAATGACCGTGTTTCTCACCGGCGGAGCCGTGCGTGATCTGACTAGCGGCTCACCCGTGCGCGACCTTGATTTTTCGGTTCAGGGAAATGCGCTTAAACTTAGAAAAGCGCTGGAGAAATCAGGCGGTGTTCTGGTCGGAGAAGACCAGCATTCTCAGTCCTTATACTTTCATTTTGGCGGTGGTGCTCGCGCAGAAATAAGTAGCACCCGCAGCGTGGAATACCCCAAACCTGGGAAGCCCATATATCACTTTGCCACCATTCATGAGGATCTGCGCCGGCGCGACTTTACCGCCAATGCCATGGCTCTGTCTTTGAATGACGGCTCGTATGGACTGCTGATGGATCCCCTGAATGGTGTGGCAGATATTGAATCCCGTCTCTTGCGACTGGTGAGCAATTACGGTTTCCTGGAACAGCCCTCCTTACTTATTCGCGCCACTCGTTTTGCCGCACGCCTGGCTTGGGAGTTGGAGGAGAAGACCAAGGTTCGTTTCGAGAATGCTAAGGAAGAAGACATTATCAGGTTGCTCTCCGACTGGCACCGCGGTTACGAACTGGAAGAGATTGGCCACGAAGAAGATGCTCTCCGCATTTTGAAGGTGATGGAAGATGCTGGCTGGATGAAGTATTTGTACCCGGCATGGACCAGCACTAATGCGGACGTGGCCGGTTTGGATCAGATGCGCGAGGTGTTGAATCAATTACAGATGCAGGGAATCAACCCGGACACGTCGACTGCTTCAATGACATTATTGACGGCGAAGATGTCAGCACGCGACTTGGCAGACCTCAAGAAAATGTTCGTTCGCCCGGGTTTCGTGGAAGAGTGGAATGCTCTGGACGCAAACGCAAAGGAGTTTGCCAAGGTACTCACTTCTAAACAAGTCGCAACCCCCTCTGCTACATGGAAACTGATGACCACCAGCAACCCGGAAGTCGTGCTCTGGCTGGGATACACCAGCAAGAGCGGTCCGGTGCAGGAGAAATTCCGCAACTTCTTCTCCGTGTGGCCTGAGGCGCGGCAAAGAATTCCTTACGCGTTGATGCAGGAGATGCGTATCACTCCTGAGATCGAGGGATATCAGGCGCTGCTGCAGAGCCTGTTCTTCGAGCTGATTGACGGCAAGTTGGAGACCGACGAGCAGATTCGCGCGTTCCTCGAGCCCTTCTCCCCGCCTGCGCCCCCTCCTCCGGTGACCGTGCGCCGCACCAGAGGTAAGAAGGCCTCGGAAGCCAAGGCTAAGGTAAAAGCCGAAGAAGCGGAAGACGAGGAAGCGGACGAATTGCCAGGGGGCATGGAGTTGAAGCTGGATCGCGATGAGGATGCCAGCAACGAGGAAGAAGAGGAAGACGAAGAGCACGACGAGGAGTATGCGCCCAAACCCGCGCCTAAGAGCATCAAGCCACTGAAGGTGAAGGCAGTACCACAGATTAGTTTGCGGGCTGCGGCCAAGCCGGTGCCCGCTCCCAAATCAGCTCCCAAGACCTCGGAAAAGAAAGTTGCCGAAGTGAAGCCGGCAGCAAAGATCGTGACTAAGCCGACGCTTGGGAAGCCCGCAGTGACAAGGGCGCCTGAGATGAAGCAAGCGAGCAAAAAAGCCGCCACACCCGCAGACAAGAAACCAGTAGCAGTTTCGAAAAAGGTTGTTCCACCTAAAGCGATCGCAAAAAAGGTGGCGGTAAAGGCAGTCGTGGCGCATTCCAAGCCAGTGGCAAAGGCTCCTGCAGCAGCAGCCAAGAAACCCGCGACAAAGCCGGCTGCGAAAAGGGTGGCAAAGCCGGTGGCAGGCAAGGCTAAGGTCGTAGTCAAGCCATCTAAGCCTGCAGCCCAGGGCAAGTCGGCTAACCATGCAAAATCCGTAACCAAGCATCCGCCCGCGAAAACTGCCAAGAAGAAGCGATAAGTCTGCTCTTGAACGGGAGGGGTGCGGCCTTG
>JANXZS010000162.1 GCA_025355385.1 Acidobacteriaceae bacterium | reverse complement strand
GGCTATGCCGAGGCCCAGCGTAAGCATCCAATTGGGCCGGTGCGGGTTTGGCGATTGCTGCTGATTGGCGGTGCTCTCGATTCCCTCGAGGGTAGCCCTCATGCGCAGATTCCTTCGTTGCAACTCGCGAACGTGCGCCAGGGCCACGCCCGGCGCCGCCTCGCGGCCAAAAAACATCTTGAGCAAGAAATCATTACGTGGGAGATCATTCTGAAAGGGTAGTGCAAGCCACTCGCGGAGACATAGGCGTCCAGTTTCGGTCAGCGCGTATTCTTGCCGCTGCTTGCCGGGTCCAGAAGGAGACTTGCTCGGGAGAATCAAGCCTTCTGCTACCAATCGCTTCAGGGTGGGGTAGATCTGCCCATAGCTTTCGTCCCAAAAGCTGCCGAAGTTGTCTACTACGGTCTTGTGAAAATCGTAGCCGGACTTGTTGGGCTCAATCGAGAGCATGCCGAGGATGACATAAGAAGTTCTGTTCCGCTTCATATATCTTCGAGATATATCTGTCAGATACTTTTTCAAAATAATTCAGTAGGGATTTGGGTGAGAGTGGCAATCGCGCAATTGGCGAGCCCGCCTCAGATCGCTGCCTGTGAGGCACTATTTGGGTCCTGAGTTTTGTTTAATCCGGTTTTTGTTTCCAATGCGCGCTCAGACCCCTTACAGCGGAGAATCTGAACCTGGAACAACGGAACAGGGTCGGGTGAAAGACGATGTTACCTGTATCTCGACGACGTTAGTCGAGGGCCGCCGGAGCACGCTCACGGTGAGATGCAAGCGGTACGGCATGGTGAGGGGGATCTTGTGTTCGTAGGACCAATTGAGACCCGCATCCATGATTCGAGTCGAATGGACTCGTACACACTAAGAGAATCAATCGAAACGCAAGCCACAACTTTTAGAGGTTAGAAAGAGAGCGCAGCGGAAGGAAACAACCGATAGAGTGTGCCAAGTCTGTGTTCACTGTTCATCGCGTAGCGAACTCTCGATCTCTTCCCAGACGATGCGGACGCATTCTACGTTGTCCCGAACCTGCTCACGCAATGGCGAGCCCGTTTCAAAGAAAAACTCCGTGCGGCCTCAAAATCTCTGTCTCAGTGTCGGTCCAGAAAGCAAATCACAGCGGAAATCAGCAGCAATCCCACCGCCGGCACAGATTTTCGAGCGGGATCGTGGATCTTCACATGCATTGCCAACGCGCCTACCATGAGTATCGCAATCAGCAGAGCTGCAGGGAACACAAGCGAGGGCCACCAGACGCCAGCTATCAAGCAGAGCGCCGCCCCCACCTTGAGCGTTCCCACTATGTACATCCCAAGCGGCGGCAGTCCATATGCCGCAAACTCTTCACGCATGGTCTGTGCATTCCCCCCACGATACGGGGTGCTCTGGTTGGCCCGCAAGAGCCAAACATTTAGAAGCCCTAGAGCCACCGCGCATTGCAGAATTACTTGTGTCGTATGCATAGTCCTCACCCACGGTCGCGCCTTCGGAACGCTTCTTCCGAGATGCATAGTGTATAACAAATTGTGGTGTCATCAATTTCAATCGCCCAAATCGCGCGAATGGTTTCCGTGGTGTCTTTCGGCTTTTACGGCATCAGTTGCTTCTCATCAAATCGGATGCAACTGGAGTTTGAGCGCTACAAAGTTCCTCAATTGCGACAACTCACGGGAGGGTTGCAGATTGCAGGATCTCTCGGCATCGTTGCCGGGTACTGGTTTCGGCCTATCCTCGCTTTGTCTGCAGGTGGCCTGATGCTGATGATGATTTACGCCGTTATCACGCGATTCAGAATACGTGACCCCTTCTACGCCGCCATCCCCGCGTTCTCCTTAGCGCTTGTGAATGCGTACATAGTCTTCACAGCGTTCAGAAACTGAATCCGAGTTCCACTTGTCTCGATAGGCAATCCGCGTCTACATACCCCCGGAGTTAAAAGAACACCTACAACAGAAAAAGGCCGCGGCACAGCTGCAGCCCTTCTAGATATCCAGCCACTTACTTCGGTAATTACTTACTTGGCTGAATCGGCTAGGCTATAGTCCAGGTGCCGGCCTCCCAGGCAGTCTTTAGCGCTGCCGCTTTGGCCGACTGTCGGCATGCTCTGGTCTACGGCGATGGAGACGGACGATTTCTTGCCCGGCTACTCCGTTCGAATCCCCACATCAGTGTAGATAGCGTGGATTGTCGCGCCGCGATGATTAGCTTAGTTGAAAGGAGGATGGACCGCATTGGATCAAGCGCACGCCGGCGCCTCACGCTGCATCACGATAATGCCCTCAGCTTCTCATCGTACAGTTTCAGATACGATCTGTTGGTTACACATTTTTTTCTGGATTGTTTTTCAACGGCCGAGCTCAACGTGTTGTTCGACCGCACCGTTCCGCAGCTAACTACAGGCGCGCTTTTCCTGGTTTCCGAATTCGCCACGATTGAAGGCGGACCGATGGCAGCGGTCAGTCGACCGATCATCGCCGTCCTCTACCGCGTGTTCGGCCTCCTCACTAAGCTCGGTCCGCGCCATCTACCCGACCATTCCTCAGTACTGGATGCACACGGCTTCACTTTGCTAGAACACAAGACCTGGCTCGGCGGACTTCTGGTGAGCGAGTTATGGCAACTGCAAAACTAGCAGCTAATTGTGAAGGAGCTTCATTCGCCCATTTCCGCCGAGTAAATAGGAGCTTTCGTGGGCGCAGAGCGAACCGGTAAATCGCACGGACGAGTTCCCTTCCCTGGGCAGGGCAGGGCAGGGCAGGGCAAAGAGACCACGACCCAAGGCACCCGTCCACCGGAACTCGCTCAGCGAGACTAAAGCAGCTTGATTGAAGATACCTTCAACGTATCGCCCTGCAACTCCTCATTGACGTCTACACGAAGGTGGTCCGTCGCCAACTTTGAAGCTCTCTGTCACCATTGCTTGGAGCTCCGATATTTCACCCCGAGAGTACTACTCCACGCAGCTTATCGAATGTCTGAACATCTCCACCTCACGACATCGTGCGGGTACACGGGGAAAGGATGCGAGTGCGATTATGCGTAACTGCTCAATCACCGTTGACAGTTTCGACTGAATCATTGGCATCAGGCAGCGGATAGCGTAGCGTCCCGTCGAGCAAAAGGCGTGCGACTGGCGTTATAGTTGCGGGCGTCACCTGGCCAAGTCCCATCATGTGGTCAACTGTCACTCCACGGGCCAGGAGGTAATCGGTGATGATGCGTCGGTGACAGCGCCACCATACGGCTTCGGCGCACATGATCGCGCAACGATGGCTGCGTGCTAGCGCGAGCAGATCTTCGAAGCCTGCGCGGAACGCATCGGTTTCAGCGTAATCAGCATAGTTCCGAAAAGCTAATACCTGCCAGAATGTATTGGTCGAGATTGGCGCGCCTTTAGGGTGGTGACGTCTCCCACCGAGCGCACGCAAGTGCTGGTAGCCGATGCCCTCCTGCGCGAGGGAGTCTGGCAGCGTATCAAAATTGAACTGCGGCACCATGCGTGAGCGTGGGATCGAGCGCACATCGACGAGTAGATCTACATTGACCTGCTTCAGTAGCGCAACCAACTCGGCGATAGTTCGGGTCGAATGGCCAATAGTAAAGACCGTCCGGCCTATCGTCGGAGGTTTTGCGATCATGGTCTTACTCCCATAAGATAAAAGCAATCCTCACGTGAATCAAGTACATCCAGGACACTTCTTCTGTAATTCTTCTCTCCTCGCTGCGCTTCATATGCCTTTCGGGACATAGTAATGCTAGGGCTGCTTGCTTCTATTTCTTCACCATTCGCAACCGAATAAATATTCAAAGCAGCTCACCGTGAAGCCGGAGCTAGTGCAAATCAGCACAGCCTACGGCAGATAGGGGGAGGGGATTCCGTCGCAGGCTGAGCTCTGTCAGCAGCATGTGAGGCGCTGTGAGCGCAGCGAGACCAATGAAGACCAACTGTATGACCTTCTGCGAGTAAATGGAGTCCGGCAAGACAATCCAGAGTCCGATTCCGAGTACGAGCGTTGCAAGGACAGTCGGAGCTGCGGAACGAGCAATGTCTCGAACTCCTCTCAAGCCTAGCGAGCGGGCCGTCTGCGTCAGATGCCTGGGGCTATGCAACAGGCAGAAGTAACAGGTAAAGAACAAGATTGGTGGCAGAACGAGACCGCCAACGACTACCGTCGATAACTCCAATAAGTTCGAGATACGGAATTTGGATCGAGAGCTTGCCGCAAACAGTGCAGCCACGACCCCAACCACAGCGAGGACTTGCGAGACAGCCACGAGTTGGTGTGCAACGGACACGCCAAGCTGCTTGTAAATCTCTACTACTTTATCGGCTTTGCACAGAGTCGGAACGCAGACGATAGATATGCCGAATGCACTTTTCCCCCAGGCTATGCAGCGGCCATCCCAATCACTCCCAAAGTGGTACGCGGAGATACTCAAAAAGCCAACAAGCGCCGCATTTGGAGCGATAAACCAGACCATCGCGCAAAGAGCCGCCATGCCTGTATATAGAACCAGAAAGCGGATCATTGTGAAAGACTGTCGTGCGCCCCAAAGTTGTGTCGCTACGAGCGGATCAAGAGCACCATGGGGAAGGCCGAGAATCACCACCCCAGCCACAAAGAGAACCAGTATGAGCGGCGTTCCCGGGTTGATGCCGCTCGCTGACGCGAGGACAAGAACCAGTGTCAGCGCAGGAAATAGCGTACTGAACAGAGATGCCGTAACGAGTTGTCGCCGCTCCGGCACGGAAGGACGGGCCTTCACGGACCACCTGCGCAGTATAACGATTGAAGTGCCGCTAGGGAGAAGTCGATCCAGGGTAAGCTGTGCATGACCGGCCAGTAGTCCGCGAGTCGCGGTTGCCCGCTCAAGAAGCGAACAAGCGCATCAGGCTCGGTGTGCTTGAAAAGACTACAAAAAATGGCCTCGCCTGATGAGTTTTGTTGCTGTAGCGCTCGAAGGAAAACTTCATCCATAAAGTCGAGAGCGCGGTTGCGCAAGGGCGGCACAGGCGCTTCACCCGCCAGCAAGGCGCCACAGCAGGCATCTGCCCAGCGCTGGATTGAGTGAAACGCGTAGCCGGTGGATGCGCGCATGCTGCCGCCCGCCGTGCCCGCCAATACGATCCGCCCACCCGCTTGTACCTTTCGAGTTACAAGACTCATGGGCAGCGATCCTGATTCCCGTCTACCCAGAAACCAGTTCTGGCCCGCGTTTTCACCTACCCATTCCAGCAGTTGTTGCTCTATCTTCGACTCTTCTCCACGCTCCTTTGAGAAACGAGTCCATTCGCACAGATAAGCATCGGCGCCAAGTGGCAGCGCGTAGATAAACTGGACGGCACTCGTGCCCGGCAATTGAAAGTCCATCAGAACCGGGGAATCGCCGATTCGCTCTGCCAATGTCTGACTGCCGTGAACGACGTACCCGACGAAGTTCTGCCAAAGCGACGGTGGCCTCAGTGCAATCACGCGAGGCCGCGTATCGACCAGCCATTTTGAAGAAAAAGTCCCACCATCGAGCAAATCTATGTGGAAGGAACCAACGCGCTCAAAGACTGTTGCAACGTTAGCTGCCATAACCAGTGAGACGGTAGCGCAGTTCCCAATCACTCGGCAGGACTCTGCATAAAAGCGATCTGCGGGAATCATCTCGTACGGGTAGCGATTGCTGCTTCGCTCGATCGTCTCTTGGGTGTTGGTAATACGCCATTTCGGCCATGCGGCGACGGCGCACTCCTGGTAAGGATGCGACGCTGTCCTCCAACCGCACCAAGTACGGTCTTCTTTATAGTGGTCTCGGCCTTCCAGGACCACCACGCGTAGCGTGGACGGTGATGCGGCGAGTCGAGAGGCGAGACTGAGACCAGCACAGCCCCCACCCAGGATGATCAAGTCCGCATCGAGATGAATCGAAGGCGCACTCATGCCAGCCCCGGGAAATTGCCTAGTGCATCGTGAAATCGGGAGAGGTCGCCCGGTAAGCGCATCTCTTCAAGCCTAGACTGGCCGGTATAGACCGAGACGGCGATGCGCACTTTTGAAAGCATGGGAACGACCACGCGGCCACGGCTGCAATCGCAACCACGATGTCGAAGATTAACCCCGATCTCACGATAAACGGCAGCTGCTATGCGAATCCCACTTCGAGCTCGTCTGGGTATTGCATCGAAGCCCGGAACCGCAGCCGCATAGAAAATATCCGCAAGTGCGAGAACACGTTCAATGCCGACCGCCAGTGTCGCGCGCATCTTCGCATTATCTTTGTACCGCTCGCTAATTTCTTGAGGCGTCAAATTGCCCACCCACAAATCGGGTACATAACGTCGACCCAGTGTTGCGTCCTCGACCACGTCGCGCGCGATGTTCGTAAGCTGCATCGCAATTCCGAGGTCGATCGCTTGAAGCGTTGCCTTGGGCGAATCGACTCCAAGGATGGCGCACATCATCAATCCCACCGTGCCTGCGGCCCCGTAGCAGTAACGGATCAAAGCGGCTTCGTCCGGTATCTCGGCGCGGCCATTGGCATCCTCTAGCAATGTATCGAGAAGACAAACAGCCGCGCGCAGATCTAGGCTGGTTCGCGACGCCAGGTGAAGAATCTCCGTGAGGAGCGGGTTTTGCGACGTACCCTCGTTGAGATCTTCACGGATTTGTTCCAAATGCCGAACAGAGTCTCGGCTCGGTCCCGACTTAGTCGTTTGATCTGCCACATCGTCAAGATTGCGGCAGAACGAGTAGAGTACGGCGGCATCGGTGGCTATCTGCCTTGGTAAGAACAAACTCGCAAACCAAAAGGTTTTGCCATTCCGCTTCAGGGAGACGTGGGCATCCTGTTCGATTAGCCCTTTCATGCGACCACCGCCGGAGAGATCATGCGGTCGACTACGCGAGCGCTACTCAGCACGCCGGGCAGCCCCGCGCCCGGATGAGTGCCGGCTCCAACCAGGTAAAGGTTGCGAATGCCTTCCGACCGGTTGTGAAAACGAAACCAGGCAGATTGGCGAAAGATTGGCGCTATGGAAAAGCCAGCCCCATGTACGCTCAAGTAGCGGCTCTTAAAGTCTTTCGGAGTCATGTGAAAACGACTCGTGATGCAATCGCGAAGACCCGGCATCATGGTCTCGTCGAGTGCTCGGATGATAGAGTCTCCATACCGTTCTGCCATCGCTTCCCAGTCTGTGCCGGCCTGCAGGTTCGGCACCGGTGCCAGCACGTAGTAGGAGTCGCAACCCTCAGGAGCAAAGCTGGGGTCCGTTGCCGTAGGGCGGTGAACATACAGAGAAAAATCGGTCCCGAGATGATGTTTGTGGAAGATGTCCTGAAGCAGTTCCCGATAACGGTCGCCGAACCAAATGGTGTGGTGCGCGACGTCTGGAAAGGTGCGAGTCGTACCGAAGTAGAGAACAAAGAGTCCCATCGAGTAGTTTGCCGCCTTCAACTTTAGCCTTGGCACAATGGGAGCGCTTCGGACCATGCTGGAATAAAGGAAGGCCGGGTCCGCATCCGAGACCACAATATCGGCATAGAGCTTCTCTCCTGACTCCAGCAGGGCACCCGTAGCTGCTCCGTTTACCACCGTGACCTCTGTCACAGTCTCCTTGAGCCGGATAGTGATTCCTTGCCTTGTCATGAGTTCTTCGAGTGCGTCCACCACTGCCCCAGTGCCGCCCATAGCGAACAGGATGCCCCACTTCCGCTCCAGATAGTG
Source organism: Acidobacteriaceae bacterium (assembly GCA_025355385.1). Classification (GTDB taxonomy): domain Bacteria; phylum Acidobacteriota; class Terriglobia; order Terriglobales; family Acidobacteriaceae; genus JANXZS01. The sequence goes on along the minus strand of JANXZS010000162.1, from coordinate 4,531 downwards.
AATGAGTGAGTAAATACTGGTCGTATCGAAGGGGTTGCCGCCGACCAGCAAAGGGGATACGGATAGCGCACGACGCAGCCAAGGATGCCGGATATAGCGAGCGACCTGTTGCCAAACCGTTCGATAGCTTCCGAGCGAGATGAGTTGGGGCAATAGGGAAACCATGGTGCCGAAACGATGGAAGGGCATGTCTGCAAGTTGTTCGAACCCAACGGCGAAGATTTTCTTCGATTCGGCGACCAGGTCGAGATAGCCCTGACAGTCGTCCGGACAGAACCTGGCAATCTCCTCAAGAGTGTCTTCAACGGTTCCACCGTAGTTGAAATAGGCTCCATCCGGAAATCGAAAGCGGTACCAGGGATTGAGTGGGACAAGTTTGACGTAATCCTCGAGCTTTTCACCGAACAAAGCGAATAACTCCTCGAAGAGGAACGGGGCGGTGATGACCGTGGGTCCCGCGTCATGACGGAATCCATCTCGATGGAAAACCTGAGCCCGCCCTCCGAGACGATCGCAACGGTCGACCACCGTAACTTGGTAGCCCTTGGCTCGCAAACGCAGCGCAACAGCGATTCCGCCGAATCCAGCACCTATGACAAGCGCCCTATCCGACATACTGCATGCTTCCAGTCTCCGCGAACTTATTTTTCGCCTTGGCTTCGAGATCCATGAACATTCTGCTGGCGTGGCTCACCATGACGGCCGAACAGTTCTTTGGAAGCTCAGCCGCATCTCCAATGCATCGGCGCAGCAGTTCGGTGGCTCGTCCGGCTGCCAAAGCGCGAGCTTCGTCGAGGTCCAGCGCGCCAGGGCCACAGAGTACAGACAGAACATTCAATGCTCCAACCTGCTGGTCCTGTGGATAGTCTTCCAGATCGTCAGCAATCTGATACGCCACCGCGAAAGACTCGGTGACCCGTTGCGTCAGGGCCATAAAGGAACCGTTGCCACTGACCATCAGCGGCAGATGAAGGGGCAGCGTCAACAAAGACGCAGACTTGTTGATCGCTACGACCTCATATTCAGCAAGGGTCACCGGTACGGCGTCCTTTTCGGTCCCCTGGCTGACGATGACGGATCTCGTGTGGCGGAAGGCGAGTTGAATTGAAGGCGCGATGAGCTTGACGTCAGATAGTTCCGCAAGGATCGTAAAGGCGCTCGAGAGCATCAGGTCGCCGGCACAGATCGCAACCGTTTCCCCGAACAGCTTCCACACGCTCGCGACGCCTCGGCGCATCGTCTCTTGATCGAACACGTCATCCTGAACGAGAGACGCATTGTGAAGCAGCTCGCAAGCTGTAGCGAGCACAACCGCAGCATCGTCCGAAAGACCGAGTTGCTGACTTGCATGCAAACACATAAGCGCGCGGATGCGCCCGCCGCCCGCCTGCAAATGATGGGCTACAGCGCGGACGACTACCCCATCGACTTCGGATGGGAGACAGGTAACTCGTCTCATGCACCCTTCGACGAGATCAATGAGATGTTGAGAGCGATCCATCAATAATGTCCATGCAAGCTGATTCAAAGAAAACGGGGAAGGCAGGAACGCCACCTTCCCCCTTATCGCAGATGATTACAGGGCTACCAGCGCATCTGGACTGAGCGGGTGACTCGCTTCGACATCGGAGTGAGTCTTCTTGAGAGCGATGTTGTAGATGAAGAGCCCAAACGCAGCTTTTGCCAGAACGTCCGCGACGCTATACCCAACCTGAACACCGACTACTGCGTTGGCACCCGTAAGGCCGATCATCGGAAGGATAAAGACAATCGGGTAAAACAGCCAGGTCACGACGGTGATGTAACGTGCCGAACTCACCATTCCGCGCACGGAGTCGGGTTGCAGAGCGATCGATGAGCGCAAACCTACAAAAAGTTCGAACTGAATGATCAGGAATGGGATCATCGAGAGAGACCACCAGAGCCAACGCGTGGAGCTAACATTCGAGATCTCACCTGGATATCCAAACAACACCATGATGACCGCTAGTATGGCAAGCCGGCTTGCCTTCTTCGTCCCTTCATTGCCAGATAGACGCATCACCAGGATTAGTTCGGTGACGAGCAGCGGAACAGTCAGGAGCCAATCCACGTAGCGGTAAGCATCGTTGAACGGGTGCCCGGTTGCAGTCGCCACGCCGTTCACGACGCTGTACGCCTGGTCCCAGCTGTTGAAGATGCGGAAGTAGTGGTACATCGCGATCATAGTGACTATGCCTGCGACGGTCACGGCAGTTTTGTAATGCGAGGCAATCTGCGATCGGCTGAGAAAGAGAAATACAGTCGCCGCGGCCATTGTTGCCGTGACAAAGGAAAAGGAGTTGTAGACCAAGCTGTATTGGCCCAACGAGAGCTGTTCCATCGAGTGTCCCTCATATCTGCGGAATGACGTTTACAACGCCTGATCACATTAATCTTATTCAGGGCTTTGTCTAGTTTCTATTTCTCTTGGCGGAACATTCGTGAGAATGAATTTGGTTCTATGAATACAGAGCGAAGGGCAAACAGAGCGTCCGCCCTGAGGCCACGATGGCGGATCGTCACCACAGGCCGGTGTCAACACTATCGGTTACGCCCCGAAGCATCTCATGTTCGTGCTGTCAATTCCCAGTTGATCTCCTGGGAACAGGACCCAAAGTTTAGGCCGGCCAACATTGCAATGCACCGCACGAGATAGAAAACCTAAGCATCGCCACGAAAGGCACACGCCATCCGAGCGCCTCGCCAAGCGCCGAAGAGCTCCCATGCGGCTTCTCACCGAGGGGATTGGATAAAAGACGCGTTCTACCTATCGAGAACGGTTTGGCTCGTCATCCTGAAGCCGATCGAGATCGATCATCCCCCGTCCCATCGTCTCCTCTCCTAATTCCACTGCTCAACGCGAACCGGTCGGCCTCAAGGACCACCTGGGCGATTCAATGTAGGCAGCAAGAGCAAGCCGACAAAAGATCAAGGCGTGAACCAGAGTTCGGCGTTGATCAGTCCACTGGCATTCGTCAGACTTGCGCGTGGAGTTGGCTTGCCAGCGCAAAACCGAGCACGTTCCAGACAAGAGCCAGTCCGACGCCCCGCGCGGGCTGCTCTGTTGATGAAGCGATTCGAGCCTGTTACGAAACGCTCGACGGTCGCTGCTGACGAGACAGCATCATCCTGGAATTGAACATCCCGAGCTACCGGATGGAACAAGCGAAAAAGGATCGGGACCCGGCTCCAAATAGCAGCGAAGCAGCCAACTGAGTGGGCACCGCTAGGCCACTCGTGGTTACTGCCTGGAGACATCCGCTCCGCCCCTCCGGGGCTCGGCTACGGCCCAGGCAGCAACCACCGCACCGCAAAGAAACGAGAGAAAGAACTTGCAACAACTATCGGGAAATCTAGTTGTCGTAAAAGGGAAAGAATAGTTGACGCCGGACAGTCAGATGTAAATACGGTTTTCAATAAAAGGAAATGTAGAGAGTCTTCCGGTCTTGCGAGAACTGTCTCGCCTTGGTAAGCAAAATGACAGCCCCGATTACAATTGATCTTTCATCTGAATCAGCAACATGCGAAGTCCTGTCTTCGCGAATATCCCGTGGGACAGCATCGGAGGCATGTAGACGAATGAGCCGGTCTGGGCATCGACCTTGTCAGTACCTAACTGCAAATCGGCTTGGCCCTCCAGAAAATAGAGAACCGCAGGCGTAGGGGCTGAATGAGCTGAGAGTTCTTCGCCCGGCGCAAAGCCGAACAATGTCACGTTGACTTTGTCGTCTTTGTGAAGAACGCGGCTCAGGATGCCCTTTTCGGGAAGTGCGAACTCCTTTTCCAGACTTGCGAAAAATGTATAGTCCATGTGTTGCTCCTTCACGCGACTTCTATTCTTTATAAAGGTTGCACGCGACCTCCTTGCTGATGATATGACCATCAAAGACGCCGCATGAGGTGTTCCAAATTGCTCAGCGGCCCGCGAGTGCAACGAAAGGTTCTTCTTTCTTGTCGGTCAAGGATGTATCCGCTCCGCCTACCTCCTCCTTGCGATACGAATGACCGGTGAGCAATCCGAGTACGAACCAAGCGAACAACGCTGCTCCAATCGCGAACAGGATGTCTCCGGGGACTCTCATCCAGCGCAGGGTCTGCATGGAACTGGATTGCATGAACTCTGAGGAACGTGCGTACCAAGTGCCGTGTTCAATGGATGCCCAGGCTTGCAGCAGTCCGACCGGAAGCATGCTGAGTATGACCATGAAGATCAAGCCAAAGTTTAGAGACCAGAATGAGAGTTTCAACGGAGTCTCCTTCCACTTGTGACCTGGTTTCAGCGAGCGCAGGCAAAACAGCGTCAGGCCGAGTCCTAACATTCCGTACACGCCGAACAGAGCCGTATGACCGTGGACTGGAGTAAGGTTGAGTCCCTGCACGTAATAAAGGGAGATAGGCGGGTTGATGAGGAAGCCGAACAGACCTGCTCCGACCAGATTCCAGAATGCGACCGCGACGAAAAAGTAGATAGGCCACTTGTAATTGGCAATCCATTGAGACTTCTTAGTCG
>JANXZS010000160.1 GCA_025355385.1 Acidobacteriaceae bacterium | reverse complement strand
ACCCCATCCGCCTCGCCTATCTCTACTGGCAGCAAACGCACGATCCCGCTCCCTTTACCGCCGAGTGGAGCCAGGCGGCGCACCGCATCGTCGAAACCTTCCGCACGGAACAGCGCATGGAGGCCGATAGTCCCTACCGCTTCGCGCGCAAAACCACCAGCTTCATGGACAACTCCCCAAACGAAGGACGCGGCAATCCCACACGCAAGATCGGCTTGATTCACTCCGCCTATCGGCCATCCGATGACAGCTGCTTCTTTCCCTTCCTGGTGCCGTCGAACATGTTTGCGCGAACCTCGCTGGATCAGCTCGCGATCATCGCGCGCGATGTATTGCACGACGCCGCACTTGAGGGTTCTGCGAAGAGCCTGTCCGCACAACTGGGTAAGGCACTCGAGGATTACTCAATCACCGAGCATCCCAAGCATGGCAAGATCTTCACCTACGAGATCGACGGTTATGGCAACCGCCTTTGGATGGACGATGCCAATGCGCCCGGCCTGGTATCACTCGCCTACCTGGGCTGCATCGATCCAAAGAATGCGATCTACCAAAACACAAGGAACTTCGCCCTTAGCGAAGACAATCCCTACTACATGCGGGGCAAATATGCTGAGGGAGTCGGCGGTCCGCACACCGGTCCGGGAACCATCTGGCCGTTGTCGATCATCATGCGCGCCCTCACCAGCACGGATCCTGTCGAGATAAAGAATTGCATCGAAATGCTGATGCGCACCGATGCCGGGACGGGATTCATGCATGAATCGCTCGACCCAAATAATCCACAAACCTTTACGCGGTCATGGTTCGCCTGGTGCAATTCTCTCTTCGGCGAGATGGTTGCATCCATGGCAGATCAGCATCCCGATGTGTTGTCCTCAATTTAAGAGGACTCCGGCTTTTCCAAGCTATCGCGGAACTTGGCCGCATCGGCCCTCCACGCATCCACTACTGATATCGGCCCATGCGAAGCGGAGGAGCACTGAGTACACGCTTGGCTGCCGTCTACTCCTCCGGACCGGAATGGTCGTTGGGCTATGCTTTTTCGAGTGGGAGCCCTGCACCATCAAAATACGTGCAAGAGTTGGGACATTCCCGACGCTGTCCGATAGAGTAATCGACTGTAGGTGCATCCAAAGTAATTAGAGCCTGGCGTGGCTTTTCATCTAAGATCGGCAACCCGGAAGCGAGGCCCCAATGATCAACTTCACCCCGAGTACCATTGCGGCACTGGTGATTGCAGTCAGCTTCGCTGCAGGCCTGAACGTCTATGCCACGGTACTCACGCTCGGTCTTCTCGCGCACGCTCATTGGGTTGAGTTGCCGCAGGGCCTGGATATCCTCTCTCAATGGTGGGTGATCGGGACCAGCGGCGTCCTATTCGCTGTGGAATTCATCGCGGATAAAATTCCCGGCTTCGACATGCTGTGGAATGCGATGCACACGATTATTCGGATTCCGATAGCTGCTTTGATCGCATACGGAGCCACCTCGCACTTGTCGCCCGGCATGCAGATCCTGGCGACGGCGGCTGGCGCCACGATTGCCCTGGCAGCCCACGGGTCGAAAACGGCGGTGCGCGCCGTTGTAACGCCAAGTCCGGAACCGATTTCGAATATTGCGCTCAGCACTGCCGAGGATGGAGTTGCGATCGGCCTGACATGGCTGGTGACGCAACACCCGTGGACCGCCGCCACAATCGCAGCAGTCCTCACACTAATTGCAATTCTGATGACACGATGGGTTGTGAAAACCCTGCGCCGTCTGTGGGGACGAACGGCTGCACGTACCAGCGTCCTTAATCTAGACAGCGGAAAGCGAGGCAGCACGTAATCGCCACCGCGCAGTTCCCTTCACTCCGCTGTAGCGTGCTAGCAAATGCAGTACCTTGTCATCCCGACCGGAGCACACCCGAGTGGAGGGGTACCTATATGATAGAAAGTTCACAGGCCCGATCTACTGCAAAAGCAGGGTTACTGTAAGGTGAGTCACAGATCTCTGCAGGCATTTTCATCAAGAAAATGCCTGCATCGCTCGCGCTGGATACATAACACTATCCCTGCTTCTGCTCTAGTGTGCCTCAGCAGGCGCCCTTCCCTCATCTTCAGGAGCGATAGCATCCACCAGCGATATTACTTTCAGGCTTGAGCGTAGATCTTCCAACGATGCCTTGCTGATAACCTTCATCTCCTGCGCTTCTCCCGGAAGCAGATCCACGTAGTTATCGGAGAGCTTCACATCATGATTCCCGAAGGACGCGTAGACGCTGCGCGCTAAAACCTTCGAGGTAAGTCGCAGCGTGTACCCGCCGCCAGCCTGCGCCAGCGTGGCGTCAATCGAAGCAGCAGGCAGATGCACCAGCTTTGGCGGCGCGAAATAGATGATGTTGCTGGAGACGCGCTCGCCGCCAACCATCAACTCCGCGACCCCGTAAATCTGCGCCGAGTTCGTGCCTTCCTTGCTGGCGAACTCGGTCAAAGGCCACGCCAGGTAGGTCTTACTTGAGAGAGCAGGTATTTCGACAGTCTGCTTTTCGTCGCGGACTACTGTGCCATCCAGGTTCATCACCCGAAGACGAAGTTGAGCATTTGTCGGCGTGGTCTTATCGGACACGACATACGTGGCCAGCATCCCGTTCTCCACATGAGGAGATACAAGCAGCGGACTGTAAAAACGCTTGGCGTAATACTGCAGTGCCTTCCAGCGCCCGAAGTAGTCGAGGCTCGCCCAGGATGCCACCGGCCAGCAGTCATTGAGCTGCCAGTAGATTGACCCCATCGAGCGTGGCCTTGCCCGGCGCAAATGCTCTGCGCCAATCCGCATCGCCTCAGCCTGCAACACCTGGCTGGCATAGAGGAAATTATTGAAGTCTTTAGGAGTGCCATAGTAACGCTGCATGTAATCACGAATAATGGAATTGCCCGCATCGTTCTTCTGGTGCGACAACATCACGGGTGTGAAGATGCTGGTGCGATCCTCGGGCAGCGTGAAGGCCTCGACGGTGCGCTGTTCAGGAAAGGATTGAAAGCCAAACTCCGTCATGAAGCGCGGAAAGTGCTTTTCATACTCTGTGAATGGAACCCTTCCATGCCAGACACTCCAGTCATGCATATCTCCGGACTGATAAGCCTCGGATAGTTCCTCGTAGTCCGCTGAGGGAGAGCTTGGCCAGTAAGGCGTCTCCGGATTCAAGCGGTTCACAGTGCGATCCAGAATGCCGCTGAAGACTGTCAGATAATCCTGCCACATTTGCTGCTTCACATCTGCCGGCAGCTCGCTCCTTCCCTTCCAGGATATGGCAATTTCGGTCTCGTTATTTCCTGCCCACAGAACGATGCTCGGATGGTTGCGAAGCCGCGTCACCTGGTACTCCGCTTCCTTCTCGACACCCTGCTTGAACGCGTAGGTTCCCGGCTGCCAATCGTTCCCGAACATGAAATCCTGCCAGATCATGATCCCGAGTTCGTCGCACATGTCATAGAATTCTTCGTTCTCATAGTAGCCGCCCCCCCAATTCCGGATCATGTTCATGTTGGCGTCCCTGGCCGACTCCAGAACCTGCCGGTATTGCGCCGTAGTCACACGACTGGGAAACGAGTCGAAGGGAATCACATCCGCGCCTTTGCCAAAGATCGGAATTCCGTTGACGTTGATCTCAAAGGATCTGCCCCACTGGTCGAGATCGCGCCGCAGCACAATCGAGCGCAGACCCGCACGAGCCTGCTTCTCTGCTTCCAGCTTCTTGCCTACACTCAGCTTTGCGCTGAATTTGTAAATAGGCTGCGACCCGTAGCCAGTGGGAAACCACCGTTCAGGCTGGTTGATGTCTAGCGGAAGAATCACATGGTTCAAACCCTTCGCCAGCGAGACGTTGCGGGAGACCGTGGCACGCTTCTCCCCCGTGCCGTAGTCCACCGATAGCGACGCCGAGCCAGCTTCTGACGCGATCACTTCAGCCTCAATTGACAGGTGGGCAACCGCGGCGTCAACGTCCTTCTGGTGGATGTAAAGATCGGCAATCCTCGCCATGTCCCACATTTCGACACGGGCCGGACGCCAGATCCCGCTGGTCACAAAGCGGGGACCCCAGTCCCAGCCATACTCATAGGCCGCTTTGCGAATATAAGTTTTGGCTTCGACCTTGGTCCGCGTCCGCCATGGGTCCGTCGCGGCAATCTTTTCGGCCGCTTTGATCGGAGACGGGAACACGATGCGCAGCTGGTTATCTCCCGCTTTGAGGAGGGGCTTGGCATCGATTCGCCACGCTCGGAACATGTTGTCCGCGGTCAGCGCCAGCTTGTCGTTGATGTAGATTTCCGCGTATGCATCCAGGCCGTCAAATACCAGCTCTACATGTTGGTGACGGAACATCTCCGGCGTCACCTGCAGCGTCTTGCGATACTCCCAATCGGCATTTTCGATCCATTGCAGCTTGGGTTCATTGTCCCGGTAGAAAGGGTCGGGGATAAGTTTGTTGGCAATAAGGTCCAGATGGACGTCACCCGGAACCAGTGCGGGCCTCCACACCGAGGGCATGGCATCGGCTATCGGCGTGGCGACAGGAACCTGGCGAAACTCCCACCCCGAATCAAGCGAAACGCTCTGCTTAAGTTGGGTCTCTTGCGCGAGTAGATTCATTGATACGAAGCCGGAAATGAGAAGGAGCAGCACTGATACAAGAGACTTCCTTTGACACGATGACATGCTTCGAGCTCCATTGAACGATTGAATAAAAACATGATCTGATTCTGCCAGCACACAGGAAACGCATTGTGACGCCACGCACGTTTCCATTCCGTTGATGCCACACACTTTGCCCGCCACGGTTGATTGAGTACGCAGAAAGGTAAATGGATTGACTACTAGTTTTTTATTCTTCTCGCCGCTTATGTGTCAACATGCCTCGTACACAACTGCTTGCGGAGGAGGGGAAGCTTATCACCGACAAAAGCGGCGGGTGGTGGGGATCACATCAAAACTCGGTACGAGGACCTTCCCAAATAAGTGCATACTTGGCTACGATCAAGGCTTACACCATGCGCCAAACGTTTGGCGCGCGGAAAGCGCGACGGGAATAGTGTTTTATGCGGGATAAGAGCCGTTCCACCTCCCGCATCCCCTGCAACGTTTGTCGAAGTCGTCAGCAATTACGTTGACTACTATCATGATTATGAGTCCGAAGCTTTCCTCCATCGGGGCTCAACCGCAAGTCAGGCTGGATCACTAACCTTAACCGAAGGGAACACCAAATGATGGAAACGAAGAGTAGCCAGTTTGCTAATGCCCTCACCGCCCGCCATGCTGGCAGGATCCTGTCCATCAGCCTTGCTGGCCTGGTTCTGCTTGCTGGTTGCAATAGACAGCCCGCGCCTCAGGCGACCGCCACGGCCGCAAGCCCGCAGAGCTCAACCGCAACGGATCAACAGGCGCAGCCTGCCTCTAACATGCAGTCTGCCACTGAAGCCAAACCGACTGGCGTGGCCCGAACCGCCGGCATGAAGGCAATGGAACGCACTCCGCTCGGGCCAGCCAAGGTCTACACCATTCCTTCAGGAAGCACGGTCACGATCCGTACTAATTCAGAGCTTAGCGCCAAGAACAACAACGTAGGCGACCCCTTCAACGGCACTCTGGTAAATTCACTCTCCTCAGATGGAAAAGTGCTCATCAGGGCGGGAGCACCTGTCTCGGGCGTGGTGGTTGCCTCCAAGGGTCAGGGTAGGTTCAAGGGCGACGGAGCCCTGGGCGTGCAACTCAAAGCCATCGGGTCCCAGCGCGTCTCCACTACTTCCTACGAGAAGAGTGCGGGCGGTAAGGGAAAACGCAGCACCGCAATGATCGGTGGTGGTGCTGGAGGCGGTGCCTTGATCGGCGGCCTGGCTGGTGGGGGCAAGGGTGCCTTGATCGGCGGCCTGCTTGGTGCCGGTGCTGGTTCGGCTGGCGCTGCATTTACCGGCAACAAGAACATCTCCATTCCAGCTGAATCAACCATCACCTTCTCTTTGACGGCTCCCATCCGCGTCACGTCCAAAGAGGGAGCGGCGGCAGCAGCGGCAACCGAATAACCCAGGGTACCTTTATCAAAGCAGGGCGCCTCCAGAGCTCTGGCGGTGCCCTGTTCGTTTCAAAGCAATTTCACCCTACTTCGTTACTGTCAGCACGGTGCTGCCAGTGATTCCGCCGGATGTTGCCTGAATGACCGTAGTGCCTGTGCCCACCGGTGTAGCGATTCCAGTGGCGGCGTCGATCGTCGCCACCGAGGTCAATGACGAGTTCCATGTAGCGCTGGTCAGGGGTTGAGTGGTCGCATCGGCATACTTGCCCGTCGCCGTGAATGGTTCGGTTGAACCTTGCGACAAACTGATAGACGGATTCGTGGGTGCGACCGATATAGACTGCAACGCCGCGCTCTGGACCGTGAGGGTGGTCGTGCCAGTCACACCGCCCGACGTCGCGGTAATCGTGGCCGGCCCAGCAGCGACTGCCTTCGCCAGTCCCCCCGCTGTGATTGTCGCCGCAGCCACCGATGAGGAGGTCCAGACCGGAGAGAGGACCTTCGTGCTGCCGTCGTTATAAGTTCCCACTGCCTGGTATTGCTGCGTGGCGCCCACAACAATCGTTGCACCCGCAGGAGTCACCGCGATTGACGCCAAGGTTGGATCCACGAAAAAGCCCTTACAGGCGGCGCAAGCCAGTAGCACGCAGGTGGCCAGCAGGACGGTTGCAAGGGTAACAAAGTCCTTCTTCCGCGGTGTATAAATGGCTTTTTTCATGTCCGTCGCTCCCACTTCTCGCTTCATAATCGACAATCTCTGGCGGCGGCGGATTCAGCCCCGTGTAGCGATGCTACAGCGGATTTCCTATTGGTGTCACCGGAGCCGCTCGGGGCACGATGTCATGCCGCCAAGAATATGCCTACCCTATTGAGTGGGCACACCGGGATCCTAATTCGCTTGACTGCTTCCACGTCGCGGCCCCAACCTTGGCTCCACGATAAACTGTGCGACGACAATGAGCGATGCCTTCACCATCAGCAGTTCTTGCAATCATATAAATGGACGCATCCGCTCGCCGTTCGCTCAATCGGATATTTCCTTTGCCTTTTTCGCCGGTACGCCCCCTTCTGCGCCCGATCAAATCCACCAGGTGCGTACGCCTGGGTGATGTTTCTTGCCATGAGGGAATAAGCTTGAATCCAGGCCCGGCAACGCTAACAAAAGCGATAGTTCCCTTTACTGTTGAGGACGAAGAATGAACCAGGAGTTGCTATCTCTACTCACCACGGACGACGCCGGTCTGTATGGCATCCGTACGCATGCGCCCGGCCCCCAGGGCTCGCTGCCAATCACCGAGGGGATGCTACGCGACCTCCCCTCGGGCGATCTCTTCGGAATCACGCAGAACGCTGGAATGGGCTGGGAGCCTGCCAAAGCCGCCGGGCCGGACTTCCTGCTGCTCAGTACACAAGGCGGCCTCCGCGCCCCCGACGGCACCCCTGTCGCGCTCGGGTACCACACTGGACACTGGGAAGTGATCCTGCTAGCCGAAGCAGCAGCCAGGGAATTTAAATCAGCAGGCGCGGTGCCATTCGCGGCGTTCTGTACGGATCCCTGCGACGGCCGAACCCAGGGAACCACCGGCATGTTCGACAGCCTGCCCTACCGCAACGATGCTGCCATTGTTTTAAGAAGATTGATCCGCTCCCTGCCCACATGCCGCGGTGTTTTGGGCATTGCGACCTGCGACAAGGGCCTGCCAGCCATGATGATGGCTCTTGCTGGAAGCCGCGACTTACCCTCGGTCCTCGTCCCCGGCGGAGTTACTCTGATGCCCGACGACGGCGAGGATGCTGGCCTCGTGCAAACCATTGGAGTGCGCTTTGCTCATGGAAAGATCACGCTCCAGGAAGCGGCTGAGATGGGCTGCCGCGCCTGCGCCTCGCCCGGTGGCGGATGTCAGTTCCTCGGCACTGCTGCTACCTCCCAGGTAGTCGCGGAGGCACTCGGCATGGCGCTGCCCCACTCCGCACTCTCACCGTCTGGCCATCCCATCTGGCTCGACATGGCTAGACGCTCTGCCCGGGCCCTGCTCTCTCTCGATCACCGTGGACTACATTCGAGAGACATCCTGTGCGATGCTGCTATCCGCAATGCGATGGTCGTACACGCAGCATTTGGCGGCTCGACCAACCTCATCCTTCATCTCACCGCCGTGGCGCACGCTGCCGGCCTCAAGCGTCCCACGGTAGCCGACTGGTCCGAGGTCAATGCGATGGTGCCCCGCATCGTCGATGCACTGCCCAACGGTCCTCGAAATCATCCGACTGTCCAGGTCTTTCTCGCCGGTGGTGTGCCAGAGGTGATGCTGCATCTGCGTCGCCTGAACCTTCTGGATACGAGCCTGCTCACCGTTACCGGAGCGCCGCTGGCGGATGTCCTCGACTGGTGGGAACACTCCGACAGGCGGGCGCAATTGCGTCAACTCCTCCAGACACAGGACCATGTCAATGCCGATGATGTCATCGCTTCGCCGGAATCGGCCCGCGCTCGCGGATGGACCGGCACCGTCTGCTTCCCCACCGGCAATCTCGCCCCCGAGGGCTCGGTCATCAAGAGCACAGCCGTTGATCCCTCTGTTGTTGACGTCGACGGAGTGTACAGAAAGACCGGCCCAGCCCGCGTCTTCACGACGGAACTCGCTGCCATCGCTGCCATCAAGCAGGGCGCGATAGTCGCGGGGCACATTTTGATTCTGATGGGCCGCGGTCCTATGGGGTCCGGCATGCAAGAAACTTATCAGCTCACCTCCGCCTTAAAGCATCTCGACTTCGGCAAACATGTCGCCCTCATCACCGACGGACGCTTCAGCGGCGTATCCACTGGTGCCTGCATTGGTCATGTCTCTCCTGAAGCATTGGCGGGCGGCGCAATAGGCAAGATCCGCGAAGGTGACACCATCGAAATTATCATCGATCGAGTGCGCCAATTTGGGTCGATCAATCTGGTTGGCGTAGGAGGCAGGTTGGTAGACGCAGCAGAAGCCCGCCGCATACTCGATCAGCGTGAGATGTACCCCGGCCTTCGCGCCGATCCTGCGTTGCCCGATGATACCCGCCTGTGGGCTGCATTACAGGCAATCGGCGGCGGAAGTTGGGGCGGATCCGTGTATGACGTGGATGAAATCCTGCGCGTCCTGGAGGCAGGAAATCGCGCATTACACCCCGCCGCTAACGGGCTGGTATCTGGGTCATGAATTCCGGCCGGACAGGATCGCAGTGTTCTTCCTATCCCTCACTCCCCCGGCACAAAGGGCCACATCGAAGTCACCGTGTGCCCGCCATCGATAGCAATCACCTGTCCGGTCACGTAGTCCGATTGGCTGCTCGCCAGGTACACCGCCAGCGGGCTCACGTCTTCCGGGGTGCCAAGTCGAGGACACGGCTGACTGGCCTTGAGCCAGTTCTGCAGCTTTTCGGCCTGCCACATCTCGCGGTTCAAATCCGTGATGATAAAGCCCGGAGCGATACAGTTCACCTGGATATTGTGCCGACCCCACTCTGCCGCCAGGCAACGCGTCCATTGACCAACAGCTCCCTTTGAAGCCCCATAAATGGAGATGTAGGGTATGCCAATAAGCGAAGTCAGACTCCCTATGTTGATGATCTTTCCCCCGCCTTTGCGCGCGATCATGTCGCGTCCGACCAGCTGTGTCAGCCGCATCAACCCGACCAGGTTCGTCTGCAGAATTGCTTCGATCTCCTCGCGAGTAAAGTCTTCAAACGCCTTGCGTAGATTCATCCCGGCTACATTCACCAGGATGTCGACCGCACCTGCCACCTCAACCGCGCGTTCAATGGATGCATCCTGGGTCACGTCCAACTCGACTGCCCTGCCCTTCAATCGCGAAGCGGCAGCCTCCAGCGCGCCGATGGAACGAGACGCCAGAATGACGTGAGCGCCCTCCTCGGCCATTCTTGTCGCAATCGCCAGACCAATTCCCCGGCTGGCGCCAGCCACCAGTACCGTCTTGCTGCTTAGCAGTCCCATCGGTTTTCCAATCCTGATCCAATTGCACGCCTCAACACCAGCGCAGTCCTGATCACTACTACCGTCCATTCTCTACCATCCGACAGGCTGACAGAGTACTCACGCCCCGGCGGAGATTTTTCATGGTCGTGGTCTCACGGTGGATTCGCGGGCGGAACCCTGAGGAAAAATTCCGCCTCAGAAGATCTAACGTCTTTATCCACACCTCACAGTGGAGTAGACTCGCCCATCTGCGACAATGGGTTTCTACATGCATCCTGAAAATTTGCTGATCCTCAAAGACGATATGGTGGCCTTCATTGAAGGTCATGGAATGCGACGCCTCCCGGGCTTGATCACCGAAGACATCCCCAGCGTGGAGTGGGAAGACAATGTGAACCCGGACAGCTGGAAGGATTTTGTCGAGATGGCAACCGCCGCCTCCGCACCCTTCCTCACTATGAGCGAGATCGTTCTGGAGAAGGATGATCTGGAGCTCCTCGTGGAGCAGTTGCGCGATCAAAATTTCCCCGAAGAAGACGCGCCCGAGGTCGAAGAGGCACTTTCCCTGGTCAACTACGTCGGCAAGACGGGATACGTCCAGCTTGGCTTTGCTCATCAGGGCATCATGTTCATCCACGAGACCTCGACCGCCTGGTACGAACGCTACCAGCAGCTGCTCGAAAAAATGGAAGAGTTCAGCGACATTGTTTTTGAAGCTGGTGATGGCGAGGATGCAAACGAGAGTCTGTGAGTAGCGCTAGCCCGCCGGCGATTACCGGGAAGCAACGCTGGCTTCTGCCGGAGACTGATCCCGTTCGTACAGCGGAACTCGTGGCTTCGGCTGCTCTACCGGCACTGATAGCGCAACTTCTCCTGAATCGCGGAGTTGCCAACGCCCAGGATGCCGAGCGTTTTCTCCATCCAAAATTAGACGACCTGCTCGATCCCTATTCGATGTTCGGAATGACTGCAGCGGTCGCACGCGTCCAGGCAGCGATTCGCGGTTGCGAGTTGATCCTCATCTACGGAGATTACGACGTGGATGGCACTACCGCCGTCGTTCTGCTGAAGACAGCTATTGAGCGGCTTGGCGGCAAGGTGCGCTTTCATGTGCCACATCGCCTGCGTGAGGGCTACGGCATGCAAGGCAGTGTGCTGGAGTCGGCCTTCATAGAAGGAGTGCGTCTCGTCATCAGCGTCGACACTGGGATTCGCGCTTTCGCTGAAGCGAAGGTCGCTGAGCGACTGGGCCTTGACCTGATCGTCACCGATCATCATCTGCCAGAGGCAGCTCTGGAATTGCCCCGAGCACTGGTCATTCTCAACCCGAACCAGTCTGGTTGCGGATACGGATGCAAGCACCTGTGCGGCGCCGGTATTGCCTTCAAGCTGGCTCAGGCACTGCTTGAGGCGGACGATCGCGAACGCACCCGCGCAAAGATATTGCCGTCCTTTCTTAAGCTGCTCGTCCTTGCCACCGTCGCCGATTCCGTCCCGCTGCTGGGGGAGAACAGAGTCATTGCCAGCCTCGGCCTGCAGGAGTTACAAAGGCCTGTAGGAGTGGGGCTGCGCGCATTGATGGAGCAGGCAAACCTGGATCCGGCACAACGCCCGCTGACAACCGTCGATATCGGCTTCCGCCTGGCACCGAGAATCAACGCGGCTGGTCGTATGGATGTGGCCTCCGACGTCGTCGAACTTTTTACCACCCGAGATCGAGGACGCGCCGCGGAGCTAGCAGCCAAGCTGGAGCGGCTGAACGCCGAGCGCAGACAAACCGAGCTTGCCGCGCTGGAAGAGATTGAGCGAAGGCTGGTTGAGGATCACAGCTTGCGCGAAGCGCACTGTATCGTTATCGACCAAGAGGACTGGCATCGCGGCGTCATTGGCATCCTTGCCTCGCGGCTGGTGGATCGCACCGCACGCCCAGCCATCGTCATTGCCATCGAAGATGCACAGGCTTTCGGCTCCGGACGATCCGTGCCCGGCTTCCACCTGCTGGAAGCGCTCGAGAGCTGCGCCGAACTCTTTGCACGCTTCGGCGGTCACGCACACGCCGTTGGCTTCTCCCTACCCGCGGATCGTATTCCGGAATTGCGGGAAAGACTAGAGACCTACGCCTGCAGACACCTGGAACCCGGCATGCCCATCAGAACGGTAGAGTGCCACAGCGCGCTCGCGTTTGATTGCTTAACGCCAGAAATCTACGGCTGGCTGCGCCAGTTGGAACCCTTTGGCATGGGTAATCCGGAGCCAACTTTTCTTGCGCGCGATATACGCATTGCAACCGAACGGCGCGTTATGAAGGAGCGGCACCTTCGTCTCGCGCTGGAGGGCGGCCCTGGGGATAGAAATATCGCGGCGGTGGGATGGAACTGGGCAGAACGCGCGGCGCAAATGGGTTTGGTGAAAGGCAGCGTAGTCAACATTGCCTACCATCTGCGCCAGAATGACCACCCGGATTTCGGCGGACTTGAGCTCGAGATCGTCGGCCTCGAGTTGGCTGAGGCCGAGTAGCCGCTATAAGGCTCTGTGACGCCTGATGCTCTCTCAGAACTTGTAAGAGAGCCCCATACCGAAGACCGAGCGCGCGTGCAGGTCCACTCCCGGTAGGATCCTGCCGGCAACTTGTCCCACTCCGGCATCAAATGCGAATCGAGGATTCTCGCGCTGCGTTATGCGCACGGCGTAGTCCAGAGTGGTAGGAATATCGGCGTGTGGCAGGTTGCGCACGCGCCGAGGCTCCTGGGTAAAGCCGGCCGCCGGAACTGCAAGCAAGCCATGCGGCAATGGTAAAGCGATACCGAGACCTCCAAAGAATCGACCGACAAAGTCAGGAGAATTTCCCCCCCCCTCCGAAGATTGAGGCGTTCGTTCCCTTGTATCCAATGTTAAGTAGCAAGGGTGGCTTTATCTTGCGGAGAGTCCGCGTGGCCGCGATGTACACATCTCCATTGTTGTAGGATTTTCGCGCGATAGCGCCGCTGACGTAGTGAACCTGACTCCTATAGACTCCGCCGACCGCCACTGCCGGTATCCAGGGGTGCCCCTTCAGAGTTTCAGGAATAAGGTTCACTTTGCCGTGGAAGACATTGAATCCATTGTAGTACCAGAGGGGGCTAAAGAAGGGATTGTCGCCATTGCTGTGGAGGCTGCGGGTATATCCGACTTCAAAGCGATTCGAGATGCCTTCGGTCACCGAGAGCGTGTAAATGTTCCCGATTACGTTCCCCGCAGAAATAAAGTGGAACCCCACGACCGGAGGGGAGAACCGGTGGCCCGTATCCGAAGGCACGACATAGGCAGTGGGCGTGATGAAGCCGCCCGTCTGTCCTTCCAGAGTGGTGTTCTGCGCTTGCGACAGCGGTGCGCAAAGCGCGATGAGCGCCGCGAACCAAATCATGAACCGACGAAGGGTTGCGAACAAGCGTGAAGAGATACGGGCGGGGACGGCTGACGACATCACCTTGGGCACGGTAGAACTCCTGTGCATATGGAAATCTGAGGCATCGGCGATAACTTGGTGTCGCGGGACCGCGGTGCGACTACGGAACCCACGGGGTTCGGCAAATCGCCGACGAGGGATTGCCCTGCGGAGGATACGCGAAGCGACAAGTTTCGCACATTCCCGGCCTGGAAAAGACTTATGGAACGAGCGCGCGATTCTTCATTCTTGGGAAATTCTTAGCCGCTTGCGTAGCAACTGTCAACCAGTTGGACCGATGCCGCCGGATGGCTGTGCGAATACTGCTCCAACACCAGCTCCGGTGATACACTCGCGCCATGCCGAAGGGCTTCTTCCTCACATTTGAAGGGCTCGACGGTTCGGGCAAATCGACACAATCGCGCCTCCTCGTTGGATGGCTGGAAGCGAGCGGCGAGCACGTCCGGGTTACGCGACAGCCCGGGGGAACTCGCATTGGAGACCGTATTCGAAGTTTGCTGCTCGACAGCAAAACAGAGAGCCCGGCGCCGATGGCGGAGTTAGGCTTGATGTTTGCCGATCGCGCGCAGGCGCTGGCCGAGATCATACTCCCCGCCTTGAATGCGGGGAGCATCGTTGTCTGCGACCGATTTACCGATTCAACCGAGGCATATCAGGGCGGCGGCCGACAATTGGGCAGCGAAATTGTCCTGCGATTGCACGAGACGATGTGCGGCGGACTGATGCCCGACCTCACAGTTCTTCTGCTTCCCGACTTTGCCGCTTCCCTGGTGCGCGCCCGACGTCGCAACGAGCGTATGGCCACCGATGGAACGGACGAAGGGCGCTTCGAACGCGAAGGTCAGGATTTTTATCGGCGCGTCTTTGACAAGTATCGGGAGATTGCCGCGCGTGAGCCTGTGCGTGTGGTCGTAATCGATGGGGATGGGTCCCTTGAAGAGGTGCACCGCCGCATCGTATCCGTAGTAATAGAGTGTTTGCGAGCATTTCGCGCCGAATGAATCAACCTTATGGCTACAGCCCTTCCACCTCCGTTACAACAGAACTGGATCGTCGAACAGCACGGTACCTATCGCTTCCCTCCGGGGCTGAAGCTGAATCTGCCCTTTTACCTAGCGCGCCGCTTCTTCCGTCCCAGCAACCCCATCCTGCTCTTCGAGCATCTGGTCGCTACCTATGGGCGCATCTCCCACTACCGCCTGATTGGAAGTCACATCATCTTCCTCAATGAGCCGGAGTTTATCCGCGAAATTCTGGTAAACCAGCCGCAAAACTTCATCAAGGAGCGCACCCAGCGGCGCATGAAGATTCTGCTAGGCGAAGGCCTCATCACCAGCGACGGCGAAATTCATAAACGGCAGCGGCGGATCGCGGCTCCCGCCTTCCATCGCCAGCGAATTCAGGCTTACGGAACAATGATGGTTGAACGCGCAGCCACAATGCGCGGAGAGTGGAGGGCGGGCAGTGAAATCGACATCGCCGCCGAGATGATGCAGCTCACTCTTCAGGTCGTAGCGCGGACGCTCTTCGCCACCGATGTCACAGAAGATGTTCGCCAGATCAACGACGAGGTAAACGTCGTCATGGGACTTTACAACTTTCTGGTCGCCTTGCCGCGCGCCGAAAGTCTGCTGCACCTGCCCATTCCCGCCCTCAGGCGCTTTCGCAAAGCGAAATCGCGCCTGGATGCGGTCGTTCAGCGAATGATCGAAGAGCATCGTCAACTGGGTGTCGACCGTGGCGATTTGCTCTCTATGCTGCTGGCCTCTCGCGATGAAGAAGCGGACCACAGCGGTATGACGGACGCGCAACTTCGCGACGAAGTGCTTACCATCTTCCTGGCAGGCTATGAGACGGTGGCCAACGCACTAGCCTGGACGTGGCTGCTGCTGGGACAGAATCCGGATGCGGAAACACGCTTCCATGCCGAGCTCGATGAAGTTCTGGGGGGCCGCCTTCCGACACTCGACGACCTGCCGCGGCTTCGCTATACCGAGATGGTCTTCGCGGAATCGATGCGGCTCTATCCCCCGGCATGGGCCATGGGCCGGCAGTCGATCCATGACGTAGAGCTTGGCCCTTATCGTTTTCCCAGTGGAACCTACTTCTTCTTCAGTCAATACATCATGCACCGCAGCCCCGAACATTTTCCTGATCCCTTGCGCTTCGATCCGGAACGATTCACACCCGAGCAAAAGATGGCTCGCCAGAAATTCACTTACTTCCCATTTGGTGGAGGAGGACGCCAGTGCATCGGCGAGGCCTTCGCGTGGATGGAGGGGATCCTCATTCTGGCCACCCTCGGCCAGCAGTGGAAGCTCAATCTGGTGGCCGGCCAGCAGATCGCAGTACAGCCCAAGATCACATTGCGTCCCAAATACCCGATTCGCGTCATCCCTCAGCGCCGCCAATCGCATTCTGAATCTGAGGAGTGAACGAGGATCCGCTGTCTCCACTCCGCCTGGCGGGAAACTCCAGAGCCATCCACCTCCATGGAGTCCCGGCCTGTCGCGAGTTCAGCTCTTATCGAGGGAAGAGGCCGGGCAGGGTTCTGCTACTCGGATCCACCGCAAGTGGAATTGCTCTAGATCAGAAGCAGGGTAACTGTAAGGTGGGTCAGAGATCTCCGCAGGGATTTCCATCAAGAAAATGCCTGCATCGCTGACGCTGGATACATCACGTTGTTCCTGCTTCTGCTCTAGTCCACCTCGACTGCTTCAAACCCGAGGCTCAGCAACATCGATTTGATGGTCGTTCTTGCATTCTGCGTGGCTTTGTCGAGGATCCGATCGGCCAGCGCTCCTTCGCGTATCTGCTGCTCTGCCTTCAGGCGAACCTCCGTTTCGAGGTTCTGGTCCGCTGAGATGAGCAGCCCCGTCATCCTTGAATAAACCCGCGTCTGCGCGCTATCCAAACGGGACATGAAGATCCGCGCCGCAGGCAAATGTACGCTAATCTTACGACCTGCAATCGCGACATCGGAGGACTTTAGCCCGCTGAGGTCAATCCCGGCTACTACCTCGCCGTGAGCTACCAGCAACAGTTTGTCTCCTGCCAGGAAGTCGGGCAGTATGAGGCTCAGCCTGTCGCCCTCCACCACCTTATCCATGGTGTAAACCACCGTCTCGAGACGCTGAAGCTTTTGGATCTTCTCAACGACCGAGGGCTGTGAACTGTATTGGGTTTTGCTCCTGCCCGTGGCCATCGAGGCGAGATGATCCCACAAGCCCTCTTGCGCCGTGTGGGCAAAGATCCCCAGCAAGATCGCGCCTAGGCCTGCGCCGAGCAAGAGAAAGATGCTTGCGCTGACCCAGGGAAACGCGGGTCGTCTGCGGTTATATGAACTGGGAGTCGAGGCCATGAATTTGATCTGGAAACGCTTGGGCCCAACCGATCTTCGCTCTGCAGACCGATCGGGAAGGTGCAAATCAACACGACGCATTGCTACGACTGAAGTTGGAGGGCGCTACTGCTCGGCCTCGCTTAGTCA
>JANXZS010000154.1 GCA_025355385.1 Acidobacteriaceae bacterium | reverse complement strand
CCTTGGCCGCACCCCTCTTTGCGTATGCATAGCCAGCTTGCTTAGGTTTTTGCCGTGTCTACTTGTAGATCATGTCAATCGAAATCTGTGTCTCGGGGCAGGAGACGTGCACCAACGCCTGCTTGAAAGAGGGAGCTTCGAGCAGAACCTTTGGATTGTTTGCAAAGCCGAAGCCCTCCAATGGCCACCCGAGAAAATTGCGGTCCACCTTTCGATTTTCGTTTTCGTCATGAATGACGGCTACGGCGTAATCTCCTGGCGCCAGATCGCTAAAGGCGGCCGTTGCCGTGCTGCCGGTAAGGGGAAACGGGCCATGGCGAAAGGACTTGTCATTCTTCTCGGGCCATCCATCCGGCGAGCGGAAAACGGTTGCACCGAGGACGCCCTTCTCATTACGAATCTTGTCTACGTGGATGACTAGCCGACAGCCGGAACCAGGGTCAGCAAAACATTGTGGTCCAAAGATAAACAGGGATAGGAATACCCCAACGAGTAATCCCCGCGATTGCAAGGTCATTCGAACGCCTTTCGTTATTGCCATCAAGATGGACAGCCAACACACTAGGATGCGTACGGCAGTCGCAACGAGTTGAAGCAGCGAACGCTGCGGGTTATGTCCGGGTTTTCCTCAGCAAAGTGTTCTTGGCACACCCGGCAGCCCTCGAAGAGCGGCTGTTGAGCGGGGGAATTGCACTAGAATCATAGGACTGCCATGGCTGAATTTACCCACCTGCATCTACACACGGACTACTCACTTCTGGATGGCGCCTGCGATGTTGAAAAGCTGGTGTCGCACGTTGACTCGATTGGCCAGAAGGCTGTTGCCATCACTGATCATGGCAACATATACGGCGCGGTGCACTTCTTTGACGCGGCCAAGAAGCAGGGAATCAAGCCCATACTTGGCTGCGAGCTCTACATCTGCCAGAAGGAGGACCATCGCGCCGATCCCCAGGGCGATGATTATAACCACCTGCTGGTGCTGGCGGAGAACGAGGAGGGTTACCGCAATCTCGTTCGCATTACGTCGGAGTCTTCGCTGCATGGCTTCTATCGCAAGCCGCGCATCAGCAAAAAGTATTTGGCGGAGCACGCCAGCGGGCTGATCGGCTTTTCCGGTTGCCTGGCTGGGGAGTTGTGCCAGGAACTGCTCGAAGGAAAATTCGAAGAGGCTCGCCACACGGCGATGGAGTATCGAGACATCTTCGGCAAGGGCAACTTCTTTCTTGAAATTCAGGATCAGGGGCTGGAGCTGGAGAAGAAGATTCACGCGGACCTCTTTCGCCTGGAGAAGGAGCTGGAGATACCGCTGGTCGCTACCAACGACAGCCACTACCTGTGCGAGGACGATCATCACGCGCACGAGGTGCTGCTCTGCGTGCAGACGGCCGGATCGATCCACGACCCCAAGCGCTTCAAGTTCGACAGTGACCAGTTCTACGTCAAGTCCGCCGACGAGATGGCGCGGCTATTTGCGCACGCGCCCGAAGTGGTAAGCCGCACGATGCAGTTCGCGGAGCGCTGCTCACTGAAGCTGCACAAGGTGGAAAATCCCTTTCCCGCTTTCGCGGTTCCAGACGGCCATACTGTGGATAGCTATTTTGAAGAGGTCTGCCGTGCTGGTTTCCGCAAGCGTCTCGATACTGCCATTCGCCACCTGCAGGATCGCGGACAACTGCGCAGAACCATCTCGGAATATGAGCAGCGGCTTGAGACCGAACTGGCGATCATCAAGCAGATGAAGTTCTCCGGCTACTTCCTCATCGTGTGGGATTTCATCCGCTACGCGAAGGAGCAGGACATTCCCGTAGGCCCGGGGCGCGGGTCTGCGGCGGGATCGCTGTGCACCTATTGCATGGAGATCACCAACATCGATCCGCTGCAACACGCGCTGCTCTTCGAGCGCTTTCTAAACCCGGAGCGCATCTCGATGCCTGATATCGACATCGACTTCTGCATGAACCGGCGCGGCGAAGTGATCGATTACGTGACACGAAAGTACGGCCGCGAGCAAGTTGCGCAGATCATCACCTTCAACACCATGGCGGCCAAAGCTGCCATCAAGGATGTAGGCCGGGCGCTCGACATGCCGTACGGAGACGTGGATCGAATTGCCAAGATGATCCCGGCAACGATAGGCATCACGATCGATGCGGCTTTAGCGGACCAGGGTCCGCTGAAAAATGCGTATGACAGTGAGCCTCAGGTTCACGAGTTGATCGACACGGCGCGCAAGCTGGAAGGGCTGGCGCGTGGTGCGGGCGTCCATGCGGCCGGCGTCGTGATCTCGCCGCAACCGCTTACGGAGCTGGTTCCGGTATCGCGCAGCAAGAGTGGTGAAGTTGTCACCGCCTATGACATGAAGGCAATCGAAAAGATGGGCCTTTTGAAGATGGACTTCCTCGGCCTGACGACGCTTACAGTCATCGACGACTGCCTGAAGCTGATTGAGAAGCATCGTCACATTAAGCTCGATCTGGAGACGATTGCACTCGACGATGAGGAGACGTACGAGAAAGTCTTCCATCGCGCCCTTACGTCCGGGGTGTTTCAGTTTGAATCCGGTGGAATGCGCGATGTGCTGCGTCGCTACAAGCCGACGTCGATTGAGGATTTGACGGCACTCAATGCACTGTATCGTCCGGGGCCAATTCAGGGTGGGATGGTCGACGACTTCATCGAGCGCAAGTGGGGACGCCGCAAGGTTGCGTATGAGCTACCTGAACAGGAAGAGATTCTCAAAGAGACTCTGGGCGTAATTGTGTACCAGGAGCAGGTGATGCAGATGGCCAACGTCCTGGCGGGCTACTCGCTGGGAGATGCCGACCTGTTGCGCCGTGCGATGGGTAAAAAGAATCTGGCGGAGATGACCGAGCAGCGGGAGCAATTCGTGGCAGGGGCAGCGCGGAAGGGTCACCCCAAGGATACGATCGCGCACATCTTCGACCTGATGCTGCAATTTGCCGGCTACGGCTTCAACAAGTCCCACTCCGCCGCGTATGCGTTGCTGGCCTATCAGACGGCGTATTTGAAGACACACTATCCGATTGAGTTCATGGCGGCGCTGCTGACGTCGGAAATCTCCAAGCCCGAGAATGTCGTGAAGTACATCAAGGAGTGCCGTGAGATGGGCATTCCGGTCGAGCCTCCCGATGTGCAGTTCTCCCACGCGCACTTCACGCCGCATGACCAATCGATTCGCTTTGGACTAACGGCAATCAAAAATGTGGGTGGCAATGCCATCGAGTCCATCCTGGGCGCGCGTCGCGAGTTGGAAGAGCAGGGACGCAAGTTCGCGTCTTACTGGGAATTCTGCGAGAAGGTGGATCTGCGGTTGATGAACAAGCGCGTGTTGGAGTCGCTGATCAAGGCCGGGGCGCTGGACTCCTTCGGGCGCAGATCCCAGTTGATTGCCGCCGCCGATAATGCAATCGAGCGCGCGCAGAAGGCCCAGAGAGACGAGGCTGCGGGGCAGCACGGGCTCTTTGGCATCTTCGATGACATGCCTGCTGCCTCCCGCAGCGCCGACAGTCTGCCGAACGTACCGGATTGGGGCGAGAATGAACGATTGCAGGCAGAAAAGGAAGTGCTGGGTCTATTCGTCTCCGGTCATCCTCTCGATAAGTACGCTGAGAAGCTTCGCAACATGAACGTGGTGGACACACAGACGGCGGCCGAGATGAAGCCTGCACCCACGGATTGGCGGCGGGGACAGCAGAAGGAAAATATTATCGCAATGGCGGGAGTCATCGTCTCGTTGAAGGTGGCCAAGTCAAAACGTTCGGGAGAGTACTATGCCCAGGCCTGCCTTGAAGACACAATCGGCAAGATAGACCTGATCTGCTTTCCCAAGGATTATGAGCGCAACGCCGAGACGTTGAAGATGGACGTTCCAGTATTGGTGAAGGGCTCGCTGCGATGTGAGGAAGATGCGGCTCCCAAGCTGTGCGTCTCGTCCATCCAGGCGCTCGAGGATGTGAAGGTCAAGCTTCCTCAGAACGTGCGCATCCGTGTAACGCTGGAGCGATCCAGTGATCAGACTTTGGTGGCATTGAGGAAGCTGATCATGGGTGCACCGGGGCCGGGCCACATGATGCTGAGCCTGGAACAGACAGGTGAGTTTGCCGTCGTTCTTGAACCAGAGGCGCTTACGGTGGGCGCGGATCGCGGGTTTGTAGAGCGTGCCGAGGAGTTGCTTGGACGGGGAGCGGTACAGGCCGTGGACTAAAGCAGAAGCAGGGTTACTGTAAGATGAGCCACAGATCTCTGCAGGCATTTTCATCAAGAAAATGCCTGCATCGCTGAGGCTGGATCCATCACACTATCCCTGCTTCTGCACTAGATAGCTCCTTTGCCGCGACTCTATTTGTGTCTAGCGAGTATCAC